>JBIIHU010000147.1:0-9479 GCA_044235405.1 Burkholderiaceae bacterium
GGCGAGGTCGTCGGTCCGCTCGAAGTTCGAGCGCGCGAGCGCGAGTTCCGCTCGTGCCTGCTCGACCTGCGCGGCCAGCAGCGACGCATCGAGCTCCACCAGCAGGTCGCCCCTGCGCACCCGGGCACCATCGGTGAAGCCGATTCGCACGATGCGACCGGCCATCTCGGGGCGGACCACCACGGTCTCGTTGGCTCGCAGCGTGCCGACGGCCCCGACCTCCTCGGCGAGCGCCGCGCGAGTCGCCGCGACAGCCTCGACACCGACAGGTCCTCGAGGCGCCCCGCGCGCTCCGGCCTCGCCAGCCTTGCCGCCCTTGGCAGGGTCGGCCCCCTTTGCGCCGCCGGCCGCGCCCGCGGCGCCAGGCGCGCTGGCGCCGATTTCGAGGGCCGGGGCCGCACCACCGCGATAATGCGCGTAGGCCCACCACCCGAGGGCCACCAGACCTGCGACTGCCGCCACCGACACCAAGATTCGCTTCATCCAGGCCCTCTACCCGGGCGCCATTGCAGCGCCGCTCGACAGCCGACCAATCTAGCACAGCGCGCCATCCGTCGCCTTCATCCCCTTCCACCGTGCCCGACGGGCCCCAATGTCATGCCCCAACTCGACCACGACAACGCCCTCCGCGTCGATCAGCCAGCCCGGTCCGGTCCTGCCGCCCGGCCGGCCGTGCGGGCGCTGGGCGCATCGCGCATCCGCGAGATCGCCAATGCCGCACTCGGCCGCCCAGACGTGCTGCCCTTCTGGTTCGGCGAGCCCGATGGCGTGACCCCCGAATTCATCCGGCAGGCGGCCATCGACGCGCTCGCCGCGGGCGAGACCTTCTACGCGCACAACCTCGGCATCGCGCCCCTGCGCGAAGCGCTGTCGGCCTACCTCGGCAGCCTCCACCAGCCGGTCGACAGCGGCCGGATCGCGGTCGCGAGCGCGGGCGTCAACGCGTTGATGCTCGCGGCCCAGATGGTCGTGGAACCCGGCGATCGGGTCGCCGCCGTGGTACCCGTGTGGCCGAACCTCGTCGAGATCCCTCGCATCCTCGGCGCCGACGTGATCCGCGTCGGCCTTCGTCCGCAGCCCGACGGCCGCTGGGAACTCGACCTCGACGAACTGCTCGACGCGCTCGTGCCGGGCACGCGCGCGCTGATCCTGAATTCACCGTCGAATCCCACCGGCTGGGTGATGCCCGCCACCCAGATGCAGGCCCTGCTCGCGCACACGCGTCGACTGGGTATCTGGGTGATCTCCGATGAAGCCTACGAGCGGCTGATCTTCGACGGGCGGCGGGCGGCCCCCTCGATGCTCGACTTCGCCACGAGCGAGGACCGGGTGATCGTCGCCAACACCTTTTCGAAGGCGTGGCAGATGACCGGGTGGCGCCTGGGCTGGCTGGTGGTGCCGCCGACGCTGAGCGACGATCTCGGCAAGCTGATCGAGTTCAACACCTCGTGTGCGCCCCCTTTCGTGCAGCGCGCCGCGATCGCGGCGCTGACGCAGGGCGAGCCCGCAGTGGCGCGGTTCGTGCACTCGTTGCGCGAGCGCCGGGACGCGCTGCATGCGGCACTCGCGAGCATTCCGGGGCTCACCGTCGGGCTGCCGGACGGGGCGATGTACCTCTTCCTTCGCCCGCCGGGCATCGACGACAGCACCGCGCTTGCGCGAGAACTCGTGGCGGCGGGCCTGGGCCTCGCGCCCGGTGCCGCCTTTGGCGACGAAGCCGAGGGTTGGCTGCGGTGGTGCTTCGCCCGCCCGATTCCCGTGCTACAGGAGGGCGCCAGGCGCCTGCGCGAGCACCTCGCTTCGCGCCGGACCGGACGCTGACCGCCCCTGCTCAGCGGCCGGCCTGGGTGACGCCACGATTGGCGAGCGCATCGGCTCGCTCGTTGCCCGGATGGCCGACGTGACCGCGGACCCAGCGCCACTCGATGGCATGGGGCGCGCAGACAGACTCGAGCTCGCGCCAGAGGTCGGCATTCTTCACGGGCTTGCGATCGGCGGTGAGCCAGCCGCGAGACTTCCAGGCGTGGATCCAGCTCGAGATGCCCTTTTGAACATACTGCGAATCGGTATGGATCACCAGCCGGGAGGGCCGCCGCAGTGCCTGCACCGCGCGGATCACCGCCAGCAGCTCCATGCGATTGTTCGTGGTCTGCGCCTCGCCCCCGAAGAGTTCCCGTTCATGGGTGCCCGACTGCAGCAGCGCGCCCCAGCCACCGGGCCCGGGATTGCCCTTGCAGGCGCCGTCGGTGTAGATGTGGATCGGCTCCGATGGGGCCGGATCGGATGATGTCGCGTCGTTCATGGCCGCGATGCTACCGCTCCGCGGTCCCCCGCGGGCGGCAGGATCGATCCGCATGGGCGCCCCGCCGGGTTCCCGCAACGGTCGCAGGCGCGGACGCAGCGAGGCTTCGACGCAGTTTGCCCACCAGCCGCAGACCGCGCACGCGCTTGATCGCTGCCAGCGCGTAGACCGCGCCGCATATCGGCCACCAGCGATCGCCGGCGCGCTCGAGGAAGGCACTTCGGTCGAGGGCGGCCTGCGTGCGGCAGGCAGGCCGGTAGCAGCCATGCGCGAGGCTGACCGCCTCGAAGGACAGCAGCTCGAGCCAGTCGCGCAGCCGTGGCAGGGTAATCAGCTGTTCGTGCCTCGGCAGGAAGGCGCGCGCGAGCCGCGTCGGCAGCAGTTCCCGGGCACCCCAGAGGCTGACCGGATTGAGTCCGATGACGACCAGGCGGCCGTCCGGCCGAAGCACCCGATCGGCCTCTCGCAGGACCTGGTGCGGCGCCCGCTCGAACTCGAGCACGTGAGGCAGCACCAGCAGGTCGAGGGTCTGGTCGCCGAAGGGAAGTTCCATGAACTGGTCGATACGCACGCTCGCGATTCGTGCCTCGTCGCGCGGGCCGCCTTCGAAGTTCACGGGGGAATCGCTTCGTGGTTCGCCATCGCCGGGCCGCCAGGCGAGGATGCGCCGGGAGATGCGACTGTGGCGCAGGCCGTCGAGGGCGGGCATGCCGCACTGCAGCGCGTAGAAACCGAAGACATCGTCGACGAGGCGGTCGCACTGCGCCTGCTCCCAGGCGAGCAGATAGCGCCCCGCCGGGGAATCTAGCCAGTCGCACCAGCCGGGTTCCGAGACCAGATTCACCGGACGATCCCTATAATCCGGGGCCATCGGGAATTGCCCACGGGAGCCTGCACGTGCCTGCCTCGACGCTCGTCTTCTGTCCGCCCGCCCACGCACGCATCAGGGCGATCCCGGCCTTCGCCGACAACTACCTGTGGCTGATTCGCGGGGCTGACGGCCGTTCGGCCGTCGTGGTCGACCCCGGGGACGCCGCTCCGATCGAGGAGGCGCTTCGCGACGAGCGACTGCGCCTGACCGCGATTCTACTCACGCACCATCACCCGGACCACGCCGGCGGGGTTGCCGCCCTCAAGGCGACCTGGGGCTGCACCGTCTACGGGCCCCGCGCCGAGGCCATCCCTGGCGTCGATCACCCACTGGAGGACGGCGAGCGCATCGTCCCGCCAGGCCTCGACGTCGAATTCGAGGTGATTGCCGTGCCGGGCCACACCCGCGGGCACATCGCCTACTTCGGTGCGGAAGTCCCGGGAGACGAGCGTCCTGCGCTCTTTTGCGGTGACACCCTGTTCGCGGGGGGATGCGGCCGCATCTTCGAGGGCACGCCAGCACAGATGCTCGCCTCGCTGCAGCGCCTCGCGGCCTTGCCCGGCGAGGCGCTGGTCTACTGCGCCCACGAATACACGCTGTCGAACCTTCGCTTCGCGCAGGCGGTCGAGCCAGGCAATACCCTGCTGGCCGAGCGCATGGCCGACGCCGTCGCGCGGCGCGCCCAGGACCTGCGCACCGTACCCTCGGCCATCGAGGTCGAGCGCGAGACGAACCCGTTCCTGCGGGCCGACGCGGCCGCGGTGCGGCAATCGGCCGCCGAGCGGCTGGGCCGGGAGCCGGCATCGACGGTCGAATGTTTCGCGGAGGTAAGGTCCTGGAAGAACGTCTTTCGATGACCGGTGACCGGCTTGACCCGCCTGCGGCCCTCGCCTAGCATCGCGGCGCGTTCGCCCGCGCCAGGCGAACCCGTCCACCGAGGTCGTTCGCCGATGCATCACCGTCGCTCCCTGCCGTCGTTCATCGCCGCGCTGCTTCTCGTCCTGGTAACCGGGTGTGCCAGCCTGCCCGGTGCCCCGGAAGCGGACGTCCCGGCGCCGATGGCGGCCGCGAGAGACCTGTCGCTTGATGCCCCAAGGCAGCCCGCTTCCGTGATGGTGCAGCCCGGGCAGGCCCTTGCCGCAGCCCCGGTCAGTGCGCCGGCGCAGCCGGCGGCCACCCCCGTGCCCGAGGCGGAGTCGGCCCGCGCAACGCCGACCGTCATTTCGCAGGATGTTACGTCGGCTGAAGCACCCCGGGTGCCCGAGCACGATCTCTGGACGCGAATCCGCAACGGCTTCGCGATGCCGGAACTCGCATCGCCGCTGGTGGCCGAAAAGGAGCGCTTCTACCTCGCGCGCCCCGCCTACCTCGAACGGATGTTCGTGCGTGGCGGGCGTTATCTGTTTTTCATCGTCGAGGAGCTCGAGAAGCGCGGCATGCCCATGGAGCTCGCGCTGCTGCCCTTCGTCGAAAGCGCGATGAACCCGGTCGCGCTTTCGCCCGCGCAGGCTGCCGGGCTGTGGCAGTTCATTCCGTCGACCGGCCGGGCCTACGACCTGCGCCAGGACTGGTGGGTCGACAACCGTCGCGATGTCGTGCAGTCGACCCGGGCCGCGCTCGACTACCTGCAGAAGATCCACGCGATGCACGGCAACGACTGGTTCCTCGCGCTCGCCTCGTACAACTGGGGTGAAGGCGCGGTTGCGCGTGCGGTACGCCGGAACCAGTCGCTGGGCAAGCCGGGCGACTATCTCAGCCTCTCGATGCCGGCCGAAACGCGCCACTACGTGCCCAAGCTGATGGCCCTGCGCAATATCGTGCTGCGTGCAGAGCAACTCGGCCTGAACCTCCCCCCGGTACCGAATCGCCCGTATTTCGCGATGGTCGAGAAGACCCGCCCGATCGACCTCGAGCTCGCGGCGCGCTTCGCCGGCATGAGTGTCGATGAGTTCGTCGCGCTCAATCCGGCGCACAACCGGCCGGTCATCTCGGCCACTCGCAACAACCAGATCAAGCTCCCGGCCGACCGCGTCGAGCGCTTCCAGGCGGCCATCGAGCAGCATGCCGCCGAGAGCAAGGCCTTTGCCACCTGGGAGCCCTACACGCTCAAGGATGGCGAGAGTCTCGAGAGCCTGGCCAGGCGTGTCGGGGTTAGCGTCGTCGAACTGCGGCGGGCCAATGGCCTGCGCGAGGGTGCGCGGATTGTCGCCGGCACCCGACTGCTCGCGCCCCATGCGTCGGGCAGCGCCGACGAGGAGCGTATCGAGCACTTCGTCGCACCGCGTGTCTACGAGCAGATCGAGCAGCCGGCCCGCTACCACACCGTCGGCAAGCGCGAATCGCTGGCGTCCATCGCGAGCCGGTACCGGATCCCGGCGGCAACGCTGGCCGCATGGAACAACCTGCGCGACGGCGTGACCCGTGGCGCCCGGCTGCTGGTTCAGCCGGCCGGCACGCAGACCCTGCTCACGACCGAGGATGGCCAGCGCACGGTCGTGTCGCAACCGGTTTCTCTGAAGACATCGACCGCAAGCGAGGCCACGCAGACCGCGGCCTCGGCAGCGGCTGTCGCAACCCCGAGGACCCGGACAGCGCGCGACGCGAGCCAGCGCGCAGCCGTCGAGCCCAAGGCTCGCAAGCAGACTGCCGCGGCTCGCGACGGCGCGAAGGGACGGCCGGTCAAACAGGCGACGCCAGCAGCCCGACCGCGGACGGCAGCGCGCACCTGAGCGCCCGGAACCTTCGAAGGCATCCCCGGGCCTGCGGCTCCTTCGAGGTTTTCACTCCAGCCGGAAGCTGAAGGGCACCTCGACGACATACTCCGCGTCGTCGGGCGGAAACTCATACTGGCGCAGCGCCGCCTCGACCGCCCGCTCGAAGACTCCTCGAGGGCGCGCCGAGACGATCAGCACGCCGATCACCCGGCCATTGCGCCCGACCGTTGCACGCGCAACCACATCGCCCTCGACGTCATCACGCAGCGCCAGCGGCGGGTAGGCAGGACGGACCTGCCTGAGCGGCGTGACGCCGCGTCGCAGCGATGCGCGCGGGGCCGGCGACGCGCCCGGCTGGGCGCCCGGCGACGAGCCGACAGGCGCTGCACTGCTCGTCAGGCCACCCGCAGGCGGCGACGCGGGCGCAGGTGACGCGGGCACCGGGACCGCCGCGGACAGCGGTGGCGAGCCGGGAGTCGCCGCGGGCTCTGGCACGGGCGAAGCCGGCAGCGGCGCGGATACGGGCATCCGAGGGATCGGCGCGATAGCGGCCGGTGGCGGTGCTGGCGGCGGCGGTGGTGGCGGCGGCGGCGGCGGCGGCGGTGGCGGTGGCGGGGGCGGTGGCGGTGGCGGCGGCGGTGGCGGGGGCGGTGGCGGGGGCGGGGGCGGTGGCTTCGCTGGCACAGGCGAAGCTTCGGCGATGATCCGGGCCTCGACACCGCGCGTTTCGGGCGGCGGTTCGCGGCGTGCGAGCCCGGCAAGCAGCGCCCACGCGGCCAGCACATGCAAGCCGACGACGATGCCGAGGCCTGCAACCCGCCGCGCCGACGTCCCCGGGCGCGCGACGAACGGATCGGGGCTCACTCGGCGAACTGCTCCGAGCCGACCACGCCAATGCGCGTGAGGCCCGCGCGCTGGGCTTGCGCGAGCACCGCGGCAACCGACGCGTACCGGACGTCGCGATCCGGGCGAAGATGAAGCTCCGGCTGGACTGCGAGGGCCGCCGCCTGCGCCATGCGGCTCTGCAGCTCGTCGGCGCTCACGAGGGCCTGCGCCTGCCAGCGAATCGTGCCGTCGCGCGCGATGTCGACGCGGATGATCTCGGGGATACGCTCCGGCGCCGACGCGGGCCTGCTCGGCAGCTCGAGGGCGATCGAATGCAGCTGGACCGGGATCGTGATGATCAGCATGATCAGCAGGACCAGCATCACGTCGATCAGCGGCGTGGTGTTGATGTCGAGCATCACCGCGGGCTCGTCATCATCGGCGTCGCCGTCCTGAATGCGCCCCATGTCAGCGCTCGCGGGCGGCCGGCTCGGTGACGAAGGAGACCCGCTCGATGCCGGCGCGCTGGCATGCCAGCAGCACCCTGCCGATTCCTTCGTAACGGGCATCGAGATCGCCGCGGATCTGGACCTCGGGCTGGGGCTTGCGCGCCGCACTGCGCCGAAGACGCTCGCCGAGCGCGGCGACGTCGGCAACGCGCGTGTCATGCCAGAAAAGATGGCCCTCGCGATCGACGGTGACGACCACGGTCTCGGGACGGGTCTCGCGGCTGTCGATGCGCTCGCGCGGCAACTGCACCGGAATCGTCGCGGTCACGACCGGGATCGTGATCAGGAAGATGATCAGCAGAACCAGCATCACGTCGACCAGCGGCGTCGTGTTGATGGTCGCGATCACGGCGTCGTCCCCGCCGTCGTGCTGCAAGGGTGCCAGCGCCATGGACGTCTCAGTGCGCAGGACGCGCTGATTCCGGGGCGGAGTCGCTCGCCAGCAGGCGCTCGTGCATGTCGGCAGCAAAGCCGCGCACGGCCTCCATCACGGCGCGGTTGCGTCGAACCAGCCAGTTGTAACCGAGCACCGCGGGCACGGCGACCGCCAGACCGATCGCCGTCATGATCAGCGCCTCGCCGACCGGACCGGCCACCTTGTCGATCGAGGCCTGACCGGCCACACCGATCGCGGTGAGGGCGTGGTAGATCCCCCAGACGGTACCGAACAGCCCGATGAAGGGGCTGGTCGAGCCGACCGTCGCGAGCAGCGCGAGCCCTTCCTGGGCGCGGGACTGGACCCTGTCGCCGGCTCGGCGCAGTCCGAGCGAGAGCCAGTCGTCAAGCGAGATCCGCGCGGCAACTGGCGTGTGGCGGCGAAGCGCGTCGAGGCCGCTCTCGGCCACGTGCCGGAACGGACTGCCCGGCACCAGCGCCCCCAGCAGCGCGGCGTCATCACCGCCCTGCGCAAAGGCCTCCCGAGCCGTACGGGCCTGCCGAAGCATGCGAGCCTGATCGAACGCGCGGGTGATGATCACGTACCAGCTCGCGATCGACATCAGCAGCATCACGACGAGCACCGCCCTGGCAACGATGTCGGATCCGGCCCAGAGCGCGGCCAGTCCGTAGGGGTTGGCGGCGCCGTCGGTGCCGAACGCGAGGCCCGGGAACGCGGCGGCGACCAGCGCGACAGGCAGGCGGCGGCGACGGCACTTCGTCGGGCTGGGGCGGCTGGCGGGCATGAGGGCTCCGTGGCGGGATCGCGCAAGGCAGTTGCCTGCAGCGACCGGAATCGCGATTCTAATCGGAGCGCGGTATCGAACTGCTGCGCGCTGCGCCCCCCGGCGGGCGCCGGCCAGCCACGCGAGATCCGGTCGCGAGCCGCGATCCCGGCGTGCGAGAATCATGGGCTTTCCCGCTCATCGCACCGAGTGCGCCTCAAGGAATCGTCATGGGTATCCTCGCCGGCAAGCGCATCCTGATCACCGGTCTGCTCTCGAATCGCTCCATCGCCTACGGCGTGGCACGGGCATGCCATGCCCAGGGAGCCGAACTCGCCTTCACCTACCAGAACGAGCGCTTCCGCGAGCGGATCACCGATCTCGCCGCGGGCTTCGGCTCGGATCGGGTCTTTGCCTGCGATGTCGCCGACGACGCCCAGATCCACCAACTCTTCGATGAGCTCGGCAGCCGCTGGGATGGCCTCGACGGCCTGGTCCATGCGATCGCGTTCGCGCCGCGCGAGGCGATCGCCGGCGATTTCCTCGAGGGGCTGTCGCGCGAGGCCTTCCGGGTCGCGCATGACATCTCGAGCTACAGCTTCGCAGCGCTCGCCAAGGCCGCACTGCCGCTGATGCAGGGACGCGATGGCGCGCTGCTGACGCTGACCTATCTCGGCGCGGAGCGGATGGTTCCCAACTACAACACGATGGGGCTCGCCAAGGCGAGCCTCGAGGCGAGCGTGCGCTACCTCGCCGAAAGCCTCGGGCCGCGCGGCCTGCGCGTGAACGGCATCTCTGCCGGCCCGATCCGCACGCTCGCGGCCAGCGGCATCAAGGGCTTCTCGCGCATGCTCTCGGTCGTCGAGACCCATGCGCCGCTGCGGCGCAACGTCACCATCGACGATGTCGGCAACGCGGCGGCCTTCCTGCTCTCGGGGCTCGCGTCGGGCATCACGGCCGAAATCACCTACGTCGATGGCGGATTCAACGCGGTGATGAGCGGCGTGGGCGGCGGGCTCGATGCCGAGGCCGCGAGCTAGCCTGCCGCGATTCGACAGGCAATGCCCGACCAGGTCGTCGCAAGCCTCGAGGGCGTCG
>JBIIHU010000391.1:0-2841 GCA_044235405.1 Burkholderiaceae bacterium
CAGAAGGCGCTGCGCGGCCTCGAGGTCGGCGTCGACGGCCTGAACCAGAAGACCACCGAGCGCGAGCGCATCGAGGAGGAGCTCGGCGAGCCCGGCCCCGAGCGCATCTGGTATGTCGGTGATGCCTTCGCCGCCGGCTTCACGCTCGACGAGGTGCACGCCCTCACGCGCATCGACCCCTGGTTCCTGTCGCAGATCAAGGAGATCGTCGACATCGAGCTCGAGCTCGACCGCCGCACCCTCGGCGATCTCGACCGTGCCACGCTGCTGTGGCTCAAGAAGAAGGGCTTCTCCGATCGCCGCCTGGGTTACCTGCTCGACAGCACCGAGGCCGAGATCCGCAAGCTGCGTCGCGAGTGGGGCGTGCGGCCGGTGTTCAAGCGCGTGGATACCTGCGCGGCCGAGTTCGCCACCACCACCGCCTACCTCTATTCCACCTACGAGGACGAGTGCGAGGCCGCGCCCACCGATCGCCGCAAGATCATGGTGCTCGGCGGCGGACCCAACCGGATCGGGCAGGGCATCGAGTTCGACTACTGCTGCGTGCACGCGGCGCTCGCGCTGCGCGAGGATGGCTTCGAGACCATCATGGTCAACTGCAACCCCGAGACCGTCTCGACCGACTACGACACCAGCGATCGCCTCTACTTCGAGCCGCTCACGCTCGAGGATGTGCTCGAGATCGTCGATCGCGAACGCCCGCTCGGCGTCATCGTGCAGTACGGCGGCCAGACGCCGCTGAAACTCGCCAAGGCCCTCGAGGCCAACGGCGTGCCGATCATCGGCACGTCGCCCGAGAGCATCGACGTCGCCGAAGATCGCGAGCGCTTCCAGAAGCTGCTGGTCAAGCTCGGCCTGCGCCAGCCGCCCAACCGCACGGCGCGCACCGAGACCGAAGCCATCGCGATGGCCCAGGAGATCGGCTACCCGCTGGTGGTTCGTCCCAGCTACGTGCTCGGCGGGCGCGCGATGGAGATCGTCCACGAGCAGCGCGACCTCGAGCGCTACATGCGCGAGGCCGTCAAGGTCTCCAACGACAGCCCGGTGCTTCTCGACCGCTTCCTGAACGACGCGATCGAGGTTGACGTCGACTGCCTGTCCGACGGCCAGCGCGTCTTCGTCGGCGGCGTGATGGAGCACATCGAACAGGCCGGCGTGCACTCGGGCGACTCGGCCTGTTCGCTGCCGCCCTATTCGCTGTCGGCCGACCTCGTGGTCGAGCTCAAGCGCCAGACCGAGCAGATGGCGCGTGCGCTCAAGGTGGTCGGCCTGATGAACGTGCAGTTCGCGATCCAGCGCGATGCGAGCGGCGGAGACGGCACGGTCTTCGTGCTCGAGGTCAATCCGCGGGCCTCGCGCACGGTGCCCTATGTGTCCAAGGCCACCGGCCTGCCCCTGGCCAAGATCGCCGCCCGCTGCATGGCGGGCGCGAGTCTCGCCCAGCAGGGCGTCGGTGCCGAGGTGACACCGCCCTACTTCTCGGTCAAGGAGGCGGTCTTCCCCTTCGTGAAGTTCCCGGGGGTCGACACCATCCTGGGCCCCGAGATGAAATCCACCGGCGAGGTGATGGGCGTGGGCTACAGCTTCGGCGAGGCCTTCGTCAAATCGCAGCTTGCCGCGGGCGTCCGGCTGCCCGCCTCGGGCACCGCCTTCATCTCGGTGCGCAGCACCGACAAGCCCGGCATCGTGCCGGTGGCCCGCGCGCTGCACGAGCTCGGCTTCCGGCTGGTGGCGACCCGCGGCACCGCGGCCGCGATCGCCGCGCATGGCATCCCGGTGACGGTCGTGAACAAGGTCCAGGAGGGGCGCCCGCACGTCGTCGACATGCTCAAGAACGGCGAGGTTGCGCTGGTCGTGAACACCGTCGAGGAAAAGCGTGTGGCGATCGCCGATTCGCGCTCGATCCGCACCACCGCGCTCGCCCAGCGGGTCACCTACTACACGACCCTCGCCGGGGCGCGGGCGGCGGTCGAGGGCATGCGACACCTGCGCGCCCTCGATGTCTATAGTCTGCAGGAGCTGCACCAGAGCCTGGCGGCCTGAGCCCCGCCGGCCGCCGTGCCCCCGGCGGGGCTGGCGCCTGGCGCCATGCGCCGTCGGCATCTTCGAACCGGAGACAACCGATGCCCACCATCCCGCTCACCGTCCGCGGCGCCCAGCTGCTGAAGGACGAGCTGCACCGCCTCAAGAGTGTCGATCGCCCGGCGGTGATCACCGCGATCGCCGAGGCTCGCGCCCAGGGCGACCTGTCCGAGAACGCCGAGTACGATGCCGCCCGCGAGCGCCAGGGCTTCATCGAGGGCCGCATCGCGGAACTCGAAGGCAAGCTCGCCAACGCCCAGGTGATCGACCCGAAGCTGCTCGATGCCGAAGGCCGCGTGGTGTTCGGCGCGACCGTCGACCTCGAAGACCTCGGCAGCGGCGACACCGTCACCTACCAGATCGTCGGCGACGACGAGGCCGACATCAAGGCCGGGCGAATCTCGGTATCGAGCCCGATCGCGCGCGCGCTGATCGGCAAGTACGCGGGCGATGTCGCCGAGGTGCAGGCACCGGGCGGCGTGCGCGAATACGAGATCCTCGAGGTGCGCTACGCCTGATTCGAGCGCCCGCACCGGGCCCCGCGCGCGCCGGCGCGCCCGCGCGGCGTTCGTTTCCTCAGCGACGCGGGCCCGAGCGTCCGGGTCGGGCGGCCGGCGAGGGCAGTGCCGGCGAGCGGCCGGGCCGCCGGGGCCGTGGCTCGGGCATTCCCGCGGCGTCGCCGCGCCGGGTGGTGCGGGTCTTCGGCGCGGCCTTCGGAGCTGCGCCCTTGGAGCCCGCTGCCCTGAAGCCCGCGCCGGT
>JBIIHU010000148.1:0-9444 GCA_044235405.1 Burkholderiaceae bacterium
CGAGAGCTCGCTGAACGGCGGGCCGGCCTCGCTTTCGGGGGTCTTCGTGCGCGGCACGAAGACCGCGCAGACGCTGGTGCTGGTCGACGGCGTTCGTCTCGAGAATCCGGCCGGCGGCGGTGCGAATCTCGAATACCTGCCGCTTGCCGCGATCGAGCGCATCGAGATCGTTCGCGGCCCGGCCTCGGCGCTGTACGGGTCGGCGGCGATGGGCGGGGTGATCCAGATCTTCACGCGCGGCGGTGCCGGCTCGGCAACTACGGCGCAGATCGCTGCCGGCAGCCACGGCAGCGCGCAATGGCAGGCGGCGCTGTCGCGCGCCGATGCCGAGGGCCGGACCCGCCTCACGGCCTCGGTGTCGGGCGAACGCAGCGACGGCTTCGATGCCACGCGGCCGGGGTCGCCCAACCGTCAGGCCGACCGCGACGGCTACCGCCGCATGGCGGCGAGCGCCGGCCTCACGCACCGGCTCGACAGTGGCTGGCAGCTGGCCGCGTCGTTGCTCGCCAGCGAGGGGCGCGCCGACTACGACGACGCCTTCTCGACGCCGGCGAGCGCGCGGCTGGCCTGGCGCAGCAGCGCGCTGTCGCTGTCGGCCCGCGGGCATCTGATGCCGGGCTGGAGCACCGAGCTGCGCGCGGGGCTCACCGGGATCGACTATCGCTACCAGGCCTTCGATTTCGCGCCGGTGACCGAATCGCGTTCGCTGCTCTGGCTCAATGCCTTCGCGCTGCCGGTCGGTCGCCTCGAGCTCGGCCTCGAGCATCTCGACCAGCGCATGCGCGGCAGCGGGGTGAGCGATGGATCCACGCCCTACCTGCGAGGCGACCGCAGCACCGCGTCAGCCTTCGCGGCCTGGGAGTTCGCGCACGCCGATCACCGGCTGCGCCTGCAGCTGCGCAACGACCGGATCGCCTCCTTCGGCACGGAGCCCACGGCCGCGATCGGCTGGGGCTGGGCCTTCGCGCCTGCCTGGCGGCTGCGAGCGTCCTGGGCGTCGTCGTTCCGGGCACCCACCTTCGACGATCTCTTCAGTCCTTTCGGCGCCAACCCGGCGCTGCGGGCCGAACGCGGCGAGGGCGTCGAGCTTGCCCTCGAGCATCGCGGCACCGGCGGGGACCAGGTGCGGCTGATCGCCTTCGACAACCGTATCCGCGACGCGATCGAGCTCGATGCCGACTACGTGCCGCGCAACCTCGCGCGTGCCCACGTGCAGGGCGCCACGGTCGAGGTCCAGCGCGGCTGGGCCGGGCTGCGCTGGCGCGGGTCGGCGACGCTGCAGGAGGCCCGTGGCGAGCGTGACGATGGCCTGCCGGTGCAACGGCTGTCGCGGCGCGCGCGCGCCTTCGGCACCGTTGGCGCCGACTGGCAGCACGGGGCTTTGCGGCTCGGGGCGCAGGTCGGCGCCCAGGGCGATCGGGTCGACACGCGTGGTCAGATCATGCCCGGTTACGCCGTGATCGATCTCTCCGCCGGCTGGCGCCTGACCCCGGGCTGGGAGCTCTTCGCCCGCGCGGCCAACCTCGCCGACCGCTTCTACGAGACCGCTGCCGGCTACGCGATGCCGGGGCGCACGCTGTGGCTCGGCCTTCGCTTCAGCGAGCGGACCCGCTGAGCGCGGGCCACGGGATCAGCCCACGGGTCGGGCTTGGCTCCGGGCGCGGGGTGCTGGCGCTGCTCGCGCTTGCGGTTCTCGTGCTGGGCTGCTCGACAGCGCCTGCGGCGCCACCTCCGGTGCCAGCGGCACCGGCGGCGGTGCGCGAACTCGTGGACGACTGGGGCCGGCCCCTGCGCTTGCCGGCGCCGCCGCTGCGCATCGTGTCGCTGGCGCCGCACGCCACCGAATGGCTGGCCGTCTTCGGGGCGCTGCCCTGGCTGATCGCCGTCGATCCGCAGAGCGACCATCCGGCGGCGGTGCGCGCGCTGCCGCGTGTCGGGGCCTGGCCGGCGCCCGATGTCGAGGCGCTGGCCAGGCTGCGTCCGGACCTGGTCGTCGTCTGGGGTGCCGGGCTGCGCCGCGAGACCCTCACCAGGCTCGAGGCGCTGGGCATCGCGGTCCTTGTCAGCGAGCCCCGCAGCCTCGCCGACCTGCCGCGTGCGGCGGCCCGGATGGCTCCGCTCGCGCCCGACCCCGAACGCGCACGAGCGATCGCGCGCGGCGTGGGGCTTGCGCTCGATGCGATCGGCGAGCGCTACCGCGGTGCCGCGCCGGTGCCGCTGTTCATCCAGCTCGCGTCGCGCCCGCTGCTGACCCTCAGCGATCGCGATCCGATGGCGCAGGCGCTGCGCCTTTGCGGCGCCACGAACCTGTTCGGCGACGCGGCCGGCATCAGCGCGCAGGTGGGCCTGGAGGCCGTGCTCGCTCGAGGGCCGGTGGCGGTGCTGCTCGCCGATCCGGCGGGCGACGACGAGCCCTGGCGCGGGCTGGGGCTTCTCGCGCCGGCCGGTCGCCTGGCACGGCTGCGTGCCGAGGCGGCGCTGGCTCGGCCGGGCCCGCGCCTGCCGGCGGCGCTCGCGCCGCTGTGCGAGGCGATCGACGGCCTGCGCCGACCGGCTGGCGCCACCTCGCCGGCGCGCTAGACTGCCGAGATGCTGACCGAACTCCCCGAGTCGATCCCCCACCTTCGCCTGCCGGCCGGCGCCCGCGTCGCGGTGCGCTGCGTGGCCGAGCAGGGCCGCCAGCTGCAGGTGCTGCGCGGCGTCGTGCAGCCCGACGCCGCCACGCTCGACGCCGGCGCGATGCTTACCGTGTGGCATGCGGGTGGCGTCGGCTACGCGGCCAGCGCCGATCTGTCGCCCTCGGGCCTGCAGGCGGCCGCCGACCGCGCCCTCGGGTGGGCCGGACGGGTCGGGCGTGCCGGCCTGTTCGCGGGGATCGACCTGCCGCTGCCCACAGCACGTGGCGCGCACTGGGCCACGCTGACGCAGGCGCCGCTGCCCAGCCGCCAGGAGCTTCTCGCGCTGCTGGTCCGCGAAGCGGCGGCGCTGCGGCGCGACGAGCGCATCGTGCACTGGGCGGCCACGCTGCGCGAGGTCGAGGTCGCGCAGCGGCTGTTCCTCGATGGCGAGCCGGTTGCCGACCAGCGCTTCGCCTTCGTCGAACCCAATCTCGAGGCGACAGCCGCCGATGGCGGGCGATCGCAGACCCGCACGCTGGGCGGTCAGTACAACGGGTTGTGTCTGCAGGGCGGTATCGAGGCGCTGGAGGCGTCCGGGCTCGTCGGGGGTGGCGAGCGGATCGGCGAGGAGGCGCTGCAGCTGCTCGCCGCGCCGAACTGCCCCGCCGGCCGTCGCTCGCTGCTGCTCGCGCCCGACCAGCTGATGCTGCAGATCCACGAGTCGATCGGCCACCCGCTCGAGCTCGACCGCATCCTCGGCGATGAACGCAACTTCGCCGGCACCAGCTTCGTGACGCCCGAGATGTTCGGCAGCTATCGCTATGGTTCGCCGCTGCTCGACGTCAGTTTCGATCCCGGCGTGACCGGCGAGTTCGCCAGCTACGGGGTCGACGACGAGGGCGAGCCCGCACGGCGCGTGATGCTCATCGAGAAGGGCATCCTGCGTCGGCCCCTGGGCAGCCCGCTGTCGGTCGCGCGCGCCGCCGCCGCCGGCTGGCACCTCGAGGGCACCGCCAACGCGAGGGCCAGCGGCTGGCATCGGCCACCCATCGATCGCATGGGCAACATCAACATCGAGCCCGGCGAGTCCAGCCTCGCCGACATGATCCGCGCCACCCGCCGCGGCATCCTGATGCGAACGAACGTGTCGTGGTCGATCGACGACTCGCGCAACAAGTTCCAGTTCGGCTGCGAGTGGGGCCAGCTGATCGAGGATGGCGAACTCGGCGCGGTCGTGCGCAATCCCGGCTACCGTGGCGTGTCCGCCACCTTCTGGCGCAGCCTCGCCGCGGTCGGCTCGGCCCGCGAGCTACGCCGGCTCGGCACGCCCTACTGCGGCAAGGGCGAGCCCGGGCAGGTCGTGCGCGTCGGGCACGCCGCACCCTGGTGTCTTTTCGACGATGTCGATGTCTTCGGTGCCGATTCATGAGCGATAAACCCGAGATCGCCGATGAAGCGCAAACCACCGGCCTGCTCGAGGCGCGCTTCGCGGCGGCGCTCGAGCATGTCCGCGATGCGGCACGCCCCGGCGAGATCGCCTGCGGCTGGCTGCGGGCCGAGGCCTCCGACTTCGTCCGCTTCAATCGGGGGCGCATCCGTCAGGCCGGCAGCGTCGAGAAGGCGAGCGTGCTCGCCCGGCTGGTGCACGAGGGCCGGCAGGCGAGCCTGACGCTCACGCTCTCCGGCGAGCCTGCCCGCGATGCCGCTCGCATCGATGCCGCCTTCGCGCACCTGCGCACCGTGATCGCCGACAGCCAGCCCGATCCCTGGCTCGCGATCAGCGAGCAGCCGACCGTGTCCCGAACCCTCGTGCCGGGGCAACCGCCGCAGCCCGACGCGTTGTGCGACACGGTGATCGACGCCGCCGGTGATGCCGATCTGGTCGGCCTGTACGCCGGCGGTCCCCTTGCCTGCGGATTCGCGAGCAGCCTCGGCCACCATCACTGGCACGAGGCGCGCCCCTGGTTCCTCGATTTCTCGATCTGCGGCGACGGCGACAAGGCGGTCAAGCGCAGCTTCGCCCCCGGGGACTGGACGCCTGCCGCGCTGGTCGATGCGATCGCACAGGCACGGCGCGAGGCGCGGATCCTGGGTCGACCGCCCAAGGTGCTGGAGCCTGGCGAGTGGCGCGCATGGCTCGCGCCAGCCGCGCTCGGCGCGCTGGTGGGCATGCTCAACTGGGGTGGCTTCTCGGCGGCGGCGCTGCGCAGCGGCCACTCGCCGCTCGCCCGCCTGGTCGAGGGTCAGGCGCGGCTCGACCCCCGGGTGTCGCTCGTCGATGATCTTGCCGGCGCCGGCCTGCCGCGCTTCCAGGCCGACGGTTTCTCGCGCCCAGCGTGCCTTCCGCTGGTCTCGGCGGGTCGACATGCCGGTCTGCTGGTGTCGCCGCGCAGCGCGCGCGAGTTCTCGCTGGCGGGCAATGGCGCCGGTGCCGACGAGTCCGCCGAAGCACTCGCGATGGCCCCCGGCGACATGCCGCAGGCCGAGGCGCTGCGCCGGCTGGGCACGGGGATCGCGGTCAGCGACTTCTGGTATCTCAACTGGTCCGATCGCGCCGCGGCCCGGCTCACCGGGATGACGCGTTTCGCCACGCTGTGGGTCGAGAACGGCGAGCCGGTGGCGCCGCTTGCCGTGCTGCGATTCGACGACTCGCTGTTTCGCGTGCTCGGCGACGCGCTCGAGGCACTGTCGAGCGAGTGCCACCGGTTGCCCGATACCCAGACCTACGATGCGCGCAGTTTCGGGGTTGCCACCGTGCCCGGTGCGCTGCTCGAGCGACTGCGCTTCACGCTGTGAGGCGGTTGGCCCCGGTGCCCGACCGGCGGTTCCCGTCGTATCCCGGGCGCAGGCGGCTGCTGATCGCAGGCGGCGCTGGCACGCTGCTGGCCGGCTGCGCGAGTGCCGATCCGCGTGCCGTCGGCTCCGGGGCCGTCGCCGGCCCCGACGCTGTCGCGTCCGACCGCGGGTTGCGGACATCGCCCGATGACTCGCCGTTGCCCGGCGAGCTGCGACGGACACTTGCCGCGTTGTCGCGGCCCTGGGTGCTTGCGCTCGGTGAAGTGCACGATCACCCTGGCCTGCATGCCCGGCGCCTCGCGTGGCTGCGCGCGATGGTCGACGCGCCGCTGCGGCCCTGCCTGGCCCTCGAGCAGTTCGACGCATCGCGCCAGGCCGAACTCGATGCGGCGCAGCGACGGCCATCGCCCGAGGCGCGGGCCGTCGCGGCCGCCGGTGGCTTCGATTTCGCCGGCTGGGATTGGCCGCTCTACGAGCCGCTGATCGGACTGGCGCTCGCGCATGGCCTGCCGCTGCTTGGCGCCAACCTGCCCGCAGCCGAGGTGGCTTCGATCGCGCGGGGCCGAGGTTCCGGGGGGGAGCCCCCGCCCGACTGGCGCGATGCCGACGAGGCGGCGCAGCGCCGCCTGCTCGACGAGGGACACTGCGGGTTGCTTCCGGCCGCGATGCTGGCACCGATGGCGCGTGCGCAGCGCGCTCGCGATGCCGGGATGGCCCGCGCGGCGGTCGCTGGCGTGGCCCGGCATGCGATGCCGGTGGTGCTGATCGCGGGCAATGGCCATGTGCGCCGCGATCTTGGCGTACCCCGCTTTCTCGCTGCCGCCGGTCACGTGGGCGCGGTGATCTCGGTGGGTTTCGTCGAACAGCCCGACGCCGATGGCCAGGCCCGCCGCGATCCCTCGGGCCTCCATGACTGGCGCGTGGCGCTGCCGGCGCTGGACCGGCCCGACCCTTGCGAAGCGCTGCGCGCGCGTTTCGGCCGGCCGCGCTGAGCGCGCGCCGACGGCGCCCGATTCAGTCGGCCGGCGCGGCCTGTGCCACCGCCTCGGCCCATTCGGCCATGCGCGCCTGCGCCGCCGCGCGATCGAGCCGGGGTTCGAAGCGCCGCTGCGCCCGCCACTGCGCGGCGAGTTCGTCGCGGCTTCGCCAGACGCCGGCTGCGAGCCCGGCGAGATAGGCGGCACCCAGCGCGGTGGTTTCGGTGATGCGTGGTCGAAGCACCGGCACGCCGAGCAGGTCGGCCTGGAACTGCATCAGCAGGTTGTTCGCGCAGGCCCCGCCGTCGACCCGCAGCTCGGCCACCGCGGTGCCCGCGTCGCGTCGCATCGCCTCGAGCAGGGACGCGCTCTGGAAGGCGATCGACTCGAGTGCCGCCCGGGCGATGTGCGCGCGGGTGCTGCCGCGCGTGAGGCCGAGGATCGCGCCGCGCGCCTTCGGTCGCCAGTAGGGCGCCCCGAGCCCGGTGAATGCCGGCACGACGATCACGCCGCCGGCATCGGGGACGCTCGCGGCGAGTGCTTCGACCTCGTCGGAGCGGGCGATCAGACCAAGGCCGTCGCGCAGCCACTGCACGACCGCGCCACCGACGAAGACGCTGCCTTCGAGGGCGCAATCACGGCTGCCGGCCGGGCGGGCTGCCGCGGTGCTCACCAGCCCGTTGGCGGACGCCTGGAAGCGCTCGCCGGTGTGCATCAGCATGAAGCAGCCGGTGCCGTAGGTGTTCTTGACCATGCCCTCGGCGAAGCAGGCCTGGCCGAAGAGCGCGGCCTGCTGGTCGCCGGCCAGCCCGCCGATCGCCACCGGCGCGCCGAGGATGCCGGCATCGGTCTGGCCGACCAGGTGGCTCGAGGGCAGCACCTGCGGCAGCAACCCCGCCGGTACGCGCAGGGCGGCGAGCAGTTCGGGGTCCCAGCGGCCCTCGCGGACGTCGAAGAGCAGCGTGCGGGCCGCGTTGCTCGGGTCGGTGACATGGAGGCGACCGCCCGTAAGCTGCCAGACAAGCCAGCTGTCGATGGTGCCGAAGGCGAGCTCGCCGCGCTCGGCCGCCGCGCGCGCACCCTCGACCCGATCGAGGATCCAGGCGATCTTGGTGCCCGAGAAGTAGGGGTCGAGCACCAGCCCGGTGCGGCTGCCTACCAGCGACTCGAGACCTGCGGCGCGCAGGCGCGCGCACGCCGGCTCGGTGCGGCGGTCCTGCCAGACGATCGCGCGGTGGATCGGCTTGCCGCTGCGACGGTCCCAGATCACCGTGGTCTCGCGCTGATTCGCGATACCGATCGCGGCGAGGTCGGTCGCGCGCGCACCGGCCTTCGCGAGGGCCTCGCGGGCGGTTGCGAGCTGGGTACTCCAGATCTCGAGGGGGTCGTGCTCGACCCATCCTGGCTGCGGAAAGTGCTGCGTGAACTCGCGTTGCGCCATCGCGACGATGTCGCCCGCGGCATCGAAAACGATGCTGCGTGAACTGGACGTGCCCTGATCGAGCGCGAGCAGCAGGCTCACCGTATGGCCCTCAGGTTCGGCCGGCGCGCAGACCGAGGACGTCGGGCATGCCGTACAGCCCCGGCGCGCGCCCGACCAGGAAACGCGCCGCGCGCAGGCTGCCTTCGGCGTAGCCCTGGCGGCTCGTGGCGCGATGGGTGATCTCGATGCGTTCGCCGGCGCCGGCGAACAGCACGGTGTGATCGCCGACGATGTCGCCGCCGCGGATCACCGAGAAGCCGATGCTGCCGGGCCGGCGCTCGCCGGTAAAGCCGTGCCGGCCGTGCACCGCCACGTCATCGAGGCGCTGGCCGAGCGCCTCGGCAAGCACCTCGCCCATGCGCAGCGCCGTGCCCGAGGGCGCGTCGACCTTGTGCCGGTGGTGGGCCTCGATGACCTCGATGTCGTAGCCCTGCGACAGCAGTCGCGCGGCGACCGCGAGCAACTCCAGCGTGGCGTTGACGCCGACGCTCATGTTGGGTGCCGCGACGATCGGGATGACCCGGGCCGCCTCCGCGATACGGGCGCGCCCGGTTTCGTCGAAGCCGGTGGTGCCGATCACCATCGCCACGCCGGCCGACCGCGCGGCTTCGAGGTGGCGCAGCGTGGCTTCGGCCCGGGTGAAGTCGATCAGGACATCGGCGTCGGCGAGGGCCTGCTCGAGGCTGTCGGTCACCACGGCGCCGGTCGCGCGGCCGAGGAACTCGCCGGCATCGCGGCCGAAGCCCGGCGCCCCGGGGAGGTCGAGCGCACCGGTGAGCCGCGTGTCGGGCGCGCCGAGCACCGCCTCGATGATCATGCGGCCCATGCGGCCGAGCGCGCCGGCGACCGCGACGCGAAGAGGGCTGGAGGACATCGCGATGACTCCGGGAGACGTGGTGGACGCGCCGGCTCAGCGCCGGGCGGCTGCGGCGGGCGCCGGTCGGCCGCCTGGCAGCATCGGGTCGTTCGCCTCGTCGTTCTGGGGCAGCGGGTCGGCCTTGATGGTGGCGATCAGGTCGTCCTTGAAGAGGATGGCGACCCGCCGGACCTCGGTGCGGCCGCTCGCGAACCGGTAGGCGAAGACGTAGTCCCAGCGATCGGCGCGAAACAGCGGCTGCAGCAGCGGCGAGCCGAGCACCAGCCGGACCTGTTCGCGGGTCATGCCGGGGCTCAGCTTGTCGAGCATGTCGGCGGTCAGGTAGTTGCCCTGCGGCAGGTCGATGCGATAGGGCGCGAACAGCCCGCTCGAGTCGGCCCGCGGCCCCGCGCACCCGGCGGTTGTCGCGATCAGGAGGGCCGCGGTGGCGGCCGCGGCGAGGCGGCGGGCCGGGGCGCGCGCCGGCCGGGAGACGGCGGGGAGGGGCATGGGGACTTTCACCTGACGCTTGCGCGGGGATCGGGAGGCGTTCCCCGGCTTGCCTCTATGATAGCGATTCCGGTTTCCAGGGTCGCGTCATGCCGTCGCCACAAGAACTCAAGAGCATCGGGCTGAAGGCAACGCTGCCCCGCCTCAAGATCCTCGAGATCTTCCGCGCCGGCAGACACCGCCACATGAGCGCCGAGGATGTCT
>JBIIHU010000392.1:0-2832 GCA_044235405.1 Burkholderiaceae bacterium
CCCGGTACCGCGCTCGAGATCGTCGTGCTCAACGCCGGCGCGGCGCTCTACGCGGCCGGGGTTGCGCCCGACATCGCAGCCGGCATCGCGCGGGCGCGCGAGGCGGTGGCCTCGGGCGCGGCCCGCGACCGGCTCGAGCGCTTCGTCGCCGCGACCCGTCGGCTCGCGCCAGTCGCCTGAGGAGATCCGATGGCCGACATCCTCGAACGCATTCTCGCCGTCAAGCGCGAGGAACTCGCCCACGCCCGCGCGCGGGTCGACGACGCCGCGATGCGCCGCCAGGCCGAGGCGGCGAGTGCGCCGCGCGGCTTCGAGCGCGCGCTGCGCGATCGCATCGCGCGCGGCCAGCCCGCCGTGATCGCCGAGATCAAGAAGGCAAGCCCCAGCAAGGGGGTGATCCGCGAGCACTTCGATCCGCCGCAGATCGCCGCGAGCTATGAGCGCGGCGGCGCCGCCTGTCTTTCGGTCCTGACCGACCGGCCCTTCTTCCAGGGCGCGCCCGAGTACCTGCAGGCCGCGCGCGCCGCCTGCGGGCTGCCGGTGCTGCGCAAGGACTTCCTCGTCGATCCCTACCAGGTGCTCGAGGCGCGCGCCTGGGGCGCCGACTGCGTGCTGCTGATCGTCGCGGCGCTCGACGACGCACGGATGCGCGAGCTCGAGGACTGCGCGCTCGGCCTGGGCATGGATGTCCTGGTCGAGGTCCATGATGCCGCCGAGCTCGAGCGGGCGCTCGCGCTTCGCACGCCACTGCTGGGCATCAACAACCGCAACCTGCGCAGCTTCGAGGTGTCGCTCGACACCACGCTGGGCCTGCTCACGCGCATCCCCGCCGACCGGCTGGTCGTCACCGAGAGCGGCATCCATACCCGCGATGATGTTGCCCGCATGCGCGCGGCCGATGTGCATGCCTTCCTGGTCGGCGAGGCCTTCATGCGCGCCCAGGAGCCGGGCGCGGAGCTCGCGCGGCTGTTCGCGTGACGCGGTTTCAGCCGCTCGCGGCGGCACTCGCGGCGTCGGCGAGCAGCTCGGCGGGCACGCGCCACACGCCGCGGCCGAGCAGGCCATGCATACCATCGGCCGCGATCATCGCCAGGCAGACCAGCGGACGGTCGTCCTCGCCGCGAAGCGCGGCCGCATCCAGGCCGAGCGGCCAGTGCCCGGGCAGGGCGGGATGGGGAACGCGCAGCAGCCTCGCGGCGATGCCCGCGTGCCCGTCGGGCAGCACGGGTGCGAGCACCGACAGCGGCTCGGGCGCCATCGCGAGCCGCTGACCGCCCAGGCCGAGCAGGTCGATCACCGCGCTGTCACCGATCGCGCCACAGACCGCGACCCCGGGCGCCGCCGTCGGCAGACGCCAGCCTTCGGGGGCCGTGGCCGACACGGTATGCCACCGCTCTGGTCGACCGGCCAGCGCGATGCCGAAGCGCTCGCCATTGCCGCCGGCCCGGGTCACCCAACCGGGCTGATCGAGGCCTTCGAGCGCGCGCATCATCGCGGCGCATGCCGCCATCCAGATCGTGAGGAAGAAGAGCGGGGTGCCCAGCAGTTCCGCGCGCAGCAACGGCGGGGCGTGCTCGGCGAGCGCAGCGGTGGCCTGCGTGGTGCGGCTGTGCAGGTCGTCACCTTCGGCGAGGCCCCTGGCCGCCAGGGGCCACAGAGGCAGTGGTCCCTGTGCGTCGAGCCAGCCGGCGAGCAGCGGTGCCACGCGGGTGTCGCGGTCGGCCAGGCGCGCCAGGATCGCCGGGTCGCGATGCCCCATGCGGGTGTCCGGCCCACCCAGCGGCGACAGCGGCGCCCAGGCCCGAGCTGTCCCCTCGCCGGCCCCCTCATTGGCCGCCTCACCGTCCCCCTCATTGGCCCCATTCACGACCTCG
The DNA here is from genome assembly GCA_044235405.1 of Burkholderiaceae bacterium. Classification (GTDB taxonomy): domain Bacteria; phylum Pseudomonadota; class Gammaproteobacteria; order Burkholderiales; family Burkholderiaceae_E; genus Quisquiliibacterium. The sequence goes on from JBIIHU010000392.1 coordinate 1,875, forward strand.
ACCAGCGGCGTGCCCGCCGACACCACGGCCGCCAGCGGCGTCACGCAGCTGCGGGCCTGCGCGGGCGACAGCTTGAGCTCCCCCGCCGCCAGCATCGCCTCGGCCTGCGTTTCGCTTGCCGCCCATCCCTCGTGCAATGCCGTGATCACCGCAGCCGAGCGCAGCGGTGCCGGAGGACGCGTGGGATCGGCCAACGGCGGGCCCGCATGCAGTAGTTCGCAAGGCGACAGCCCGAGCGCCTCGGCCGCGGTCGCGATGCGCGCGAGCCGGGGTTCGGCGCGCGCCAGGGCCATCGCGGCGTCGCGCATCAGAGTCCCATGTAGGCCTGCCGCACCCTCGGGTCGGCCTCGAGCGTGCGCGCGTCGCCGGCGAAGGCGGCACGGCCGGTCTCGATCACGACAGCCGACTGCGCCAGTTCGAAGGCGGTGAAGACATCCTGCTCGACCAGCAGGATGGTCAGTCCCCTGCGATTGACCGCCACCAGGGCCTCCGAGAGTTTCTCGACGGCCCGCGGCGCGAGGCCGAGCGAGAGTTCGTCGATCATCAGCAGCGTCGGGCGCGACATCAGACCGCGACCGATCGCGCACATCTGCTGCTCGCCGCCCGACAGTGTGCTCGCATCCTGTCCCGAGCGCTGCGCGAGAATCGGGAAGAGCCCGTAGATCTCCTCGAGATCGCGCTGGATCTCGGCCCGCGAGTCGCGGCGCAGGTACGCGCCGAGCAGCAGGTTGTCCCGGACCGACAGACCCCGGAACAGCCGTCGACCCTCCGGGACGTGCGCGATGCCGGCGCGAAGGATGGTCTCTGGTGTGGCCGCGCCGATCTCGGTGTCGCCGAAGACGATGCTTCCGGCCGTCGGTTGCAGCAGTCCGGAGATCGTTCGCAGCAGGGTCGTCTTGCCGGCACCGTTGGAGCCGACCACGCAGGCGATCTCGCCGGCCCTGACCGTCAGGTCGAC
>JBIIHU010000421.1:0-2823 GCA_044235405.1 Burkholderiaceae bacterium
TGCTGGCGCGGCCCGTGCTGGCACGCCTCACTCAGCCACCGGCTGCGGTTTCCGCCATGGATGGCTATGCGCTGCGCGCGGCGGATGGCGTTTTGGGCGCCAGGCTTGCCGTGATTGGCGCGGCGCCGGCGGGGCATCCTTTTGTTGGGTCAGTCTGCCCTGGTCAGGCGGTGCGGATTTTCACCGGCGGCTTTGTCCCTGAAGGCGCTGATTCGATCCTGTTACAAGAAGATGCCGAAGCCGCTGATGGCGCGGTGCTGGTTAAGGAAAGCGTCACAGCGGGGCGCTGGGTGCGGAAGCGCGGCCTAGATTTCGCCGAGGGCGAAACACTTTTGGCGCAGGGCCGGCGCCTGACGGCGCGCGATATCGGCCTTGCGGCGGCCAGCAATAACCCTTGGCTTGCCGTGCATCGGCGCCCCCGCATCGGTATTCTGGCAACTGGGGATGAAATTGCCCTCCCGGGAGACCCGATCCCGCCGGGCGGCATCGTCAGTTCCAATGCCCATGCTTTGGCGGCCCTGATCCGCGCTGGCGGGGGCGAGCCCATTGTGCTGCCCATCGCGCCTGATGATGCCAGCGCCATTGCCGATATCGCGGCCTCTGCCCATGGCTATGACATGCTGGTGACCACCGGCGGCGCCAGTGTGGGGGAGCATGATCTCATTCAGCACGCGCTGGGCGGTGAGGGGTTTGAACTCGGCTTTTGGAAAATCGCCATGCGCCCCGGCAAACCCTTGATCTGGGGGCGTCTTGGGCGTGTGCCGGTGCTGGGGCTGCCGGGCAATCCGGTCTCGGCGCTGGTTTGCGCCATTATCTTCCTGCTGCCCGCTTTGGCGCGGCTTTCCGGCCTGCCAGGCGCGCCCACGCCAAGCCGGCGCGTGATCTGCGCGACACCCTTGGCCGAGAATGACCGCCGCGCCGATTTCCTGCGCGCGAGCCTTGATGCCGACGCCGAAGGGCGTATCACAGTGCGGCCCTTCCCGGTGCAGGATAGCTCGATGCTCGCCACGCTGGCGCGCGCCGATGCGCTGGTGCTGCGCGCCCCCTTCGCGCCCGCCCTGCCCGCGGGGGCTGAGGTTGAGGCGATTATTCTGGGCGAATTGGAGGTTTGAGAGGCCTTGATGGGTAAGCCGCAGGCGGTGAGGTAGCGTCACTCGGCTTTACCGCTCGCGCTTCTGCCGCAAGGGAAAGACTCGGCAGGCGCCGCTGCATCTTCATCTGCTTGAAGGCCCAGCGCAGGCAAGGGCCTGTGCGCGGCTTTGCCGGGAAGGGGTGGCAGGACGGATCGCCCCGATAGCCGGCCAGAGGAAATCGCGCCGCTCCGCGCGTGTGCTTTTGCCACCGAAACTGTGCTGCATCAGCCGGAGGGCGCCTATCTGGTGCATACCGGGCGCCATCTGGTGATGATTGAGTGCGGAGGGCATTCCAACTTCATCCCAACCACGGGCGACACGCAGGATGCGCTGCGCGCTACACGCCCGAACAGGTGGATACTGTGCTGCTCACGCATGTGCACCCGTAACATGCGCTTGGGCTTTCCTATGATGGCGCCACACGGAATTTTCCGAATGCCGAAGTGGTGGCGACGTAGATGGATGAATCGGGCCTGGCGCACAGAACTACCGATGGGCCCAAAAAAGGTCATGACATTCACATCACCGGCGTGACGCGCGCCACATCACAACCCCCACCACCAGCGCCGGCACACCGCACAGCAGAAAGCCAATGCCATGGCTATTCGTTACGGCAAGCTGCGCCGCATAGATCACGGGCAGAATGAAAGCGCCGACCTGGCCAAAGGACAGTACACCACCCGTAGCAGCACCGCGCATGCCGGGTGGTGCCAACCGCGCCGCTTCGGACAGCAAAACGCCATGCCAGGACATGGCGGTAGCGCTCATCACTGTTGCGATGGCGGCGATCAGCAAAGGATGCCAATGCGCGCCGTAAAGGCTCATCAACGCGGCACTGGCGGCCATGCCAAGGGATAGCCCCGCCATGACGCGGCGTGGCGCGACGCGGCCACTACTCAGCCAGCCCCAGAAAATGCGCATCGGTACGGCAATGGTCATGGCAATAGCAAACATCAGCCCCGCCGCCGCCAGATCGTAATTCAGCGCCGTCAGATACAAAACGTAATAGCTGGTGAAGGCCGTTTGCAGCCCGTTGAAGGCAAAGCAGGCCAGCGACAATTCGCGCAAATCCTTGGCGCGCAAAACGCTTGTCAGCGTGGTGCGAAAATCGGAAAAATGAAAGCTGCGGCTTGGCACGCGGTCCGAGTCAAACTCACCCCGGAGCGGTTCCAACATCACGGCAAACAGGAAACAGGCACCCGCCGTCACCAGCAGCGCGCCGCTCCATCCCCAATATCCTGTCATCAGGGGGCCAAGCAGCCCCGCCAGCAACAGCCCGGCCGGCACCGCGGTTTGCTTGATGGAAAACACCAAAGGCGCCTGTTTCGGCGGTGAATAGCGCCCAAGCAGATGCGAACTGGCGGGTGTGGAAGTCGCCGCGCCGCCGCCACCGATGATCGCCGAGATCAGAAAGAACAGCAGCGGCCCCGCCGCCGCCAAGGCCATACCAAGCGCCAGAAACACCAGCGCTACCTGGCTCATGCGCAGCGCGCCATAGCGGATGATGAAGCTGCCGCAGCCAAGCTGAAACACCAGCGAAGCCAGCGCCGCCGCGCCGACATAAACGCCGACCAGCGCCGGGTCTATGTGCAAATCCTCGATAATCGCGGGCGCGATGACAAGCGGCAGGGTGCGACCAATGGAAGCAAAGGTCTGCTGAACGAACATGGCGCCAAGCGCCACATACAAA
>JBIIHU010000149.1:0-9390 GCA_044235405.1 Burkholderiaceae bacterium
CTCATCAAGAAGGTGTCGGCCAACCGCACGGTGCTGATGGTCGAGCACAACATGAACGTGGTGGCGAGCATCGCCGACCGCATCAGCGTGCTGCAGCGTGTCTCGGTGATTGCCGAAGGCCCCTACGACGTGGTTTCCAAGGATCCGCAGGTGCTCGAGGCCTACATGGGCCGCGAGGCGACGGAATTGCGGGGCGCCCATGGCTGAGAAGACCGAATACCTGCGCATCACCGATCTGCACGCCTTCTACGGCGAGTCGCACATCCTGCATGGCGTCGACCTGGTCGTGAATCGCGGCGAGGTGGTGACGCTGCTGGGCCGCAACGGCGCTGGCCGCACCACCACCCTCAAGTCGATCCTCGGGCTGGTCGGCCGGCGAACCGGCTCGATCATGATCAACGGCACCGAGTCCATCGGCCTGCCGCCGCACCGGATCGCGCAGATGGGCCTGGGCTACTGCCCGGAGGAGCGCGGCATCTTCGCGAGCCTGTCCTGCGAGGAGAATCTGATGCTGCCGCCGCAGGTCGGATCCGGGGGCATGTCGCTCGACGAGATCTATGCGATGTTCCCGAACCTCAAGGAGCGTCGCAACAGCCAGGGCACCCGCCTGTCCGGCGGTGAGCAGCAGATGCTCGCCGTGGCGCGCATCCTGCGTACCGGCGCGAAACTGCTCCTGCTCGACGAGATCTCCGAAGGCCTGGCGCCGGTGATCGTGCAGGCGCTGGCCCGCATGATCCAGACGCTGCGCGAGCGCGGCTTCACGGTGATCATGGTCGAGCAGAACTTCCGCTTCGCCGCGCCGCTTGCCGACCGCTTCTACGTGATGGAGCACGGGCGGATCGTCGAAGGTTTCGAGGCCTCGCAGCTCGAAGCCAAGAAGGACATGCTGCACGAATTCCTCGGGGTCTGAGCGTAGCTCGCCGGGCATGCCCTATGCCCCGGCGAGACGACCAGCCTCGGCCGATGACCGCCGCCTCCGGCTTCCATCAACCTCAGCGCAGTACCCAGGAGACGACATGTTCAAGCGCACCCTGATCTCGACCCTGCTCGCCGGCGCCCTCGCAGCGGCTACCGGCGCCCAGGCGCAGATTTCCGATGGCGTCATCCGCATCGGTGTCATCAACGACATGTCGGGCCTGTATGCCGACATCACCGGCAACGGCTCGGTGGTTGCCGCCCGTATGGCCGTCGAGGATTTCGGCGCTGCCAAGAAAGGCATGAAGGTCGAGATCCTCTCGGCCGATCACCAAAACAAGCCCGATATCGGCTCGAGCATCGTCCGCAAGTGGTTCGATACCGACAAGGTCGACGTCGTTGCCGACGTGCCCACCTCCTCGGTCGCGCTGGCGGTCAACCAGATCGTGCGCGAGAAGGGCAAGGTGATGCTGAACTCCGGCGCGGCCACCTCCGATCTGACGGGTTCGGCCTGCTCGCCGAACACGGTCCACTGGACCTACGACACCTGGATGCTCGCCAACGGCACGGGCTCGGCGATCGTGAAGACCGGCGGCGACACGTGGTTCTTCCTCACCTCGGACTACGCCTTCGGCCATGCGCTCGAGCGTGACACCGAGGCGGTCGTCCTGAAGGCGGGTGGCAAGGTGGTCAACAAGGTTCGCCACCCTCTCAACACCCAGGACTTCTCCTCCTTCCTGCTCCAGGCCCAGGCGTCCAAGGCCAAGATCATCGGCCTGGCGAATGCGGGCGGCGATACCCAGAACTCGATCAAGCAGGCGGCCGAGTTCGGCATCACCCGCGGTGGTCAGAACCTCGCCGGACTGCTGGTCTTCCTGCCTGACGTGCATGCGCTGGGCCTCGACAAGGCGCAGGGCCTGATCTTCACCGAGACCTTCTACTGGGACCTGAACGATCAGACGCGGGCCTGGACCAAGCGCTTCGTCGCCCAGAACGCGGGCAAGTATCCGTCGATGGTCCACGCCGGCGTCTACGGTGCGGTCATGCACTACCTGAAGGCGGTCGAGGCGCTGAAGAGCGATGACGGCACCAAGGTGGTGGCCAAGATGAAGGAGATGCCCACCGACGACATGCTGTTCGGCAAGGGCACGATCCGGGCCGATGGTCGCAAGATCCACCCGGCCTACCTGGTCGAGGTCAAGAAGCCGGCGGAATCCAAGGGCCCCTACGACTACTACAAGGTTCGCGCCACGATCCCGGCTGAGCAGGCCTTCCGGCCCATCGACCAGGGCAACTGCCCGCTGGTCACGAAGAAGTAAGTCTCGGCGCAACCCCAAGGCACAGCGGCGGCTCCCATGGAGATCTTCGGCATACCCACGCAGGCCCTGTTCGGCCAGTTGCTCATCGGCCTGATCAACGGCTCCTTCTACGCGCTGCTGTCGCTGGGCCTGGCGGTCATCTTCGGCCTGCTCAACATCATCAATTTCACGCACGGCGCCCAGTACATGATGGGTGCCTTTGTGGCCTACCTCGCGCTCACCTACCTCAAGGTGGGCTACTGGTGGTCGCTGCTGCTGGCGCCGATCATCGTCGGCATCTCGGGCGTGATCATCGAACGGCTGTTCCTTGCGAGGCTCTACAAGCTCGACCACCTCTACGGGCTGCTGCTGACTTTCGGGCTGGGTCTCATCATCCAGGGGCTGTTCCGCAACGAGTTCGGCTCGTCGGGGCAGCCTTACCCGATCCCGCCCGAACTCACCGGCGGCAAGAACCTCGGCTTCATGTTCCTGCCCAACTACCGGGCTTGGGTGATCGGCGCCTCGCTCGTGCTGTGTCTGGTCACCTGGTACGTCATCGAGCGCACCAAGCTTGGCTCCTACCTGCGCGCGGCCACCGAGAATCCCGCGCTGGTGCAGTCCTTCGGCATCAACGTGCCGAGGATGATCACGCTCACCTACGGATTCGGCGTCGGGCTCGCGGCGCTCGGCGGCGTGATGGCCGCTCCGATCTACCAGGTCAGCCCGCAGATGGGTGCCGACCTCATCATCGTCGTGTTCGCGGTGGTGGTGATCGGTGGCATGGGCTCCATCCTCGGTTCGATCATCACCGGTTTCGGTCTCGGTCTGGTCGAGGGCCTGACCAAGGTCTTCTATCCCGAGGCCTCCAACACCGTGATCTTCGTGATCATGGCCATCGTCCTGCTGATCAAGCCCGCCGGGCTGTTCGGCACCCAGAAGTAGTCGCGCAGGGGCCTCCGCCATGTCCTCGTCCACCGTTCCGATCGTCGCCGGCGCCGGCGCCGGCACGGGCCACCAGAAGATCGCCTTCCTGGTGCTGCTCGCGTTCTTCGCCCTCGCGCCCCTGGTGCTGTATCCGATCTTCCTGATGAAGGTGATGTGCTTCGCACTGTTTGCGTGCGCATTCAACCTGCTCATCGGTTTCGGAGGCCTGCTTTCGTTTGGTCACGCGATGTTCCTCGGCACCGCCGGCTACGCGGCCGCCCACTCGGCCAAGGTCTGGGGCTTCACCCCGGAGCTCGCGATCCTGTTCGCCACCGGCTGCGCGGCACTGATGGGCTGGGTCACCGGGATGCTCGCGATCAAGCGGCAGGGCATCTACTTCGCGATGATCACGCTCGCGCTGTCGCAGATGATCTTCTTCTTCTACCTGCAGGCGCCGTTCACCGGCGGCGAGGACGGCATCCAGGCGGTGCCGCGCGGCAAGCTCTTCGGGCTGATCGATCTCACCGGCAACGGCGCGATGTATGTGGTCGTGATGGTGATCTTCTTCGCCTGCTTCGGGCTGATCTGGCGGGTGGTTCACTCGCCCTTCGGACAGGTCCTGAAGGCCATCCGCGAGAATGAGCCCCGTGCACTCTCGCTGGGTTACGACACCGACCGCTACAAGCTGGTTGCCTACGTCCTGTCGGCCACGCTCGCCGGCGTGGCCGGCGCCGTGAAGGCGCTGGTCTTCCAGCTCGCCTCGCTGACCGACGTGCACTGGTCGATGTCGGGCGAGGTGGTGCTGATGACGCTGGTCGGCGGCCTGGGCACGATGTTCGGCCCGATCGTGGGTGCCGCCGTCATCATCTCGATGCAGAATTACCTCGCGCAGCTCGGTGCGTGGGTCACGATCGTCCAGGGCCTGATCTTCGTGGTCTGCGTGCTCGCGTTCCGGCGCGGCATCATCGGCGAGATCGCCAACTTCATCCGCAAGCCGCTGTAGGTTCTCAGTCGACGATCGTTCGAGCCTGCTCCCGCAGGTACAGCGGCAGGTACCAGAACGAGCCGATCGCCTTTCCGGTGCTGCCGCTGCCCTTCCAGCCGCCGAAGGGCTGGTACCCCGGCCAGGCGCCGGTCGTGGCCCCCTGGGGCCGATTGACGTAGACGACGCCGGCCTCGATCCGGTCGACGAAGGGGTCGATCTCGTGCTGCGCGCCGTAGAAGCCCGCGGTCAGGGCGTACGGCGATGCGTTGGCCAGCGCGATCGCCTCGTCGACGCTATCGACCGCCTCGACGAGTACCAGCGGGATGAACTTCTCCTCGCGCCACAGCCGGAAGTCCCGTGGTGCGCGTGCGACCGTCGGGGCGACGAACCAGCCGTGCTCGAGCTCGCCGCTCGCGAGACTCCGGCCACCGGCATCGATCGCGCCATGCCGGCGCAGCTGCTCGACGCAGCGCGCATAGCGCTCGAAGGCCTCGCGATTGATCAGCGGGCCCATCGCGCTGTCCCGGACCGTCGGGTCGCCCACGCGCAGCGCGCCTGTCAGTTCGACGATGCGCGCGCGCAGCGCCTCGGCAATCGGACGCTCCACGTACACGCGCGAGCAGGCCGAGCACTTCTGTCCCTGCAGGCCGAAGGCCGAGCGCACGATGCCGGTCGCGGCGCGTTCGACATCGGCGTGCCGGCTGACCACGGTCGCGTTCTTGCCGCCCATCTCGGCGATGCATGGCCGTGGCCAGGGCCCTTGCGCGAAGCGTTGCACGAGCCCGAGTCCGACCTCCGAGGATCCGGTGAACGTGATTCCCGCGATGCCGGGATCGTCGGCCAGTGCCGCGCCGAGCACGGACCCTTCGCCCGTCAGGTGGTTCAGCACGCCCGCGGGCAGACCGGCATCCCGGAACACCGCCATCAGCAGCGTGCCGCTCCAGGCGGTGTCGCTCGCGACCTTGAAGACCGCGGTGTTGCCGGTGACCAGTGCGGCGCCGATCGGTCCCGCGGCGAGCGCGACCGGGAAGTTGAAGGGCGCAACGATCGCCCATGCGCCGTAAGGGCGCAGACGGGTGGCATTGCGGCTTCGCCAGCCAGCCAGGGGATCGTCGGGCAGCGCGCGAACGAAACCGTCGGCTTCCTCGAAGCGGTCGCAGTACCAGCTGATCAGGTCGGCGCTCTCCTGAACCTCGCCGATCGCTTCCATTCGCGTCTTGCCGACCTCGACGGCGACCGCCGCGGCGATCGCGTAGACACGTTCCTCGATGAGCGCCGCGGCGCGGCGCAGCAGCCTCACCCGCTCGCGCCAGGGCATTGCGGCCCACGCGGGCCAGGCGGCATTCGCGGCGGCCACGGCATCGCGCGCGTGCCCGGCGTTGCCGCGCTGGAAGATGCCAAGCAGGCGACGCCGATCGATCGGCGAGCGCACCTCGAAGCGCTCGTCGGCGAACACCTCGCGCCCGCCGATCGTCATCGGGTGCTCCCTGCCCGCGATCGTGTCGAGCGCCGCGACGGCGGCCTCGAAGTGCTCGTGCAGTGACGCGGGTGGATCGAACATCGTCGAGTAGGTGAGGCGAAAGCGGTTGTCGGCTGGCTCGTTCATCGGGGCTGACTCCGGGGGCGGAAACGGTGGGACCGTCACGTGGACCGTTGCGCTTGCATGCAAAGCCAGAGAACCGTATAAAGCGGACTCGATGGCACGCGCTGTCTCGTCGCGACGAGATGGCAATGATACGAACGACAGGGCTGGCCGCACGGCCCGGGGGACACACACAGGTGGCGAACGACGCTTTGCTGAGCGTTCGCGGGATCACGGTGCGCTTCGGCGGCGTGGTCGCGCTGGACTCCGTCAGCTTCGATGTGCCGCGCGGCGGCGTCTGCGGTCTGATCGGTCCCAACGGGGCCGGCAAGACCACCCTCTTCAACTGCCTGAGTCGCCTGTACTCGTACCAGCAGGGCGACGTGCTTTTCGAGGGGCAGTCGATCACCGCGACACCGGTGCATGACATCGCGTCGCGCGGCATCGGACGCACCTTCCAGAATCTCGCGATGTTCAAGACCATGTCGGTCGAGCGCAACGTGATGATCGGTGCGCATTGCCGCTCGAGCTCGGGCTTCCTCGCCAGCGCGCTCCGGTTGCCTTCGGTGCGTGCCGAGGAGGAGCGCCTGCGCGCGAAGGCGCACGAGATCATGGCCTACCTCGATCTCACGCCGTACGCGCAGCGCCCGGCGGGGGATCTGCCCTTCGGCATCCAGAAACGTGTCGAGTTCGCACGAGCGCTGGCGGCCGACCCGAAGCTGCTGCTGCTCGACGAACCCGCAGCAGGCCTCAACCACGAGGAGCTCGACGGGCTTGGCAAGCTGATCGTCGACGTGCGCGACCGTCTGAAGATCACGGTGCTGCTGGTCGAGCACCACATGAGCCTCGTGATGGCGGTCTCCGACCACATCGTCGTGCTGAACTTCGGCCGCAAGATCGCCGAGGGCACGCCGGTCCAGATCCAGAATCACCCCGATGTGATTGCCGCCTACCTTGGGGCTCCCAGCGATGCAAAAGCTGCTTGAAGTCAGCAACCTGAACGCCGCCTACGGGCCGACGCAGGTCCTGTTCGGCGTGAGCTTCTCGCTCGAGCAGGGCAAGATCACCACGATCCTCGGCGCCAATGGTGCCGGCAAGACCACCACGCTGCGGGCGCTCTGTCAGGTCGTCAAGACCACCGGCAGCATCCGGATCGACGGCGAAGAAGTCGTCGGCAAGGCGACTGAAGCCGTTGTCCGCATGGGCGTGGGCCATGTTCCCGACGGCCGCGGCACCTTCACCGGCCTGACGGTCGAGGAAAACCTGAGACTCGGCGCGATCACCCGGCGTGACAAGGCCGAGGTTGCCGTCGACCTCGAGAAGATGTACGCACGCTTTCCGCGTCTGAAGGAGCGTCGGTTGCAGCAGGCAGGCACGCTGTCCGGTGGCGAGCAGCAGATGCTCGCGATCAGCCGCGCGCTGATGCTGCGGCCGCGGCTGCTGCTCCTCGATGAGCCCTCGTTCGGGCTGGCCCCGCTGATCGTCGCCGAGATCTTCCGGATCATGCGAGAGATCAACCAGCAGGATAAGGTGAGCATGCTGCTCGTCGAACAGAACGCGACGCTCGCCCTCGACCTCGCCGACCATGCCTACCTGCTCGAGACCGGCCATGTGTCGATCTCCGGCCCGAGTGACGTCGTCAAGAACGACGAGAACGTGCGCCGCTCCTACCTCGGCATCTGACGATCCCGGAAAGCGAACATGGAAGCCCTACTTCACCAGATCTTCGCGGGCCTCGCCAACGGCGGCATCTACGCGTCGGTGGCGCTGGCCCTGGTCATGATCTACCAGGCCACGCACCACATCAACTTCGCCCAGGGCGAGATGGCCACCTTCAGCACCTTCATCGCGTGGGCGCTGATCAACAACGGCATGCCCTACTGGGCCGCGTTCTTCATCACGGTCGCGATCTCCTTCGCCGGCGGCGTGCTGATCCAGCGGATCATCCTGAAGCCGGTCGAGCGGGCGCCGGCGCTCACCAACGTCATCGTGTTCATCGGCCTGCTGGTGATCTTCAACTCGGTGGCGGGCTGGGTCTTCGAGCACACGATCAAGGCCTTCGCCTCGCCGTTCCCGAAGGATTCGTTCTTCGCGACCAAGTACTTCAACGCGCACGAGATCGGTTCGGTCTTCGTGATGCTGTGCGTGCTGGCGCTTCTCTTCTCCTTCTTCCGTTTCACGCCGCTGGGGCTGGCGATGCGCGCTGCGGCGCAAAACCCCGATTCTGCACGGCTGGTGGGCGTGCGGGTGTCCTGGATGCTCGCGATGGGTTGGGGGCTGGCTGCAGCGATCGGTGCGGTGGCCGGGATGATGGTCGCGCCGATCGTCTACCTCGACCCGAACATGATGTCGGGCATCCTGCTCTACGGTTTCGCGGGTGCCTTGCTCGGCGGCATCGACAACCCGTGGGGCGCGGTGATCGGTGGCTTCATCGTCGGCGTTCTCGAGAACCTGCTCGGCGCCTACGTGATCGGCACCGAACTGAAGCTCTCGGTGGCGCTCGTGCTGATCGTCGGCACGCTGACGCTGAAGCCCAACGGCCTGTTCGGCAAAGTTCTGGTGACCCGCGTATGAACAACTCCATCGACCGCAAGTGGGTCTGGCTCGGCGGCATCGTCGTGCTAGCGGTGCTGCTGGTGCTGCCGTTCCTGGTCAAGAACTACCGGGTCTTCCAGTTCAACCTCGTCATCGTGTACGCGATCGCGGTGCTGGGTCTCAACATCCTGACCGGCTACAACGGGCAGTTCTCGCTCGGACATGGCGCCTTCTACGCGATAGGGGCCTATGCCAGCGCGATCCTGATGGATCAAGCCGGAATGCCCTACTGGGCCACGTTGCCGCTGGCCGCACTGGTCTGCTTCGCCTTTGGCATCCTGATGGGCTTCCCCGCGTTGCGCCTGGAAGGCCATTTCCTTGCGCTCGCAACCTTCGCGCTCGCGCTCGCGGTGCCGCAGCTGCTGAAGTACAAGAAGCTCGAGGGCCTGACCGGCGGTGTGCAGGGCATCGTGCTGAACAAGCCCGAGCCGCCATTCAGCTTCCGCTTCCTGGATCAAAACTTCAACGCCGATCGGTGGCTGTACTACTTCTCGCTGTTCGTCGCGGCGATCATGTTTCTGATCGCCTGGAACCTGCTGCGCGGTCGCGTCGGCCGCGCGCTGGTGGCCATCCGTGATCATCCGATCGCGGCCTCGGCGATGGGCATCAACCTGACGGTGTTCAAGACGCTCACGTTCGGCGTGTCGGCAGCCTTCACGGGCGTGGCCGGTGCGCTTGGCGCGATCGTCGTCGCCTTCGTGGCGCCCGACAGCTTCACGGTCTTCCTGTCGATCACTTTCCTGGTCGCGGTTGTCATCGGTGGGCTTGCCTCGATTTCGGGCGCCATCTTCGGCGCGATCTTCATTCAGTTCGTACCGAACGTCGCCGACGAGATCTCGAAGTCGGCGCCGTGGGCGATCTACGGCATCTTCCTGATCGTCTTCATGTACCTGATGCCGGTCGGCGTCGCCGGCATGCTCGCGAAGGTGTGGGGCTCGCTGAGGCGGCGCTCGTCTGCCGCGGCGGCCGCGCCCGTCGAGTCGCGCTGAAGAACGGCGCACGGTCAACGCCATCATCCTCTCCGACGTTGGAGGGCGAACCGTCTAGGTCGGCATGCATCGCTGGCGGACGGATTGCCCGGTTTTACCGCT
>JBIIHU010000393.1:0-2812 GCA_044235405.1 Burkholderiaceae bacterium
CCCGTTTTCCGCGTCCTGCCGACCGTCGTCATGCTGCTGCTCGTGCTGCTCGCGCCCTGGCCGAGCTTCGCGGTGCAGACGGTGGTCGTCGCGCGCGGGCTCGACCAGCCCTGGGCGCTCGCCTTCCTGCCCGACGGTCGCATGCTGGTCACCGAACGGCCCGGCCGCATCCGCCCGGTGGCCGAAGACGGCAGCATCGGACCGCCCCTGCGCGGCCTGCCGCCGGTCGATGCGACCGGCCAGTGCGGCCTGCTCGATCTCGTCGCCGATCCGGGCCATGCCGCGAACCGGCTGCTCTACTGGAGCTACGCCGAGGCCGGTGAGGGGGGCAACACCGTGGCCGTGGCGCGTGGCCGCCTGGAGGGCGATGCGCTGGTCGACGTGCAGGTGATCTTCCGCCAGCAGCCCCGGGTCGCAAGCCGGCTGCACTGCGGCTCCCGGCTGGCGTTCGGCCGCGACGGCCGCCTGCACGTGGGCCTGGGCGATCGTTTCGGCCGGCGCGCCGACGCGCAGGAGCCCGCCAACCACCTCGGCAAGACCGTGCGCATCGAGCCCGACGGGCGCGTGCCGGCCGACAACCCCTTCGTCGGGCGTGGCGGCGCGCGGCCCGAGCTCTGGAGCCTGGGCCATCGCAACATCCAGGGCATGGCGGTGCACCCCGTCACCGGCGAGCTGTGGGCGAGCGAGCATGGCCCGCAGGGTGGCGACGAGGTCAACGTCATCGAACGCGGTCGCAACTACGGCTGGCCGCTGGTGACCTTCGGGCGCGAGTACGTGCTGGGCACGCGGATCGGCGAGGAGGGGCCGCGGCCGGGCTTCGAGCAGCCGCTGAAGGTCTGGATGCCGACCTCGATCGCGCCCAGCGGGATGGCCTTCGTGACGGGTGCCCGCTACCCGGGCTGGCAGGGCAGCCTGCTGGTGGGGGCGCTGCGTGGCCAGGCCCTGCATCGGCTGACCCTCGAGGGCCGGCGCGTGATCGGCGAGGAGCGCCTGCTGGTCGATCTCGGCGCGCGCATCCGCGACGTGCGCCAGGGGCCCGATGGCTGGATCTACGTCCTCACCGACGGGTCCGGCGGGCAGTTGCTGCGGCTCGTGCCCTGAGCGCCCCGATTCAGAAGCCGGCGAGCACGATCTTGCCGATCGTGCGGTTCGACTCGATCGCGGCGTGCGCGGCGCGCAGGTCGGCCGCGCGGATGCGTCCGGCGGTACGGGTGTGCGTGCATCGGATCAGCCCGTCGTCGACCAGCCGCGCGGTCTCGCTGAGCAGGCGGCCCTGCTCGGCCATGTCGGCGGTCTGGAAGCCCGAGCGCGTGAACATGCCCTCCCAGTGCAGCGACGCGCAGCGCTCGCGCAGCAGCATGAAGTCGAGCGGCTTGTCGGGCGTGTCGATCACGCAGATGCGGCCCTGGGGCGCGACCGATCGGGCGAGTTCGGCGAAGTGCTGGTGGGTATGGGTGATGCTGAAGATCGCCTCGACCCAGCGGATGCCCTCGCGGCGCAGTTCCTCCGAGATCGGGCGGGCGTGGTCGATGACCCGGTGCGCGCCGAGGGCGAGCGCGTGCTCGCGGGTCTCGGGACGCGAGGCAGTGGCGATGACCTGCGCGCCGGTCAGACGCCGGGCGAGCTGCACGGCGATCGAGCCCACGCCGCCGGCCGCGCCGGTGATCAGGACGCTGCCGGCGTCGGCCGGCTTGCCCACCCGCAGCTGCAGCCGGTCGAACAGCGCCTCCCAGGCCGTGATGGTGGTCAGCGGCATCGCGGCGGCCTGCTCGAAGGACAGGCTGCGCGGCTTGAAGCCGACGATGCGCTCGTCGACGAGGTGAAGTTCCGCGTTGGTGCCGGGCCGCACGCGCGAGCCCGCGTACCAGACCTCGTCGCCCGGCCGGAAGCCGCGGACCTCCGGGCCGACCGCCTCGACGACGCCGGCGGCGTCGAAGCCGAGCACGCGCGCCTCGCCGGCGGGCGGCGCCGCGGCACGACGCAGCTTCGTGTCGACCGGATTGACCGACACCGCGTGGACCCGGACCAGCAGGTCGCGGCCGGTGGCGGTCGGCTCGGGCAGTTCGATGTCGACGAGGCTCTCGGGGTCCTCGATCGGCAGGCAGCGGGTGTAGGCAACGGCTTTCATGGGCGGGTCTCCGAGGGGGGCAGCGGGCGTCCGATGCGGCAGCGTCCGCGTCGCGGGCCTTGCGTCGCGGGCGCTAGGATGGCGGTCGATGGTCGCCAGGGGGCGGCCACGTTGAACGACCGCGAAGGATACTTTCCATGCTCGAACACGTCATCGGACTCGACCATGCCGTGGTGGCGGTGCGCGATCTCGACGCCGCGGCCCGCGGCTGGCAGGCGCTGGGCTTCACGCTGTCGCCGCGCGGCACCCACAGTGCCCACCTCGGCACCGGCAACCACACCATCATGTTCGACGACGATTACCTCGAGCTGCTCGGGGTGCTCGCGGTCACGGCGCACAACGAGCCCACCCGGGCCTTCCTCGCGGCTCGCGAAGGCGTCGAACGGGCCGCCTTCACCGCGCGCGATGCCGCGGCCGGTGTGGCCGAGCTGCAGGCGCGAGGCATCGCGGCCACCGGCCCGACCCGGTTCGGACGCCCGGTGACGCTGCCCGACGGCGGGGTGGGCGAGGCGAACTTCGCCACCTTCAACTGGCCGCTCGACGAACGTCCTGGCGGCATGCGGCTGTTCGCGTGTCAGCACTTCACCCGCGACACGGTCTGGATCCCGTCGCTGCAGCGCCACGCCAATGGCGCCCGCGGCATCGTGCGGCTGGAGATGCTCGCGGCCGATGCGGCGGCCGCCG
>JBIIHU010000394.1:0-2800 GCA_044235405.1 Burkholderiaceae bacterium
GGGCGCGGGGCCGGGCTGCACCACGCCATCGACCGTGACGAAGGTTTCGCGCGCCGCCATGTGCGGGTGCGACGGGGCCTCGCCCATCGTGAGGACCGGCGCGAAGCAGGCATCCGACCCCTCGAGAATCTCGCACCACTGCGCCTGCGTGCGGCTGCGGAAGGTCTCGGTGAACGCCTGCTTCAGACGCGGCCAGCCGCTGCGGTCGTTCTGCGGGGGCAGTCCGGCGTCGGCAAGTCCCATCTTCTGCAGAAGTTCCTCGTAGAACTTCGCCTCGATCGCCGCGATCGAGACATGCCTGCCGTCGGCCGTCTCGTAGACGCCGTACCAGGGCGCGCCGCCATCGAGGATGTTGTCCTCGCGCCGGTCGGTCCAGCGCCCGGCCGCGCGCAGGCCGTAAATGCTCGACATCAGCACCGCGGCACCGTCGACCATCGCGGCATCGACGACCTGGCCCTTGCCGGAGCGGGCGCACTCGTAGATCGCGGCGAGGATGCCCATCGCGAGCATCATGCCGCCGCCGCCGAAGTCGCCTACCAGGTTGAGCGGCGGCATCGGCACGCCGTTGGCCGGGCCGATCGCGGCCAGCACGCCGGTCAGCGCGATGTAGTTGAGATCATGGCCTGCCGCCCTGGCCATCGGTCCTTCCTGGCCCCAGCCGGTCATGCGGCCATAGACCAGCCGCGGGTTGAGCGCCTGGCACTGCGCGGGGCCGATACCCAGGCGCTCGGTGACGCCCGGCCGGAAGCCCTCGATCAGCACGTCGGCCTTCGCGATCAGCGCCTTCAGCGTGTCGAGATCGGCGGACGACTTCAGGTCGAGCGCGATCGAGCGGCGCCCGCGCCCGAGGACACCGAAGCGCTGCTCGACCGGGATGCCGAGGTCAGTCGACTCGCGGCGGTCGACCCGCACCACGTCGGCGCCCATGTCGGCGAGCATCATCGCGCAGAAAGGGCCGGGGCCGATGCCCGCGATTTCGATGACCTTCAGGCCTGCCAGTGGTCCCATGTCGACTCCTGTTCCGGTGCGGCCGCGGGCGCGCGGTGACCCGCTGCGCGCGGCCTGGTTGACGTTGTGGCGTGCTGCCGCTTCGCCCAAAATGCTACGCCCCCGACCATCAACGCTCGCAGGAGACTCCCCGGAAATGGACGCGCCCTTCGTCGTGCTGCCCGAACCCGATCGCCCGCAGGCGACCGACCCACGCATTCCGCCGCGCGACCATGTCGTGACCCGCGCGCTGATGGAGCGCTGGAACCGGGAATGCCCGGACAAGGTCTTCGTGCACTTCGCCGATGACGACGAGTGCTGGACCTACCGCGCATTCCGGGAGCGCGTCGTGCAGACCGCGATCGGGCTGCAGTCGCTCGGCGTGCGACAGGGCGATCACGTGCTCGTCTGGCTGCCCAACAGCCGGGAACACCTGCGGATCTTCTTTGCGCTCAGCTATCTCGGTGCGGTCTTCGTGCCGATCAACACCGCCTACCGCGGCGCGCTCCTTGCGCACGTGATCGAGAACTCCGATGCCCGGCTCGCGATCGTCCACGCCGATCTCGCGCCGCGCCTCGAGGGCGTCGCGCTCGCCGCGCTCACCGACGCGGTGGTGGTCGGCGAACGGGTTGCGTGCCCCGGCCTGCGCACCCACCACTACGCCGATGTGCTGCTGCCCGCCTCGGGGACGCTCGAGGCGCCGACCCGGCCGATCGAACCCTGGGATCCGCAGTCGATCATCTACACGTCGGGCACCACCGGTCCGTCCAAGGGGGTGCTGTCCTCGTACCTGCACATCTACACGAACGCGGGCCCGCAGACCTGGCCCTGCGTGACTGGCGACGACCGTTTCCTCGTGAACATGCCGATGTTCCACATCGGTGGCATGGGTGTGGTCTTCGTGATGTTCGTGCGCGGCGGCTCGATCGCCTTCGCCGATCGCTTCGACACCGCGACCTTCCTCGATACCGTGCGCCGGACCCGCACGACGGCGACCTTCCTGCTCGGCGTCATGGCGAGCTTCCTCGAGAAGCTGCCGCCGCGCCCCGACGACGCCGACACGCCGCTGCGGCTCGCGTTCATGGTGCCGCTGGCCGGCGACATCGCGGCCTTCTCGCGCCGCTTCGGCTGCGAGATCTACACGATCTTCAACATGACCGAGATCTCCACCCCGATCATCTCGGAGCCGAACCCGCTGGTGCGCGGCACCTGCGGGCGCAAGCGCGACGGCGTCGATGTGCGTCTGGTCGACGATAACGACTGCGAGGTACCCGACGGCACGGTCGGCGAGATGATCGTGCGGACCGATCGCCCGTGGGGAATGAACAGCGGCTACTACCGGAACCCCGAGGCGACCGCAGCGGCCTGGCGCAACGGCTGGTTTCACACCGGCGATTCCTTCCGGCGCGATGCTCAGGGCTACTACTACTTCGTCGATCGCAAGAAGGACGCGATCCGGCGGCGCGGCGAGAACATTTCCTCCTTTGAGGTCGAGGCCGACGTGCTCGCCCACCCCGACGTGCGCGAGGTCGCCGCGATCGGCGTGCCCAACGAGCACAGCGAGGAAGACGTGATGGTGGTCATTGCGCCGATGCAGGGCCGCTCGATCGATCCGGCGGCGCTGCTCGAGTTCCTGCGCGCCCGAATGGCGCACTTCATGGTGCCGCGCTACTTCCGGGTGGTCGATGAACTGCCCAAGACGCCGAGCAGCAAGGTGATGAAGGCCGAGCTGCGCCGCCAGGGCGTCACGCCGGATACCTGGGATCGCGAGCGTGCCGGCATCCAGGTGAAGGCGGATCGTTTTTCGCGCGCC
>JBIIHU010000013.1:0-29462 GCA_044235405.1 Burkholderiaceae bacterium
CCGCTTCGAGTTCGGCTTCGCGGTCGGGCCGATGGTGCCGGCGTCGGTGCGCAACGTCGCCGACTTCCTCGCCTGGGCCAAGGCCAACCCCGCGCAGGCCAACTACGGCTCGCCCGCCGCGGGCTCGGTGCCGCACTTCATCGGCGCGCTGCTCGAGCGCGCCGGCGGCGTCGAACTCAAGCACGTGGCCTTCCGCGGCACGCAGCCGGCCATCCTCGACATGATCGGCGGCCAGATCGCCGCCGTCTCGGGCCCGGTCGGCGAATTCACGCAGCATGTCGCCGCCGGCAAGTGCCGGCTGATCGCGACCTCGGCGGCGCAGCGCTCGCGCTTCGCGCCCGACGTGCCCACCTTCGCCGAGCAGGGCTTGAAGGACCTGGTGTTCCGGGAGTGGTTCGGCTTCTTCCTGCCCGGCAAGCCCGCGCCCGAGGTGCTGGCCCGCGCCAACACGGCACTGCGCGAGGCGCTCGCCGCCCGCGAGGTGATCGACGGGCTGGCGGTGATGGGCCTGGAGGCGGCCTCGTCGACGCCCGACGAGTTGCGCGCGCAACTGCGCGCCGACCACGACCGCTGGGGCCCGATCGTCAAGACCATCGGCTTCACCGCCGACTCCTGAGCCACGCCGGCCGGGCCCTCCGCCGGGAGGCCCGGCCCGGCCCGGGCCCGAACGTGGCGAGCTGGCGCGCGCCGCCGGCCTCAGTCGACCCGCGCGCCCGCCTCGAACCAGCGGCGAATCAGGTCGCGCTCCTCGTCGGTGATGCCGGTGGCGTTGTTCATCGGCATCAGCTTGAGCACCACCGCCTGCTGATACACCGCCTGCGCGTGCTGGCGCAGCAGCTCGGGCGTGTGCAGCGCGACGTTCTTGGTCGCCACCTGCGCGTTGTGGCAGGTGGCGCAGCGCTGCTCGATCACGGGGCGCAACTGCGCCATCGTGACCGGCTGGGCGGCGGCGGCTTGTTGCCGCGCCTTCTGCTCGGCGGTGGGCGCCGCGGGCGCGAGCCACAGCGCGAGGCCGACGAGGATCACCGTGCCGGCGATCGCGTGTTCCCAGGGCGTGCGCCGGCCCTGGACATGCGCCCGGTGGCGCGCGACGAAGCTGTGGCGGATCAGCGCACCAGCCAGCATCAGCAGGCACAGCACGATCCAGTTGCGCGGCCCCTGCACCAGCCAGCCGTAGTGGTTGGACAGCATCGCGACGATGACCGGCAGCGTGAAGTAGGTGTTGTGGACGCTGCGCTGCTTGCCGCGCCGGCCGTGGATCGGGTCGGGCGGCTCGCCGGCGCGCAGGCTCGCGATCACCTTGCGCTGGCCCGGGATGATCCAGAAGAACACGTTGGCGCTCATCGCCGTGGCCATCATCGCGCCCACCAGCACGAAGGCTGCGCGGCCGGCGAACAGGCTGCAGGCCAGCCACGCCGCGAACACGACCAGCGCCGTGACTCCGATGCCGACGACCCGGTCGCCGCCCTCGCGATCGCCGAAGACCCGGCAGATGCCGTCGTAGAGCAGCCAGAAGACCACCAGGAAGGCGAGCGCGGCGACGACCGCGGCGCCCGGCGACCACTCGAAGACCGTGCGGTCGACGAGGAAGGTGCCCGGGTTGAAGAGGTAGAGCACCGTCAGCAGCGCGAAGCCGGTGAGCCAGGTCGAGTAGCTCTCCCAGTACGACCAGTGCAGACGCTGCGGAATCGGCAGCCAGCGCGGCGCGAGCATGTACTTGTTCGAGTGGTAGAAGCCGCCGCCGTGCACCGCCCACATCTCGCCGTCGACGCCCTTGGCCCGCAGGTCCTCGTGCTCGGGGGCGTTCAGGCTGTTGTCGAGCATGACGAAGTAGAACGACGCGCCGATCCAGGCCATCGCGGTGATCACGTGGGCCCAGCGCAGCAGCAGGTTCAGGACGTCGAGCAGGTAGGCGGTATCCAAGGGCGGCTCCGAGGGCGCGGTGTACGGTGATTCTATCGGGCCGCCGCCCGCGGTTTGCGCCCATCGCCCCGCTTGCATACAGTTCGAGGCCGGCGCGGCGCCCGCCGACAGCCCCGCGGGCCGCCGCCCTTCCCTTTCCTCGAGCCAGGCATATCCGATGAGCAACGCCCGCTATCCGCGCGATCTTCTTGGCCACGGCCGCTATCCCCCGCATGCCCGCTGGCCGGGTCAGGCCCGGGTCGCGGTGCAGTTCGTCCTCAACTACGAGGAAGGCGGCGAGAACTCGGTGCTGCACGGCGACCCCGGCAGCGAGCAGTTCCTCTCGGAGATGTTCAACCCGGCCGCCTACCCGGCGCGCCACCTGAGCATGGAAGGCATCTACGAGTACGGCTCGCGGGTGGGCGTGTGGCGCATCCTGCGCGAGTTCGAGCGCCGCGGCCTGCCGCTGACGGTCTTCGGCGTGTCGATGGCGCTCGAGCGCTGCCCCGAGGTCACCGCCGCCTTCGTCGAACTCGGCCACGAGATCGCCTGCCACGGCTGGCGCTGGATTCATTACCAGGGCGTCGACGAGGCCATCGAGCGCGAGCACATGGCGCGCGGCATGGCGATCGTCGCCGCGCTGACCGGCGACGGCGGCCCCGACGGGCGTGGTGCGCGCGCGCTGCACGGCGCGGGCTGGTACACCGGCCGCGACAGCCCCAACACCCGGCGGCTGGTGGCCGACTTCGGCGGCTTCGAGTACGACAGCGACTACTACGGCGACGACCTGCCGTTCTGGCTGCAGGTGCGCCGCACCGACGGCTCGCTCGCGCCGCACCTGGTCGTGCCCTACACGCTCGACTGCAACGACATGCGCTTCGCGCTGCCGCAGGGCTACAGCCACGGCGACGAGTTCTTCGAGTACCTGCGCGATGCCTTCGACGTGCACTACGCCGAGGGTGACGAGAACCCCTCGATGATGAGCATCGGCATGCACTGCCGGCTGCTCGGCCGGCCGGGTCGCATGCGCGCGCTGCAGCGCTTCCTCGATCACGTGCAGTCGCACGACCGGGTCTGGATCACCCGTCGCATCGACATCGCCCGACACTGGAAGCAGGCGCATCCCTTCGACGCGACCAACGCCTTCGTGTGGGAGTGAGGCGATGAGCACGAGCATCGCCCCGGATCCCGCGGCCGCGCTCGCGCGGCTCAACGCCGCCGACGAGGCGGGCGTCGTCGCGCTGCTCGACGGCGTCTACGAGCATTCCCCCTGGATCGCGCGGCGCGCCGCCGCCGCACGCCCCTTCGCGAGCCTCGCGCACCTGAAGCGCGCGCTCGTCGAGGCGGTGCGCGCGGCGAGCCGCGACGAGCAGCTCGCGCTGATCCGCGCGCACCCCGAGCTCGCCGGCCGCGCGATGGTCGCGCGTACCCTGACCGCCGAATCGACCACCGAGCAGAACAAGGCCGGCCTGACCGCCTGCACGCCCGAGGAGTTCGCCACGCTGCAGCGGCTGAACGCCGACTACAACGCGAAGTTCGGCTTCCCCTTCATCCTCGCGGTGCGCGGCCCGCGCGGCGCGGGCCTGTCGCGCGCCGCCATCATCGCCGCCTTCGAGCGGCGACTGCAGGGTACGCCCGAGGTCGAGTTCGCCGAGAGCCTGCGCAACATCCACCGCATCGCCGAGATCCGGATCGCCGAGAAGTGCGGCGAGACGATCGCCGACGGCGAGCGGGTCTGGGACTGGGCGCAGACGCTGGCCGCGCACAGCGACCCTGACTTCGCCGAGCGCGGCGAGCTCACGGTCACCTACCTGACGCCCGCCCACCAGGCCTGCGCTGCGCAGCTGCAGGCCTGGATGCGCGAATGCGGCTTCGACGAGGTCACGCGCGACGCGGTGGGCAATGTCGTGGGCGTCTACCACGGCGCCGATCCGGCGGCCCGGCGGCTGATGACCGGCAGCCACTATGACACCGTGCGCAACGGCGGCCGCTACGACGGACGCCTGGGCATCCTCGTGCCGATGGCCTGCGTGCGCGCCCTGCGCGCGCAGGGCCGCCGGCTGCCCTTCGGCATCGAGGTGATCGGCTTCGCCGAAGAGGAGGGCCAGCGCTACAAGGCGACCTTCCTCGGCTCGGGCGCCCTCACCGGCAGCTTCGATCCCGAGTGGCTCGCGCAGACCGACGCGCAGGGCGTGACGATGGCCGAGGCGATGCGCGCCGCGGGCCTGCCCGGCACGCTCGAGGCGATCGCGGGCTGCCGGCGCGACCCGGCGCGCTACCTCGGCTTCGTCGAGGTGCACATCGAACAGGGCCCGGTGCTCGACGACCTCGACCTGCCGCTGGGCGTGGTCACCTCGATCAACGGCAGCGCGCGCTACCTCGGCGAGTACGTCGGCGTCGCGAGCCACGCCGGCACCACGCCGATGGACCGGCGCCGTGACGCCGCGACCGCCGCGGCCGAGCTCGTGCTGCGCGTCGAGACGCGCGCCGCCGGCGATCCCGGATCGGTGGGTACGGTCGGGCAGCTGGTCGTGCCCGACGGGTCCACCAATGTCGTGCCAGGCCGCTGCCGCTTCAGTCTCGACCTGCGGGCCCCGACCGACCCCCAGCGCGACGCGCTGGTGGCCGACGTGCTCGCGGCGATGGCCGACATCGCCCGGCGCCGCGGCCTGCAGGAGCGCGTGGAGCGCACGATGATCGCCTCGGCCGCCCCCAGCGACCCGGCCTGGCAGGCGCGCTGGGAGCGCGCGGTGGACTCGCTCGGGCTGCCGGTGTTCCGGCTGCCCAGCGGCGCGGGCCACGATGCGATGCAGCTGCACCGCGTGATGCCGCAGGCGATGCTGTTCGTGCGCGGCCAGAACGCCGGCATCAGCCACAACCCGCTGGAGTCGATCACCGCGCACGACGCCGAGCTGTGCGTGCGCGCCTTCGAGGCGCTGCTCGACGATCTGGCTCGCGACCCGGCCGCGCGCTGAGCCTGGCCCGCGCAGGCGTCGCGAGGCCGGCACCGCCCCCGGCCACGACCGGCGCGCCGCGCCCCGATCGCGTTCAGTCGCGCGGCGCCCAGGCCGGCGGGCGACGCTGCGCGAACGCGGCCAGCCCCTCGGCGGCCTCGGCGCTGCGCCGGCGCCGCGCGTGCTCCTCGACCAGCTGCTCGAAGCGCGCATCGCTGACGATCGCGCCGGCGCAGGCGCGCGCGCTGCGCTTGCTGATCGCACAGGCCTGCGGCGCGCTGCGCAGCAGCCCGTCGATCACCGGCGCAGCCGCGGCGTCCAGGCCGCCGGGCTCGCAGAGCTCGTGCACCAGGCCGATCGCCTGCGCGTGCACGGCGTCGAAACGCTCGCCGCTCAGCGCGTAACGGCGCACCTGCCGCACGCCGATCGCGGCATCGAGCTGCGGAAAGATGATGGTGGCGGCCAGCCCCCAGCGCGCCTCGCTGATGGCGAACACCGCGTCGCGCTCGGCGATCACCACGTCGCAGGCCGCGGCGATACCGGTCCCGCCGCCGATGCACGAGCCGTGGATCAGGGCGACGGTCGGGACGGGCGACTCGTCGAGCGACCGCACCGCCTGCGCCGTCAGGCGCGAGGCGGCCAGGCCGGCGGCATCGCCGCCCTGCGCGGCATCGCGCGCGGCGACCTCGCGCAGCCAGCCCAGGTCGGCGCCCGCCTGGAAATGCGCGCCGTTGCCGCGCAGCACGATCACGCGCACTGCGGGGTCGGCCTGCAGCGCGGCCAGCCCGTCGAGCAGCGCCTGCAGCAGCACGCCGTCGTAGGCGTTGTTGCGATGCGGCCGGTTCAGCCGCACCGTGGCCACGCCGCGGCGGTCGACATCGACCAGCGCGGGCGCGCTCACCGCTTGTTCGGCCCCATGAAGCCGAACAGGAAGCCGGCGACCTTGCGCATCTGGATCTCCTCGGAGCCCTCGGTGATGCGGTAGCGGCGGTGGTGACGGTAGATGTGCTCGAAGGGCTTGTGGCGCGAGTAGCCGATGCCGCCGTGCACCTGCATCGCGCGGTCGGCGGCCTCGCACACCAGCCGGTTGGCCCAGTAGTTGCACATCGAGACCTTGTCCGAGAGCTTCTTCTCGACCTCGGGGTGCGGCATCTGGTCCATCTCCCAGGCGGTCTTGCGGATCAGCAGCCGCAGCATCTCGCACTGCGTGGCGAGCTCGACCAGCGGGAACTGGATCGCCTGGTTCTCGGCGAGCGGCCGGCCGAAGGGCTTGCGCTCGCGCGCGTAACGCACGCTCTCGTTGACGCAGAAGGTGGCCGCGCCCAGCGAACTGGCCGCCTGGCGGATGCGGTTTTCATGCACGAAGGCCTGCGCGACCGCCAGACCGCCGCCCTCGGGACCGAACATCGTGTCCTCGGGCACCCAGACGTTGGTGAAGCTCACCCGCGGATGGTCGGTGGGCATGTTGAAGGTCCAGAGGTATTCCTCGACCTTGACCCCCGGGGTGTCGGTGGGCACCAGGAAGGCGGTGATGCCGCGGGCGTCGCCGTCCTTGCCGCTGGTGCGCGCGAACACCGAGCAGTGCGTGGCCACGTGCATGCCGGTGGTCCACATCTTCTCGCCATCGATGCGCCAGCCCGACACACCGTTGCGGGTCTCACGCACCGCGCGGGTCTCCATGTGGGTAGCGTCGGAGCCGTGGTTGGGCTCGGTCAGGCCGAAGGTCACGCGGATCTTGAAGTTCAGCGAACCGTGGATGAACTTCTCCTTCTGCGCCTGCGTGCCGAAGTCGCGCAGCATCACGATGAACGGGAAGTTGCCGACGATCGAGTGCTCGTTCTGAAGATCGTTGTGCAGGCCCAGGCCCTTGGCGGCGAAGTGGTCGCGGATGACGGACATCCACAGGTTGCCGCCGTCGCGGCCGCCGAACTCCTTGGGCAGCGAGAAGCGCAGGTGCCCGGCGCGGTCGGCGCGGCGCTTGGCCTCCTTCAGGAGCTCCTCCCACTCCGGCCGAGGCAGGCCGCCGTTGTCGAAGTCGGTGCGGGCCCACTCGCGGCGGTGGTCGAAGAAGCGCTCGTTGTCGTCCTGCGCCTGCAGGGGCTTGATCTCGCGCTCGATGAAGTCGTCGAGCTCGGCGAGGTAGGCGACGAGATCGGCGGGAAGGGAGAAATCCATGGACTGGCTCCTGGTTTCGGAAACGATGATCGGACAAGGCGACCCGGACGGCGGCGGCCGGAGACGGCAGCGCCGCCCTCGCCCGCCGCCCGGCTCAGGACGCCGGGTGGATGGGATGTTCCTCGGTGAAGAAGATCGGCGAACGGGCCAGGTCGATGAACTGGCGCTCGTCCTCGAGCAGGATGCGACCGGCCTCGCGCACGCTCGGACCGCGGGCGGCGCGCGCCTGCTCGAGGCTGTCGAACCAGAGTTCCGCGACCCCGTCGTAGCCGGCCGGCGAGCCGCGCGCGCCGGCAAGCCCGGCAGCCGCCTCGTCGGGCTGCGCATGGCACTGCACGTAGCGCCGGATGCCGAGCGTGGCCGCATGGGCCGCGACCAGCGGCGCATGGACGTCTCGCCACCGGCGCTGGAACTGTTCGCGGCTGAGATGCGGCAACCGATGCAGGCAGAAGACGAGCTTGACCATGGGTGCGTTAGGCGTGGGACACCGCGGGACGGCAACCGCCCCCGCTTCGCCGATTCTCCGACAGCACCGCGGCGCCGGCCAGCACGGGCCGGCCGCGGCAGTCCGATACTTGCGGCGAAGACCGCCCGCCCGCGACAATAGGCGCCCGCCTGGGGCCGGAAAACGTACGACGGTCGCAGCCGGCCGCCCTGGCCCCCGCCCCTCTTTCCGACGACCGATTCCGGCCCCGCGCGCCGATGCCTCCCGCCTCCCCCGCTACCCTCGCTGCCGCCAGCGCCACCGACGCCACGCTGCGCGCGCGCCTGGCAGCCAAGCTGAGCCCGCCAAGCGCCTCGGGCAGCGAGGTGCCGCGCGGCGCGCTCTGCGACCTCGTCGAGCAGGCGCCGGGCGCACGCGTGGTGCTGGTGCGCGCGCCTGCCGGTTTCGGCAAGACCACCGCGCTGCTGCAGGCCCGCGACCGGCTGCGGGCCCGCGGCATCGCCACCGGCTGGCTGACGCTGGATGCTGCCGACAACGACCCTTCGCGCTTCGTCGCCTGCCTGGCACAGGCGGTCGCCGCGATGTTCGGCGCCGATGTCGACGCCGACACGACGCTCGACGCGCAGCCCGATCCGGCCAGCGAGCCGCTTGGCGCGATCGAGCTGCTGGCCACCGGTTCGCACCCCTTCGCGCTGGTGCTCGACGATTTCGAGTGCCTGCAGGAGGCGGCGGTCCTCGGCCTCGTGCGCGAGATCATCGATCACCTGCCCGCGGGCGGGCGGCTGCTGATCGGCTCGCGCAGCCTGCCGGCGCTCGGCCTGGGGCGGCTGCGCGTGCGCGGCCAGCTGCTCGAGATCGATGCCGAGCGGCTGCGCTTCTCGCTCGAGGAGACCACCGAGTTCCTGGTGCGTCGGCGGCACCTGGCGCTGCCGCCCGAAGCACTCGCGCGGCTGCACCGCAAGACCGAGGGCTGGGCCGCGGCGCTGTGGCTGGCCTCGCTCGCGCTGCAGGGCCGGCCCTCGGCGCGCGGCTTCGTCGAGGATCTCTCCGGTTCGGAGCGCGCGCTCGCCGATTACCTCGCCGAGGATGTGCTCGCCGCGCAACCGCAGCCGGTTCGCGACTTCCTGTTGCGCACCTGCGTGCTGCGCCACCTGAACCCGGCGCTTTGCGATGCGCTCGCCCCCGGCCACGACAGCGCGGCGATGCTCGCGCAACTGCACGAGAACAACCTGTTCGTCTCGCCGCTTCAGGGCGAGGCCGGCGGCTGGCGCTATCACAGCCTGTTCGCCAGCTTCCTGCGCGAGCAGTTGGCGCGCGAGCGGCCGAGCGAGGCCGCCGGGCTGCACCTGGCCGCGTCGCGCTGGTACGAGCTCGCCGGGCGGCCGGTGCCGGCGATCGACCACGCGATCGACAGCGGCGAGCAGGGCCATGCGCTCGCACTGCTCGAGCGCCACGCCGCCGAGTTCCTCGCCCAGGGCCGCATGCGCCTGCTCGCACGGTGGTTCGCGGCGCTGCCCGACGAGCGGCTGGCGGCGCATCCGGGGCTGGCGATGATCGCGGTCTGGGCGGCCTGCTTCACGCGCGGCGCACGCGAGGCCTTCGCGCTGCTCGGCCGCATGGGCTGCGCCGCCTCGCCTGCGCGAGAGGTCCAGGCGCACCTGCGCGCGCTGCGCCCGGTGCTGCTGGCGATGAGCGATCGGCTCGAGCAGGCCTACGAGATCGGCCAGGAGAGCCTGGGCGCACCGCCAGGCGCCGATCCCTTCGCCGACAGTGTGCTCACCAATGCAATGGCCCACGTGGTGGCGATCATGGGCGAACACCGGCAGGCGCAGCGGCTGCTCGACGCCGCGCGGCGCGCGCACGGCGCGAGCGCCTTCAACCGGATGTACGCGGAGTCGGTGGAGGGCATGATCGACCTGCGCGAGGGCCGGCTGCGGCAGGCGAGCGCGCGCTTCCGGATCGCGGTCAGTGCCAGCGGCGGCAGCGCCTATGGCGCGGCCAACGGCAATGCGTGGGCCGGCGTGCTGCATGCCGGCGCGCTCTACGAGGGCGATCGCACCGACGAGGCCGACCACCTGCTCAGCCTGTACCTGCCGGCGGCCTGCGACGTCGGCCTGCCGGACCACATGATCCTCGGCTACACGATGCGCGCGCGGATCGCCTTCTGGCGAGGCGACGTCGATCTCGCCTTCCAGCTGCTCGTCGAGCTCGAGTACCTCGGCCACGAGCGCCAGCTCACGCGGGTGGCCGCAAGTGCCAAGCTCGAGCGGGCCGGCCTGCTCGCGCTGCAGGGCAACGGCCACGCCTGCGCCGAGGAGCTCGACCGGGCCGACGATGCGGCGGTCTGGGCGCGCGTGCGCAGGCTGCAGCTGCCAGCGCACGACATCGACGACATCGACATCGGGCGCTGGCGCTGCGCGCTGCGCTTCGGCGATTCGCGCCCGGCGCTCGCGCAGCTGCCGGCGGCGATCGCGGAGGCCCGCGCACGCTCCCGTCATCGCCGCGCCCTGCGGCTGCGGGTGCTGCTGGCGATCGCGCAGGCGCGCGGCGGCGAGACCACGGCGGCGCGCGCGACGATGGCCGCCGCGCTGCGCGACGCCGGCACCGAGGGCTTCGTGCGCCTGGTCGTCGACGAGGGCGAGCCCGCGGGCGCGCTGGTCCGCACGCTCGCGAGCGCGGCGGCGCTCGACGAGGCGAGCCTGGGGCAGCCGCTGCACGCCGAGTACCTGCAACGGCTGGCGCGAGCCTTCGGGCCGGGCGCCCCGATCGAACTCGAACCGGCCAGCCTCGCGCAGGCGCTGTCGGTGGAGCCGCTCACGCGCACCGAGATCCGGGTGCTGCAGCTGCTCGCCGAGGGCTACTCCAATGGCGCGATGGCCGAGAAGCTGTTCGTGTCCGACAGCACGGTGCGCACCCACCTGCGCAACATCAACATGAAGCTCGATGCGCGCAGCCGGACGCAGGCGGTGGCGATCGGCCGACGGCTCGGCCTGATCGGCTAGCTGGCCGCGACCGCGTTCACCCAGTCGAGCTGCCGCGGCAGGCAGCGCGTGCGCAGGTCGCAGGTCTCGCGCACGAAGTCGCGGGCGCGACGACCCAGCGCGGCGCGCGCCGGCGGGTCGTCGAGCAGACCGCAGACCCTGTCGGCAAGCGCACCCACGTCGAAGAAGTCCACCAGCCTGCCGGTGACGTCATGCTCGATGGCCTCGCGCAGCGGCGCGGTGTCGCTCGCGACGATCGCGCAGCCGGCGCTCATCGCCTCGAGCAGGCTCCACGACAGCACGAAGGGATAGGTCAGGTAGACATGGACGCTGGAGACCTGCAGCAGCGCGAGGAAGTCGGCGTAGGGCAGGTTCCCCAGGAAGTGCACGCGCGACCAGTCGGCAGGCGCGATCGCCGGCCGCACCTCGGCCGCGAAGATGTCCTTCCACGTGCGGCCCGCCGGCGGCCGCGCGCCGTAGCTGATCCCATCGCCGCCGACGATCAGCACCCGTGCCTTCGGGCGACGACGCAGGATGGCCGGCAGCGCACGCATGAACACGTGATAGCCGCGATAGGGCTCGAGATTGCGGTTCACGAAGGTGATCACCTCGTCCCCGGTTCCCAGGCTGCCGATGCCGGGCCGCGCCAGTCGGGCGTCCGCACGCGGCGCGACCGCCTCGGTGTCGATGCCGTCGTGGATCACCGTGATGCGGTCGCGAAAGGGCTGCGGAAAGGTCGAGGCCTGCCAGCGAGTGGGCGCGATGCCCGCCGCGGCCTCCTCCATGTGCAGGTGGTTGTTGAGGTTCTTCAGGCGCAGCCGGCTCGCATCGCCCGGCTGCGCCTGCTGGAACTCCGGATCGAAGCCGATGTCGGCCCCTTCGGCGCGGTAGTGGAACTCGCAGTAGAGCGCGAGCCGGCTGGCCGGCCAGGCCTCCTTCAGGAACAGGCCCTCACCCCAGCCGGGATGGGCGATCACGAGGTCGGGCACGAAACCTTCGGCGCGCAGCGCGAGCGCGGTGCGCAGGCAGGCCTCGCCGCGGATCGTCTTGGTCTCGAGGTCCGACAGCCAGGGATGCACGCCCGGGGTCGAGGTGCGGGCAGCGCCGTAACGCACGACGCGCACGCCCTGCCACTGCACGGGCGCCTCGCGGCGCATCGAGGTGGCGAGCACCTGATGACCGCCGGCCGCGAGCGCGGGGGCGAGGTGCCTGAACTGACCGGGGAAATTCTGGTGAACGAAGAGGATGCGCATGGCCCGTGAACACGGCCGGCGCGATCGCCAGCCTCGTGGGCCAGCGTAGTGCCTCGATCGGCTCGGCGCGCTGAGCAGGCGCAGCGCCGCCCGACGCGCGCGGCGTTCAGGCCGTATCAGTCGCCGATCGCCCGGTCGATCGCGCGGGCGCGCATATCAGGATCGTCGGGGCCGAGCAGCTTCTCGCGCAGCGGGTTCTTTGGTGCCGCCGCCTTGCGGTCGTCGCGGATGCCGACCGCGCCAGCCGGCCCGGACGCGGCGTCAGGAGCCATCGCGGCGCGGGCCGAGGCCACCGCTTCGCGACTGTCCGGCACGACGCTCACGGCGCCAGCGACGCCCTGCTCGACCGAACCCGGCGGGCAGGCCTGCGTCGTGTAGAGCACCTTGCCCTGCTGCATGCACTTGCGCGGGCCGCCGGCAGCGGTGTCGGGCGCGCCGCCCCGGGCGGTCGCCGCAGGCGGACCCCCCGCTCCGGCCGTGGCTGCGATCGCCGCACCCGCCCCGGCACCGCCCGGCAGCATCGCCACCAGCGCGCCGCCGTGACGAGCCGCGTCGGCCCGCGCCTGCGAGACCAGCGCCTGTCCTCGCGCGATCCAGCCGGCGAGCGGCTCGCTACCCGCCTGGCTCCAGAGGGCAAGGCCGCCAACCACGGTCAGCGTGAAGAAGGTTCGGAACATCATGGCTGCCTCGCGTGGACGGATCGCGCCCGCGCCGGATGGGCACGGTTGGCGGACCTTCGAGTTTAGGTCGCCAGGCAGGGCGGGCAGATCGGCGCTCGGGCCGGCGATCGGGCCGGACCGACCTTCCATCCGGCACCCGGCCGCCGTCTCCTCAGGGCGCAGCGCCACCGCCTTCCGGCGACCAGGGCCCTTCGACGGCGCGTGCCTCGTCGTCGCCGGGCCACGGCGGCATCGTCACACCGATCGCCAGCAGCGATTCGTTCGCATCGGCTCGAAACTGGAAGGCCGTTCCCGGGGGGATGCTCAGCGCCGTGCCCGCCAGCAGCGTCACGACCGAGGCCTCATCGCCCTGCCGACGCCACATCTGCCCGCGTCCCGCGAGCACGTACCAGAGCTCCTCGACATGCCGATGTCGCACCGCACGGGATGTCTGGCCCGGTGCGAGCGCAAAGCGCGCAAGGCTGCCGCGGCCGGCTCGCAGCAACGGGTGCACGACGCTGCCATCGGGCGCCCGGACCGCCTGCGTCGCGGCGACGGTAGCCGTGGCGGGCGCGGCGGGCGCCTCGACGGGCAGCAGCAGTTGCGGCCGCACCCGCGCAGGCTCGCCCGGGATCGGCGCGGCGAGCGCGCCGACCGCCCACGCACCGTGCCCACGATAGAAGGCCTCGGCGCGCGGATCGGCATCGATCGCGAGAAAGCGCTCGCCGGCAGCGCGCGCAAGCCCGGCCGCAAGCTCGACAAGCCTGCTGCCCAGGCCGCGGCGCTGCCGCCCCGGCGCGACGAATAGCGACACCATCCGCCAGGGGCTGCCCCCGGGATCGAGCTGACAGAAGGCGACCACTTCGCCGGCCGCCTCGAGCACCCAGGCCGGCTGCCCGGCAAGCGACCGGGGATCGGTACGCAGCTCGGGCGCCCAGGCCGCGACCAGGCTCGGGGCATAGCCGCTGTCGGCCTTGGCCGCGAGGGCGATCGCATCGAGCGCGGGCACGTCGGCCACCGTGGCGGGGCGAGGCTGCATCAGCGCGCTCCCGCGGTTGCGCCCGCGGTTCCGTCCGCGGTTGCGCCCGCGGTCTCGCCGGCTCGCCGCCACGCGCGCGCCGCCGCCCTGCAGAGAAGCGCCACGCTCAGGCCCGCATCTCGTAGAAGGCCTGCGCCGGGCTGCGGATCGGCAGCGCCCGGAAGTGCGTGAAGCCCGCCTCGCTCGCCATCCGCTGCGCGCGCGCCGGCCCCCAGCAGGCACCCAGTCCGGGGCCACCCTGAAAGATCGACTGCGGCACGCAGTGCAGGCAGCTGATGCCGTAGAGCATCCGCGCGAAGGGGTTGCGGGCATCGGCGTGCAGATCGTCGGCCACCTTCGGCTCGACCATCAGCGCGGTGCCCTCCGGGGCCAGGGCTGCGCGGACGCGCGCGAGCACGCCCTGCGGGTCGGGCAGATCATGGATGCAGTCGAAGGTGCTGACGAAGTCGTAGCCGCCCTCGGGCACCGGCATCGACTCCGCCGGCCCGAGCACGAAGCGCACCCGGTCGGCGACCCCGGCCGCGCGCGCGTTCTCGTGCGCGAGCTCGATCGAACGCGCGTCGATGTCGAGGCCGGTGATCCGGGCCGACGGGAAGGCCTGCGCGAGCAGCACCGGCACCACGCCGGTGCCGCAGCCGATGTCGATCGCGCTCCCACCCGCCTCGAGCGCCGCGACCACCTGCGGCATCGTCGGCAGCCACTGGCTGCGCAGCCGCGACGCGTAGACATTGCGGTTCATCTGCTCGAGCGCGAGCTCGATACCCTCGCCGTACTCGCGAAAGGCGATGCCGCCGCCGGTGGCGAAGGCCTCGGCCAGCCGCGGCGCCATCGCGCCAAGCCCGGGCACGCCCCGAAACAGCCCCCCGAGGTAGTACTCGCTGCCCGGGTCGGCCAGGAAGAGCGCGTGCTCGTCGGGCAGCGTCCAGGTATCCGCCTGCGCATCATGCTCGAGATAGCCGGCGCACAGCATCGCTGCCAGCCACTCCTCGAGGTAGCGCGGATGGATGCCGGTGCGCGCTCGCAGCGCCTCCAGCGTCAGCGGCCCGGCGCCCGCGAGCGCGCGCCATAGCCCGGCACGGTCGCCGACATGCACCAGCGAGGCGGCCAGCGCGGTGGCGACATCGCCGACCGCCTTCTGCATGAAGGCCTGGGACTTTTCCTTGTTCACGGGGACTCCGGCGGGTCATGGACGATGCGCCCGATCATAGCGGCGACGCGCGGCGGGGCCCGGGCGCCGGCCGACACCCCGGCACGCCGCGGTCCGATCGGTGCACGGCGCCGACGCCGGCCGCCTGCCGGGTGGTTCAAACTCGCCGCCACCGTCCTTCGGAGACCGCGATGAACTCGACCCTGTGCGCCAAGCTCGGCATGCGCTTCCCGCTGTTCGCCTTCAGCCACTGCCGCGACGTGGTCGCCGAGGTCAGCAAGGCCGGGGGCTTCGGCGTGCTCGGCATCGTCGGCCACACGCCCGAGAGCGTCGCGATCGAACTCGACTGGCTCGACGCGCGCGTGGGCGATGCCCCCTATGGCGTCGACCTGATCGTCCCCAACAGCCTCGACGGCAAGGATGGCGGGCTGAGCGCGGCCGAGGTCGCCGCGCGCATCCCGCCCGAGCACCGCCGGCACGTCGAGCGCATCCTCGCCGACCACGGCATCGACACCGCCGGGCTGTGGGACGAGGGCGTCGCCGAGGGCTATGGCGACAACCTGCGCGCCGCCGGCGCGCGCGCGGTGCTCGAGGAGGCGCTGCGCCACGACCGCGTGCGACTCGTGGTGAATGCGCTCGGCGTTCCGCCGCCCTTCATGTTCGAGATGGCCCGCGCGCGCGGCGTGATGGTGGGGGCACTGACCGGCGCGCGCGAGCACGCGCTCAAGCACGCGCAGGCCGGCGTCGACCTGCTCGTGGTCGCGGGCGGCGAGGCCGGCGGCCACTGCGGCGAGGTCGCGACGATGGTGCTGGTGCCCGAGGTGATCGAGGCGATGCGCGATCATCCCGGCGTGCATGTGCTCGCGGCCGGCGGCATCGTCACCGGCCGCCAGATGGCCGCCTGCATGGCGATGGGCGCCGACGGCGCATGGTGCGGCTCGGTTTGGCTCACCACCCGCGAGGCCGAGACCAACCCGGTGGTCAAGCAGAAGATGCTCGAGGCCGACTCGCGGCAGACCGTGCGCTCGCGCAGCCGCACCGGCAAGTACACCCGGCAGCTGCGCTCGCCCTGGACCGACGCCTGGCAGGCCCCTGGCGCGCCCGAGCCGCTGCCGATGCCGCTGCAGGGCCTCGTCAGCGGCCCGGCGCTCGAGCGCATCGACAAGCTGTCGCAGCAGGGCGATGCCGGCGCGCGCGCACTGGCCACCTACTGGGTCGGCCAGGGTGTGGGCCTGATGAACCAGCCGCTGAGTTCGCGGCAGGTGGTGCAGGACTTCATGGAGGACTTCGCCGCGGCCTGCGGTCGGCTGGCCGACCTGACCGGCTGAGGCCGCGAGGCACCTGACCGGCTGAGGCCGCGAGGCACCCGACCGGCTGAGATCGCGAAGCACTGACGGGCCGGCGGGATCGACGCGCACCGCGCGCTGAGCGGCGGGCGCGCCCGCGCCTAGTCGAAGGACAAGCGCCAGAGCAGGTCGATCGCCGACTCGCTGCCGGTCTGCGCGCGCACCGACAGCCGGTCGCTCAGCTCGTACTGGATCCGCAGCAGGTTCCAGACGCCGCGCAGCCCCTGCTCGTAGGTGAGCAGCACCTTCGAGCTCAGGCGCTTGCCCACCGCCACGACGTTCTGGCTGGCGAGGGTTGGTGTCACGGTCGAGGCGCCCGCCGCCTGTCCGGGCAGCAGCCCCGGGGTGCCGAACCCGGTGAGCGCCGCCGACGGCGAGAAGGGATCGAGGATCCCGGCCGAGCGCACCGTCAGCACGTCGAGCCCCAGCGCGCTAGCCAGCCCGCCGTCGTTGCGGCCGAACAGCGTCGCGGCCGCCGCCTGCAGCGCGGCGCTCTGCGCACCCGCCTGCGCGCTGTCGGGCGCGGCGCCGAGCACCAGCCAAGACAGTCGCTCGGCATCGGACATCTCGGGGCGCGAGGCAAGCCGCACCCGCGGCGACAGCACCGTGCCGGTGACCGCCACGCCAGCCTGCACCGGCAGGTTCTGGCGCATCGCGAGGATGTCGAGCGAGGGGTTGTCGATCGGGCCGCTGAAATCGAGCCGGCCACGCTCGATCTGCAGCTTCTGACCGTAGGCGCTGTAGGTGCCCTCGCGCACGGTGACCGTGCCGGTGGCGTGCGGCGCGGCGGGCAGCGTGCCGCGCAGCTGCAGCGTGCCGGCCAGACGCGCATCGACGCCACTGCCACGGACCCGCAGGCGCTCGCCGAGATCGATCGCGAGATCGGCGAGCACCCGCAGGCTGGCATCGCCCGTGGCGCGGCCGGCGCGCGCGGACGCGGCCAACGACGCACCCGGCGCACCCGGCGCGGGGAGCGCTGCAAGCCGCAGGATCTCGACATCCGCGGGCAACGTCGGCGCCTCGCCGCCGCGCAGCTCGATCAGTCCCTCGTCGGCGCGCACGCGGCCCTTGAGTTCGAAGCGCCCCGCCTGGCTCGCGACATCGGCCTCGCCGGACATCACGAGCTTCTGCCCGGGACCGAAGGGCACGGTGACCGCGCGCGCGCGCAGACGGAAGCGTCCGCTGCGATCGGCGCCGCGCAGCACGCCATCGAGATCGAGAGCGCCGGCCGGCAGCTCGCTCGCGTCGTCGGGACCACCGAGCTCGCGCCGGGCCGCCGCGGCGATCGCCGGCTGTCCGGCATGAAGCCGCAGCCGCTCGAGACGCAGGCTGTCGCCGTCGAAGCGGGCACGCAGGCTGCCTGCACCCAGTCGCCAGCCAAGCGAGCGCTGCTCGAGTCGCAAGGCCTCGCCGCGTACCTCGCCGGTCAGGTGCGGCGCGGCGAGCGTGCCGGCGAGCACGCCCGACAGCACCAGACGACCGTCGACCGACCACTCGGGTCCGATCCACCGGTTGACCACCGCCAGCGTGGGCAGGGCCGCATCGATCGTCCCGCCAAGCTCCCCTTCGCGCAGCGTGATCCTCGCCTCGACAGCGCCGGGCATTCCCGGCGGGGCCTTCACTGTGAGCGCAGCGCTGCCGACGAGATCGGCGGGCGAGCTGCCCTCGAGCCGGGCGACCAGCTCGACCGCGAGCTGATCGAGATCGAACTCGGCCGCCGGAACCGGCCGTTCGAAGCCCAGCGCCTCGGCGGCGCGCGCCAGCCGCTGCAGGCTGGCCCGCGCGGCCAGTCGCCAGCGCCCCTGGGCGAGCGCGAGCTCATCGAGGCGCAGCACCCCGGCATCGCCCTCGACCACCAGCGCGCCAAGACGCGCCGTGCCCGCGGCGAATTCGAGCTCGGCCGGCTCGCGCAGCCGCAAGGTCAGCGGGCCGCGCAGCGAAAACTCCGCAAGGCGCCCCTGCCAGCGCGATGCGCTCCAGCCGCCGCGCAGCAGCAGCGCCGCCTGGTGCGGGCCCTGGCGCAGCGCGCCGCGCAGCCGGTGATCGGCCAGCGTGCCTTCAGCCTCGACACTCGCCTGTTCGAGTCGACGTTCGCCCTGCTGCAGCGCGAACGAGTCGGCACGCAACTGCACCCGATCGCGGGCCAGTCGAGCCTCGAGCGAGAGCCGCCCCACGGCGATGTCCGCCACACGCAGCGCGCTGCCCTGCGCCGTGACCGAGAGATCCGGGTCGTCCGGCGTGCCGCGCCAGCTGCCGCGCGCCTGCAGCGCCCCGTCCACGCCCGACTGGCCGGCGAGCCGTGCCAGCAGCCCGAGCCGTGCGGCGTCGAGCTGCCAGTCGAGGCGATCGCCCGGGGCGCCCGCGTCGCCCGCGAGCCGCAGGCGGTTGGGCCCGTGCTCGAGGCTCGCGTCGATGCCCTGCAGCCGCTCGCCCGACAGGCGCGCCTCGAGGCGCCCGCGCAGCGGCGTGTCCT
The DNA here is from genome assembly GCA_044235405.1 of Burkholderiaceae bacterium. GTDB lineage: Bacteria > Pseudomonadota > Gammaproteobacteria > Burkholderiales > Burkholderiaceae_E > Quisquiliibacterium. The sequence goes on from JBIIHU010000013.1 coordinate 18,375, forward strand.
GGAGGGTGCCGCGCTCGATCAGCACCGCCAGCGCCGCGGTGCGCGGCCGTGCGTCGTGGCCGGGCTCGCCGCTGGCGCGCCAGCGGGCATCGAGGCGCCCACGCAGTGCCGGGTGGGCGAGCCGCGGCTGCAGCATCGCCAGCGTGGCGAGCGAGAAGCCATCGACCCGGCCCTGCAGGTCGAAGGCCCAGGGCGCGACCGCCTGCAGCGACCCGCTCGCCTGGACAACGGCCCCGTCGAGCAGCGGTAGCCCCGCGAGGCGCGACTCGGCGATCTCGACCGACTCGCCGGAAAGCACGCCGCGCGCGCGCAGCGTGGCGCCGCCACGACTCGCGTCGCCGAGATCGATGTCGAAGCGCCGCTCCTCGAGGCTCACCCCCCCGCCGAGGCGCCCCGCCGGCAGGCGGGTGTCGAGGGTTTGCGGCGAGACCGCGTCGATCCTGAGCGCGGCCTGAAGCCGCGGCACGCGACCCCATGGTGTCGACAGCGGGCGGCCGGCGTCGATCCCGAGGGATCCGACGATCAGCCCCTCCGAGCCCGACGTACCACCCACCTGCGCCAGCAGCTCGTCGGCTCGCCAGACGCCGTCCCGCCAGGCGAGCCGGGCGCGCAAGGCGGCCAGCGGCACGCCGCCCCGATCAAGCGGCGCCGGCGCCCGATTGCGCAAGGCCACACGCAGGCGCAGCCCACCTTCCAGCGCATCAGGCCGCCAGTCGAGATCGCCTTCGCCATCGAAGATGCCGACCGTAGGGCGGGCGAGGCCGAGCTGGGCGGGCAGCAGCCCGCGCAGCTGCAGGCTGACGGTATCGAGAGGCCTGGCGGCGAAGGGGCGCAGCACGGTGCTCGCCTTGAGGACCGACTCGGCGGTGGGCCCGCCGTCGGCAGGCCTCGCCTCGACACGCAGCGCGAATTCGGCCAGCGGCCCGCTGGCGGCCGCCGACAGTCGCAGGCCGCGCCAGTCGGCGGTGGCGCTCGCGGTGGCTCGCAGCTGCAGCGGGGCGCGGTCCTCGAGGCTGCCGCTGGCCACCAGCGACCCCCACGGGGTGCGCATCGACAGCCGCTCGATGCGCCAGCTGCCGCGGGTGCCGTCGTAGTCGGCGCGCAGCGTCACCGCGTCGAAGTCGAGCGGCGCGGCGCCGGCTCGCTCGATGCGCACCCGATCGACGCGAGCCGCCCGCACGGCGAAGGGCATCGGCAGCGCGATCGACTCGGGCAGGCCGGGTGGGGGTCCGTCAGCGCCGGGCCGCAGCACGAGGCGCTCGGCCTGCACGGAGGCGAGTACCACGCGCCCGCGCACCAGGTCGGCCCAGCGCCAGCGCAGGCGCAAGCCGTCGACGTCGACCCACACGCCGGCGGGATCGTGCCAGCCGAGCCGGGCCACGCGCAGCCCGCGCCCGAAGGTGCCCGCCACCCCCTCGACCACGAGGCGCCCGCCGCTGGCCGCGACAGCCTCGGCGAGCGCGCGAGCGAGCATCCGGTCGTGCAGCTGCCAGACCGCGACGGCCGCCAGCGCCAGCAGCGTGGCCACAAGCGCGAGCCAGCGCACGAGCCGGGAGCGACTGGCCATCAGAAGCTGTACCCCACCGAGAAATGCGCACGCAGGCGACGGTCGCGATCGGCCCAGGCGAGGTCGAGGTTGACCGGCCCGATCGGCGAACGCCAGCGCACACCGACGCCATAACCCACGGCGGGTCGCCACTGCGCGGGCGTGTCGACGACGTTGCCCGCATCGACGAAGGTGGCCCCCCACCAGGGACCCTGGACCGGGAACTGGTATTCGAGGCTGCCCAGGGCCATCACCCGGCCGCCGACGATCGCCTCGCCCTCGCGCAGGCCCAGCGACAGGTAACGGTAGCCGCGCACCGACTGCGCGCCGCCGGCCCGGAACAGGTTCTGCGACGGGATGTCGTCGCGCGAGCCGGCGATCACCCAGCCGCTCTCGGCGAGCCCGACCACGACGCCGCGCGGCAGCCAGCCCTCGCCCTCGACCGGCCAGAAGCGCATCGCCCGCGCGTACAGGCGCCCGAAGGTGGGCGCCGAACCGATGCCGCGCACGCTGCCCGAGACCTGCGAGCTGAAGCTCCAGCCGCGACGCGGATCGACCCGCGAGTCGAGCTCGCGCCGGCTCCAGGCCCACCCCAGTGTCAGCGCGTCGCGGTGATTGGTGGTGCGCTCGCCGGCGCCCTGGTCGAGCTGCGCATATTCGGTCTGGTACTGCAGCGACAGGAAGTACTCGGTGGTCTCGCGGCGCACGCCATGCCCGGCATAGAGGGTGTGGGTGCGGGTGAATTCACCGAGGGTATCCAGGCGCTCGCTGCGCAGCCCGGCCTGCCAGTAGCCGCCATCGGCGGCCTGCGGCGTGCGCACGGTGGCGAAAGCGCGGCCGCGCACCTGCTCGAGCAGCACCCCGGATTCGAGCTGCCAGCCCCGACCCGCCAGGTTGCGGTGCTCGTAGCCGAGCAGCCCGCGCAGACCCTGGTCGGTCGAATAGCCGAAACCGGCGCTCAGGCGCTGCCGTGTGCGTTCGGCCAGGTCGACGATCAGCGGCACCTGCTGGAGCGCGGGGTCGGCCTCGAGCGCGGCGAGATCCGGCAGGACCGTGGCCGACGCGAACTGCCCGGCAGCGCGCAGACGCTGCTGAAAGACCAGCAGCAGCTCGCGCGAATAGGGCTCGCCCTCGTCGAAGGGTCGCAGATCCTCGACGATGCGGCGCGGGTAGCGCTGCAGGCCGCGCAGCACCAGCGGCCCGAAGCCGATGCGCGGGCCGCTGTCGAGCAGCAGCGACAGCTTCGCCGTGCCCCGCTCGGCCTCGATGCGGGCATGACTGTCGAGCAGACGCGCTCGCAGGTAGCCCTCGGCCTGCAGCAACTCGAGCAGCAGCCGCTTGCCGAATTCCCAGTCGGCGGTGCGCATCACGCTTCCCTCGGGCAGCGGCCAGCGTTCGGCGAGCCGGCCCTCGATCGCCCCGTCTGCAGCGTCGCCACGCAGCGCGATCGAGACACCGGCCACGGTCGCGCGCGGCCCCGGGTCGACCACGATGCGCACCAGCGGCGGCTCGCCGGCCGCGGGCTCGAGGCTCACCCGGGCCGTGGCCGCGAACCAGCCGCCGGCCTGGGCAATCGCGATCGCCTCCTCCTGGCCGCGCGCCAGAAAGAGCGCCATCTGCTCTTCTCCGAAGTCGGGGTCCTCGCGCCAGCGACCCAGCAGCGTGCGGGTAAGCAGCGGCTCGAGGAGCTCGTCGGGCGCCTCGACCTCGAGGCGGTAGTTGGGCGCGCCGGCCGCCGTCGCCGCGGCGCTCGCCAGAAGGCTCAGGGCGAGAGCGGCCAGCAGGGCCAGGGCGAGACGGCGCACCGCGAACCCCTCGTGACCCGAAGTGCTCAGGTTTCCCGGACGAGACGCGCGGGTGCGCGAGTCTCGGTCACGGGTTCAGCGCACGAGCGTCGCGGCCTCGCCCGCCGGGCGCGGCAGGATCTCGCCGATCCGGTGAACCGACTCGCCCAGGCCGGCGAGCCGCGTGATCGCCTCGTCGGCGTCATCGGGGGCGACGACCACGACCATGCCGATGCCGCAGTTGAAGACCCGGTGCATCTCGTCGTCGGCAATCGCGCCCTCGCGCTGCAACCAGTGGAACAGGGCCGGCATCGTCCAGGCGTCGCGGTACAGCACCGCCTGCAGCGAGGGGCCGAGGATGCGGGGCACGTTCTCGACCAGTCCTCCCCCGGTGATGTGGGCCATGCCCTTCACCGGCAGGTGGCTCATCAGTTCGAGCAGCGGTTTCACGTAGATGCGCGTGGGCGCCATCAGCGCGTCGGCGAAGGGCCGGCCGTCGAGATCGTCGCGCAGGCGCGGGTCGGTGATCGACCCCCAGGCACGCTCGATGACGCGGCGCACCAGCGAGTAGCCGTTGGAGTGCGCCCCGCTGGAGGCCAGGCCGAGCACGACATCGCCCGGCTCGATGCCGGCCCCGCTGATGATGCGCGATTTCTCGACGACGCCCACCGCGAAGCCGGCGAGGTCGTATTCGCCGTCGGGGTACATGCCCGGCATCTCGGCGGTCTCGCCGCCGATCAGCGCGCAGCCGGCCTGCTCGCAGCCCGCCGCGATGCCCCCGATCACCTGCGCGGCGGTGTCGACCGCGAGACGGCCGCAGGCGAAGTAGTCGAGGAAGAACAGCGGCTCGGCGCCCTGCACCAGGATGTCGTTGACGCTCATCGCGACGAGATCGATGCCCACGGTGTCGTGGCGATCGAGCGCGAAGGCCAGCTTGAGCTTGGTGCCCACGCCGTCGGTGCCCGAGACCAGCACCGGCTCGCGGTAGCGGCGCGGCACCTCGAAGAGCGCGCCGAAACCGCCGATCCCGGCGAGCACGCCCTCGCGCAGCGTGCGCCGCGCCAGCGGCTTGATCCGGTCGACGAGGGCATCGCCCGCGTCGATGTCGACGCCGGCTTCCTTGTAGGACAGGGGGGTGCTCATGGGGCGGGGGCACTCGGGCTGACGGGACGCCGCGCGACGGCGGCAGGGGCAAGGGCCGGGGCGCCGTCACGCGCTGCCGCGTCGCACCCGAAGGGACCCATTGTAGCGGCCCGTCCGACGGCGGTCGCTGCGCTGGACTAGAATCACCCGGTCGCTTTCCTGCCGGATTCCCTCATGCCCCTGTCCTCGCGCCAGCGCCAGACGCTGGCCTGGACTGCTGTCGGCGCGCTGCTCATCGGCCTGCTGGCGGTGCTCGGCCCGGTGCTCACGCCCTTCGTGGCGGCAGGCATCCTCGCCTACGTGCTGCAGCCGGGCGTCGCGTGGCTGGCCGCGCGGCGAATGCCGCGGATGCTCGCGGCCACCACCGTGCTGCTGCTCGCGGTGCTCGCGCTCGTCGCGATCGTGCTGGTGCTCGTGCCGATCGTGCAGGTCGAGGTCGCGCAGGTCCGCCAGCGGCTGCCCGGCCTGGCCCAGACGATCACCGAGCGCCTGCTGCCGTGGCTGCGCGAGACCACCGGCGTCGAGATCGCGATCGATGGCGCCGCGATCCGCGCATGGCTCGCGCGTCAGCTCGCCAGCGCCGGCGAGGACTGGGCCGCGGCGCTGCTGGGCTACGCGCGCTCGGGCTGGTCGGCGGCCATCGAAGTGCTCGGCCTGGTCTTCCTGGTCCCGGTGCTGGCCTTCTACCTGCTGCTCGACTGGCCGGGCCTCGTGGCGCGCGCCGCGACGCTGATCCCGCCGCGCTGGCGGCCGGCCGGCGGCGCGCTGCTCGGCGAGATCGACGCGCTGCTCGGTCAGTACCTGCGCGGCCAGCTGCTGGTGATGCTGTCGCTCGCCCTGTATTACGCGCTGGCGCTGCTGGTGGCGGGCTTCTCGCTGTGGCTGCCGATCGGCGTGCTCGCCGGCCTGCTGGTCGCGATCCCCTACCTCGGTTTCGTCGTGGGTTTCGCCTTCGCGCTGCTCACCGGCATGCTCGAGCTCGGGCCGATCGCCGGCCTGACGGCGGCCGGCATCGTCTTCGGCCTCGGGCAGGTGCTCGAGAGCTTCATCCTGACACCCAGGCTGGTGGGTGAGCGCATCGGCCTGCACCCGCTTGCCGTGATCCTCGCCCTGATGGCCTTCGGTGCGCTGTTCGGCTTCGTCGGGGTGCTGCTCGCGCTGCCGCTGGCGGCGGTGGCGGCGGTCGGGCTGCGTCGCCTGCACACCGCCTACCTCGCCAGCGACTTCTACCAGCGCGCCCGATGAGCCAGCTCGCGCTCGATCTGGTGGGCGAGGTCGAACCCACGCTCGACAACTTCGTGGCCGGCAGCAACCGCGAGTGCCTGCAGTGCCTGCGCGGGCTGCTCGCCGGCGAGCGCCGCCATCGTTTCATCTACCTGTGGGGCCTGCCTGGCAGCGGGCGCAGCCACCTGGCCCGGGCGATGGGCGCGGCCAACAGGGCGGGTACCGCCAACAGGGCGGGCGCGGCCACCGACCCGAGCGCAACCCTCGCCGACGCGCGACTCGAGACCGACGACCATGTCCAACTCGAGGCCCACGACGACGTCCACCTTCTCGGCGCGGACGAGCAGGCGCGGCTGTTCGCCCGTTTCATCGCCGCGGCCGCCGACCCCGGGCTGGCGATCGTATGCACCGGCGACCGCCCGCCATTGGCGCTCGCGCTGCGCGACGATCTGCGCTCGCGCCTCGGCGCGGGGCTGGTCTTCGAGCTGCACGCCCCGGACGACGCGGGCCGCGCGCAGGCGCTCGCGCTCGCCGCGCGAGAGCGCGGCCTCGCGCCCGCCCCCGACCTGATCCCCTGGCTGCTGACCCACCACGCGCGCGACCTGCGGGTGCTGATGTCCACCCTCGAAGCGCTCGACCGCTACGCGCTCGCGCGCCAGCGCCCGCTGACGCTGCCGCTGCTGCGCGAATGGCTGGCTTGCCAGGGCGCCGATCCGGGCGGCTGATAGAATCCGGCCTCGATGAATCTCACCCTTTTCGATCTCGACCACACGCTGCTGCCCATCGACAGCGACTACGAGTGGGGTCGCTTCCTCGCCCGGGTCGGCGCGGTCGACCCCGCCCACCAGCAGCGCGAGAACGATCGCTTCTACCGCGACTACCAGTCGGGCACCCTCGACATCCAGGCATTCCTCGCCTTTCAGCTCGCTCCGCTGGGCGCGCATCCGCCCGAGCAGCTGCATCGCTGGCACGCGCAGTTCATGGACGAGGTGATCGTGCCGGCGCTGCGCCCGAGCGCCCACGCGCTGGTCGAGCGCCATCGCGCCGACGGCGACCTCTGCGCGATCATCACCGCCACCAACGAGTTCGTCACCGGCCCGATCGCCCGCCGCTTCGGCATCGAGCACCTGATCGCCACCCGGGTCGAACGCGACGGCGAACGCTACACCGGTCGCCCCACGGGCACCCCGAGCTTTCGCGAAGGCAAGATCGCACGGCTGCACGAGTGGCTCGCCACACGCGGCACCACGCTTGCCGACTTCCCGCGTTCCACGTTCTACAGCGATTCCGCCAACGACGTCGCGCTGCTCGAGCGGGTCACCGACCCGGTCGCCACCAACCCCGATGCGCGGCTCGCCGCGGTCGCGCACGAGCGCGGCTGGCGAACGCTCGACCTGTTCCCATGATCACCCGATTCATCCGCCGCCTGCTGGGTCGCGGCACGGCATCCGCACCCGCCGCGAAACCCGGCGCCGCGAGCGCGGGCCAGCCCACCCCGGCCGCGCAGCCCGTGGTGCCGCGCGAGCCCACCCGGCACTCGGCCAGCGCCGAGGGCCTGCGCCGCAGCGATGTCCCCTCATCGGCGATCCGCACCTGCGAGACGCTGCAGAAGGCCGGCTACAAGGCCTTCGTCGTGGGTGGTGGTGTGCGCGACCTCCTGCTGGGCCTCAAGCCCAAGGATTTCGACGTCGCCACCAACGCCACGCCTGACCAGGTCACCGCGCTGTTCCGGCGCTCGCGGGTCATCGGCCGCCGCTTCCAGATCGTGCACGTGATGTACGGCCGCGAGACCATCGAGGTCTCCACCTTCCGGGCGCTGCAGACCGACGCCGAGACCGACGAGCACGGCCGCGTGCTGCGCGACAACGTCTGGGGCAGCCAGGCCGAGGACGCCACGCGCCGCGACTTCACGATCAACGCGCTGTACTACGACCCGGTCGCCGATCTCCTGATCGACTACCACGATGGCGTACGCGACCTGCACCGCCGGGTGCTGCGCATGATCGGCGACCCCGCCACGCGCTACCGCGAGGATCCGGTGCGCATGCTGCGCACGGCGCGCTTCGCGGCCAAGACCGGTTTCGCGGTCGAGGCGGGCACGCGCGCGCCGATCCGCGAGCTCGCGCCGCTGATCCACAACGTGCCGGCGGCGCGCCTGTTCGACGAGATGCTCAAGCTGCTGCAGTCGGGGCACTCGCTCGAGAGCCTGAACCAGCTGCGCAGCGAGGGCCTGCACCACGGGCTGCTGCCGATGCTCGACGTGATCCTCGAGCAACCCGACGGCGAGCGCTTCATCCGAGTGGCGCTGACGCGCACCGACGAGCGGGTTCTCGAGGGCAAGACCGTCTCGCCGGGCTTCCTGTTCGCCACGCTGCTGTGGCAGGAGATTCGCACCCGCTGGGCACAGCGCCTGCAGCAGGGCGAGCAGGCGATCCCGGCGCTGCACGAGACCATCGACGCCGTGATCGACGAGCAGGGTTCGCGGCTCGCGATCCAGAAGCGCTTCATCGCCGACATGCGCGAGATCTGGACGCTGCAGCCGCGCTTCGAGCGCCGCCACGGCAGCGCGCCGGCGCGGCTGATCGAGCACCTGCGTTTCCGCGCGGCCTTCGACTTCATGCTGCTGCGCTGCGATGCCGGCGAAGTGCCCGCCGAGCTCGGTGCCTGGTGGACCCGCTATGCGGACGCCGACGCCGCCGAGCGCGACGCCCTGATGGCCGAAGCCGCCTCCGGCGGCACGCGCGGCGCGAGTGCCAACGGCCGGCGCCGCCGCCGTCGGCGTGGCGGCGGCCGCGGCGAGGGCGGGCCCGACGACAGCGCCTCGCCGGGCCCGGGCGAGGCCAGCCCAGCGACGCAGGCGCGCGGTACGGCCGAGGCCTCGCCCGCCGGCGCACCGACAGGCCCCCGCGAGGCCTCCTGATGACGCCCGCCCGGGCGCTGGCCTACATCGGCCTGGGCGCCAACCTCGGCGATGCGCACGCCACGCTGATGCGCGCGCTGACCGACATCGGCGGCCTGCCCGGCACCCGGCTGCTGCGCCGTTCCCGGCTCTACCGGAGCGCGCCGGTGCAGGCCGAAGGACCGGATTTCCTCAACGGGGTCGCCGAGATCGATACCGCGCTCGCCCCGCTGGCGCTGCTCGACGCGCTCCAGGCCATCGAGAAGGCCCACGGCCGCGAACGGCCCTGGCGCAACGCGCCGCGCACCCTCGATCTCGACCTGCTGATGCACGGCACGACCACGCTCGCGCACGAACGGCTGGTGCTGCCGCATCCGCGCCTGCACGAGCGCGCCTTCGTGCTGGCGCCGCTCGCCGAACTGCGCGCCGACCTCGTCGTGCCCGGCCACGGCCCGCTCGCCACGCTGCTTGCCGCCTGCGCCGCGCAGCGCTGCGAACCGGCCGCGCCCGCCCGAGGCCCGATGTGAGCCTGCTTGCCGCGATCCCGATCCCGGTGCAGACCATCGCGCTGCTGGTGGCCTCCAATGTCTTCATGACGATCGCGTGGTACGGACACCTGAAGAACCTGGCCGCGCGCCCCTGGTACATCGCCGCGTTCGTCAGCTGGGGCATCGCGCTGTTCGAGTACCTGCTGCAGGTGCCGGCCAACCGCATCGGCTACGGGCACTTCACGCTCGCCCAGCTCAAGATCGTCCAGGAGGTGATCACGCTGGCGGTCTTCGTGCCCTTCGCGGTGCTGGTCATGAACGAGCCCCTGAAGCTCGACTACCTCTGGGCGGCGCTGTGCCTGATGGGCGCGGTCTACTTCATCTTCCGGTCCTGAGCGACCCCAACCGCAGCGCGGGCGCACCATGATGATCGGCACCCCGACCGCAGGCGAGACATCGCCCTTCGAGCGCTTCCGGCACATCGTCGTCGAGGGGCCGATCGGCGTGGGCAAGACCACGCTGGCGCGCCGGCTGGCCGACCGCTTCGGCGCCCGGCCGGTGCTCGAGGAGCCGCAGGCGAACCCCTTCCTCGAGCGCTTCTATCGCGACGGCACGCGCTACGCTCTGCCCGCGCAGCTCTTCTTCCTGTTCCAGCGCATCGCGCAGCTGCGCGAGCTCTCGCAGCGCGACCTCTTCATGGAAGCGGTGGTCGGCGACTTCCTCCTCGACAAGGACCCCCTGTTCGCGCGGCTGACACTGGCCGACGACGAACTCGCGCTCTACCACCAGATCTACGCGAGCCTGCAGCCGCAGGCGCCGGTGCCCGACCTGGTCATCTACCTCCAGGCCCAGCCGGAGCAGCTCGTGGCGCGGGTCCGGCAGCGCGGCATTCCGATGGAGGCCGACATCTCGGAGGCCTACCTGCGCGAACTCGGCGAGACCTACAGCCGATTCTTCCACCACTACGAGGCGGCGCCGCTGATGATCGTGAACACCGCGCACTTCAATCCGGTGGCGCACGAGCGGGATTTCGCCACGCTGGTGCGCCAGATCGTCGAGATGCGCGGACGCCGCAGCTTCTTCAGCCAGGCGGGCTGATGTCCGCGTCGGGCTCGTAGCCGCCGGGATGCGCGGCCAGCCGCGCGAGCGCTGCGAGATGGGCGAGCGCGAGGTCGACCACATGGATGTAGTCGCGCACGCCGGTGCCGTCGGGCGTCGGCCAGTCGGTGCCGAACACCGACAGATGCGGGCGCCGCCCGACCGCCACCTGCGACACGAAGGGCATGAGGTTGTTCGGCGTGCCGCGCGGGTCCTCGCCGATCCGGCCGCTGGGATCGGCCCCGACCGGATTGAAGTAGCGCAGCACCGCGAACTGCCAGCGCGGATCGGCCGCGGCAAGATCGGCGAGCATCATCTCGACGATCCACTTGGTGCGGCCGTAGGGGTTGCTGGGGCCGAGCCGCGCGGTCTCGGTGATCGGCACGACCTCCGGGTCGCCATAGACCGTGGCCGACGAACTGAACACCAGACGCCACACCCCGGCGCGTGCCAGCGCGCGCAGCAGCACCTGCGTGCCGCCGACATTGATCGCGTGATAGTCGAGGGGCTGCGCGACCGACTCCCCCACCGCCTTCAGGCCCGCGAAGTGGATGACCGAGCCCACGCGATGCTCGGCGAGCGGCATGTCGAGCCGCGCCTCGTCGCGGATGCCAGTGACAAGCACGGAAGCTGTGTCGGGCTGTTGCGGTAGCGGATTTCCCGTACTCCGCTGCGGTTGCGTCGTCATCAAAACGTCACGCGGGCTTCATAATCTTCGAGCCGTGACTGCCCGAATCCTAGTCGTCGAAGACGAACCCGCCATCGGCGAGCTCCTCGCCGTCAATCTGCGTCATGCAGGTTACAGCGTCGTGATCGCCCCCGATGCCGCCAGCGCGCGCCAGCATCTGGCCAGTTCGCTGCCCGATCTGCTGCTGCTCGACTGGATGCTGCCCGACAGCTCCGGCG
>JBIIHU010000395.1:0-2791 GCA_044235405.1 Burkholderiaceae bacterium
CAGCTGGAAGAACACCATGCAGGTGGTCCAGACCGCGGCCGAGCCGCCGAACCAGGGCAGGATCTGCTTGGCGATGATCGGCTGGACCAGGAACAGCAGGAAGGCCGACAGCGTGATGGTTGCGGCGTACAGGATCATCAGAAGACTCCGAGAGCGTCGAGTGCGGCGTCGACCGCAGGCTCCCAGCCGCGGTTGGCGGCCGGCGACGCGGGACTGGGGTGCAGGATCTGACCGATGCGCACGGTGCCCGCCGAGCCCGGGTTCGCGCCGAGCACCGACTGCAGGCGTTTCGCGGCGAATCCGCCGATGCCGATGGCCCACTGCGGGGCGAGCGCGGCGAGCGCGCCCGCGAGATGCGCGTCGCAGGCTGCGCGAAGCGCGGACGCCTCGGCCGCCGGCAGCCGATCGGGCGTGAAGTTGCGCCCCGATGTCTCGAGAAAGACGAGAGGGCACCAGTTGAGCACGAAGGCCTGGTCGAAGAAGGCCTGCGCGGTGCCGAAGCGCATGCGCGCCCAGCCCCACAGCCGGCGGCCGCTGACTTCCGAGCGGGTGCAGGCGAAACCCTCGATCGGGCGCTTAGGGTGCTCGCCGGCCGGCCGCTCGACCGGCGCCTCGATGCCCATCCAGTCGCGCACCGCAGCAACCTCGCCGAAGGGCACGCCGGTCTGCATCATGCCGAAGGGTCCGGGATTCATGCCGAGAAAGACTACCCGCCGCGGACCTGCGCCGTAGCGGCGCAGGTAGGCCTCGTGCGGCGCCCAGGCGTACTCGAGCGGGTTGTAGACGCAGGAGACCGGGGGGCTGAAGCGCAGGCGCGCGACCTCGCCGGCAAGGCGGCGGGCAGCGGCAACGAGGGCATCGGCGGACATGGGCGCGCATGGTATCGGAGAGCGACGTGCCGCGGGACGCGCACCGGGGCCGCCGCGGGGGCGTCCGGGCCATGCATCCGGCGCGCGCCGAGGCCCGGCTCGTCGCGTTGCGCCGATCGCGACACGCCGGCGCGGCCCCGCGCTTGACAGGATGGCGCGCCGCACCTAGCTTCGCGTTTCGTTGAAGGAAACCGGATGCCCGCGCTGTCAAGCGTCCCGACTGCCGTCCAGCCGTCGGTCGCCAACCCCTCGTCGGATCGCATCGCCTACCGGCGGCCGCAGCCCTGGGGGATGGTGCCGGATCTCGTCGTCGCCGATGCGGTCAGCGGCGATGAGCGGCTGTGGGTGCCGGTCGGCCCCGGCAGCTGGTCGCGGCCCCTGCACCTGAACGTGACCGGCGGCTTCTACACGCACGTGTTGCGGGTCCGCCGCAGCGGCGTGCTGCAGCGCCATCGGCACTCCGGCGCGGTGCACGCGCTGGTGCTGAAGGGCCGCTGGCACTATCTCGAGCATGACTGGGTCGCCGAGGAAGGCAGCTATGTCTTCGAGCCGCCCGGCGAGACCCACACGCTTACCGTGCCCGACGACTGCGCCGAGATGGTCACGCTGTTCACGGTGCACGGCATGCTCACCTACGTCGATCCCGACGGCCATGCCGTCGGCTACGACGACGTGTTCACCCGGATCGAGAAATACCGGACGCACTTCGAGGCCGTGGGACTGGGCGCCGATCACGTCCGCACCTTCATGCGCTAGCCCCCACGACACGGCTGCGCCGCGCAGCCCCGAGGTCCGAGCGCCGGCACAGGCGCGCCTCCGGTACGAATCGACTGCAGAACGCATCTAACCCAGAGGAGACACGGATGCTGAAGCTCAAGCGCTACCTGGCGGGCCTCGCGCTCGCCGCCACCGCCGGTGCGGCCCTCGCGCAGGGCAAGGAAATCAAGATCGGCGTGATCTTCGATCTCACCGGGCCCTTCGCGGCCGGTGGTTCGGAAGCCGGGTACTTGGGCACCAAGTACGCGATCGACATGATCAACGAGCGCGGCGGGGTCGAGGGCTACCGGATCCGGCCGATCTACGCCGACGCGCAGTCGAAGGCCGAGGTCGCGATCAACGAGGCCACCCGGCTGGTCGAGCAGGAGAAGGTCGACATGCTGATGGGCGTGTTCTCGTCGGCCCACTGTGTGCCGCTGGTGCAGAAGTTCGACGCCGCCCGCAAGTTCTTCTGGGCCAACGTCTGCGTCGCCTCCAATGTGTTTCGCGACAAGAACCTGAAGTACTCGTTCCGCGCGCAGATCCACGGCGACCAGCTCGGCCACTCCTCCTGCCACTTCCTGGCCGAGCATGCGAAGGCGCGGCTGGGCAAGGAGCCGAAGGACCTGAAGGTTGCGATCATCCACGAGGACGGCCCCTACGGCACCGGCGTGGCCTCCGGCAACGAGAGCGCCTGCAAGGGTCATGGCATCCAGATCGCGCTGAAGGAGGGCTATGCCGCCACGGCGCCCGACCTGTCGCCGCTGGTCACCAAGCTCAAGCGCGCGCGGGTCGACGTGATCCTGCATACCGGCTACAACCCTGACATCACGCTGTTCCTGCGCCAGGCCAGGGAGCAGGGCCTGAAGTGGCAGGCGCTGATCGGGCATGGCGCCGGCTACGGCCAGTTCGACCGCCTGTTCACCACCTTCAAGGACGACGCCAACCTGATCTACAACGTCGACCCGGTGGCCGCGCAGCTGCTTGATCCGAAGACCCTGGCCCCGGGCCTGGGCGACGTGACCAAGGAGATGATTCGCCGCTACAAGGCCGACCGCAAGGCCGACGAGGTCCCGCCGCATCTGTCGATGGGCTTCAACCAGAGCTGGATCTTCTTCACCGACGTGCTGCCGCGCGCGATCAGGAAGCACGGCGGCATCGACTCC
>JBIIHU010000150.1:0-9308 GCA_044235405.1 Burkholderiaceae bacterium
CACGCCGAGGCGCCGGAACGTGGCGGCCTTGCCCAGGTGCACGTCGGCCACCAGCAGCGTCGCCGAGTCTGCAAGCCAGGCCGCGCGCTGCGCGAGCAGCGCAAGCGACACGCCGCCGGCAACGATGCCGACCGCGCCCGGCGGGGGCGTCCGATCAGCGCTCACGACGCACCCGCCGCCCGCCGCGCGCCGCATGGCGCGAGCCCGCGGCGTCGGCTGCCCGCTCGAGCTCGGCGACCATCCGCGCGACCCGGTCGGCAAGCTTCTCGGTGCTCAGCGTCTCGCGCAAGCGCTCGACCATCAGCGGAAAGGCGAATGGCGTCGGCCGCTTCGGCTCGACCACGCACAGCCGCGCCGCCCGCATCGCCGCGAGCGCCTCTCGCAGCCTGCCGAGCTCGAGCTCCTGCTCGAGCACCTCGTCGGCCGCCTGCGCGAGCAGCCGGTTGTCCGCGTCGTGACGACGGAAGACCTCGTAGAACAGACTCGCCGAGGCCTGCAGCTGCCGGGCCGCGCGCCGCTCGCCGGGATGGCCGGTCTGCACGAGGCCGGCGATCCGGGCGATCTCGCGAAAGCGCCGCTTCGCCAGCTCGCCGGCGTTCAGGCTGGCGAGCACGTCGTCGGCGAGCGTGGCGTCATCGAGCAGCGCCGGGTCGGCGAGCGCCTGCGCGTCCACCGGTTCGCTCGCCAGCAGCTCCAGCCCGAGATCGTTGACAGCGATCGAGAAGCTCGCCGCCCGCCCTCGCGACAGCCGCCACGCGAGCAGCGAACCGAGCCCGAGATGCACGTTGCGCCCGGCGAACGGATAGACGAACAGGTGGTGCCCCTCGCGGGTCGCGATCCGTTCGATCACCAGGCGGCCCGGCGCGGGAAGCACCGAAAGCTCGGCCTGCAACCGCAGCAGCGGTCCGGCGAGCCGCATCTCGGGCCCGTCGAGGCGGCCCGCATCAGCCAGCGCGAGGCGCGCGAGGATCGCCCCCGCGAGCTCGCTCGACAGCGGCATCCGGCCGCCGTTCCAGCGCGGTACCGCACCGCGCCTGCCATCGGCGAGTCGCACCCACGCGGTGTTCTCGTGTACCCGCGCGAGCTCGAGCGTGCGGCCGGCGAACAGGAACCGCTCGCCGGGCTTCAGGCGCGCGATGAAACCCTCCTCGATCGTGCCCAGCCGGCGGCCGCCGACGAAGCGCACCTCGATCGCGGCCTCGGCGACGATCGTGCCGATCGCCATCCGGTGGCGGCGCGCGATCGCGGCATCCGGCACCCGCAGCACGCCCCCGTCGTCCGGCCGCACCCGGTGATGCTCGGGGTAGGCGGCAAGGCTCGCACCGCCCCGGGTCACGAAGTCGAGGGCCCATCGCCATGTCTCTTCGCCGAGCTCGCGGTAGGCGATCGTCTCACGCACCTCGGCGAGCAGCGCCTCGGGCTCGAAGCCGGTGCCCGCGGCCACCGTCACCAGGTGCTGCACGAGAACGTCGAGCGGCGCTCGCGGGCTGCGGCGCGGCTCCAGGCGGCCGGCGGCAACCGCATCGCGCGCGGCGGCGGCCTCGACCAGTTCGAGCGCGTTGGTCGGGACGAGGCTCAGCCGCGGCACGCGCCCCGGCGAGTGGCCCGAGCGGCCGGCACGCTGCAGCAGCCGCGCCACCCCCTTGGCGCTGCCCACCTGCAGCACGCGCTCGACCGGCGAGAAGTCGACGCCGAGATCGAGGCTCGAGGTGCACACCACCGTCTTCAGCCGACCTTCGCGCAGGCCGGCCTCGACCCATGCGCGCACCTCCTGGTCGAGCGACCCGTGATGCAGCGCGATCAGCCCGGCCCAGTCGGGTCGGGCCTCGAGCAGCGCCTGGTACCAGAGCTCGGCCTGGGCGCGGGTGTTGGTGAAGACCAGCGAGCTCGCGCTGGCGTCGATCTCGGCGAGCACTGGCGCGAGCATCGCCGTGCCGAGGTGACCGCCCCACGGGAAGCGCCCGACCGCCGGCGGGAGCAGCGTGTCGATGCGCGGTCGCCGTGCGAGCTTCGCCCGCAGCAGCCGCCCGCCAGCGCGGGCGAGCAGCGTCTCCATCGCCTCGTCGGCATTGCCGAGCGTCGCCGACAGGCCCCACACCAGCAGTCCCGGGGCGAAGCGCCGCAACCGGGCGAGCGCGAGCTGCACCTGGACGCCGCGCTTGCTGCCGATCAGCTCGTGCCACTCGTCGACGACGACCATCGTCACGCCGGCGAGCCGCTCGGGCGCGTCGGCACGCGAGAGCATCAGCGACAGGCTCTCCGGCGTCGTGACCAGCGCATCGGGCGGGCGACGCTGCTGGCGCGCCCGTTCGGCCGACGGCGTGTCGCCGGTGCGCAGCCCGACGCGCCAGTCGAGGCCAAGCTCGGGCACAGGCTCGGCCAGCGCGCGCGCGGTGTCGGCGGCGAGTGCCCGCATCGGCGTGATCCACAGCAGCTTCAGGCCCGGGGTCGACCAGCGCGCCGCGGCCCCTGCCGGATGGCTGCCCGCCGCCAGCGCGCGGCCGAGCGCGGCGAACCACACCGCGAGCGTCTTGCCGGTGCCGGTGCCGGCATGCAGCAGGCCGCTGTCGCCGCGCGCCACCGCGCTCCACAGAGCGCGCTGGAACGCGAAGGGTCGCCAGCCACGTCGCGCGAACCAGGCGTCCAGGGCGGCCGCCGGCGACCCGGGGCGGGTCACGACCGCTCGGCGCCGAGGATCCAGCCCTCGACCGGATCGATGTCGGCCGGCAGGCCCCAGCCGGCATCGCGCCGCCGCCATGCCCACCCTGCCTGGGCCAGGCAGAGCACCGCGTCGAGTGCATCGGCGCCGGCGTCGTCGAGGCAGTCGTCACGCCAGGCGCCGAAGGCGATGCGCGTGCCGAAGGGGTGCGCACCTTCCTCGAGCGCAGCCACCAGGCGCGCGCGCGCCGCCCGGCGCGCGGGGTCGCCGCGCAGCCTCGGCTCGTCGCTCTTGTAGGAGGTCCGACCAAGCACGGCCCGCGCAAGCAGGCCGGGGTAGGCCTCGAGCGCGACACGCCGCGGGTCGGTACCCTCGGTGTGCAGCCCGGGCAGGCTGACGCCGGCATCGAGCAGGCGCGAAGCGCCCTCGTGCAGCATCAGCACCACCGGCGGGTTGACCCACTTCATCGACGGGCTGCTGCCCGCGGGTCGATCGGCGGCGCGGTGCGCGAACTTCGCGCCGGCCGGACGCGCGTCGCACCAGGCACGGCAATGCGCCACCAGATCGGCGCGCGATAACGTCGCGAGGCGCCGCGTGATCGCCGCCCAGGGCTGCGGCGCGTCGACCGGCCAGCCGAGACCCTGGGCGACGAAGTCGCGCGGCAGGCCGAAGGGGAAATCGAAGGCGCCGACCCAGGGCCCGGGAGTGGCCAGCCAGGCCGACCACTGCGCAAGGCTCGGCAGGCGAAGCAGGTCGGCGAGCACGAGGATCTCGCCCTGCCCGGCCGGTGCGAGCGCGACGGTGATCGGCTTGCGCGGCCGCGGCGTGCTGCTGAAGTCGATGCCGGCGAGCAGCGTCATCGTGCCGCCGCGTCGTCGTCGGGCGGATCGGTGCGCGATGCGGGCGCACCCGGGGTCTCCGGCATGCCGTGTGCCCCCGGAGCGCCGGCGTGCGCCGGCAGGGTGTCGCCGAGCAGCGCATGCAGCGTCTGCAGGCAATCGGCCTGCTCGGGGCGCTTGTCGGGGCGCCGGCGCAGCATGCGCGGGAATCGTACCGCGACGCCGCTGCGGTGCCGCGACGAGCGCGCGATCGCCTCGAAGCCGAGTTCGAAGACCAGCGAGGGCGTCACGCTGCGAACCGGGCCGAAACGCTCCACCGTGGTGCGACGGATCACCGCATCCACCTCGCGGATCTCGGCGTCGCTCAGCCCGCTGTAGGCCTTGGCGAAGGGCACGAGCGTGCGCGGCGCGGGGTCGCCTCCAGGCTCGGTGTCGGCCGGGCGGTCCCACAGCGCGAAGCTGTAGTCGGTATAGAGGCTCGCGCGGCGACCGTGGCCGCGCTGCGCGTAGACCAGCACCGCATCGACGCTGTAGGGGTCGAGCTTCCACTTCCACCACTGGCCGCCCTCGACGCGCGTGCGACCCACGCCGTAGGCCGCGCCGAGCGGCTTGAGCATCAGCCCCTCGACGCCGCCGGCGCGCGCCTGTTCGCGCAGCGCAGCCAGCGCGGACCAGTCGTCGCCGGGCGCGCCACCGACACGCGGTGACAGTCGCAGGGCATCTTCGAGGGGGCCGCGCGCCGGCGCCGACAGCAGCGCCTCGAGCAGCGCGCGCCGGCTCGCGAGCGGCCGTCCGCGCAGGTCGACGCCGCCATGCTCGAGCAGGTCGTAGGCGACAAAGACCACCGGCACCTCGCGCAGGATCGCCGCGCCGAGCGTGCGCCGGCCGATGCGCCGCTGCAGCGCGGCGAAGGCGAGCGGGCGCGCCGCGCCTGGCGCCCAGCCGAGCAGCTCGCCATCAAGCACGAGCCCCGCACGCGCGGACTCGCCAAGCCGCTCGGCGAGGGCCCGCGCGGCCTTGTCGATCTCGGGAAACCGGTCGGTCACCAGTTCCTCGCCGCGCGACCACAGCCACGCGGCGTCGGCGCGCAGCACGAGCTGCGCCCGGATGCCGTCCCACTTCCACTCGGCGAACCAGTCGGCGGGCTCGCCGAGCGCCTGCGGCGGACCGGCGAGCGGATGCGCGAGGAAGAACGGATAGGGCCGTCCGTCGGGCTCGGCGCCCTCTCGCGCAGCCTGACCGGGCGGCGCGAGCAGTGCCGCGAAGGCCGCCGCATCCGGCGTGGCGCGCGGATCGGTGTAGCCGACCATGCGCTGGGCGACCAGCGCGGGCTCGAGACCGCCCACCGCGGCGAGCGCCCGCACCACCAGCAGCCGCGACACGCCCACGCGCAGCCCGCCGGTGATCAGCTTGCACAGCACGAAGCGGCCATTCCAGTCGAGCCGCGACCACGCCTGCCGCAGCAGCTGCCGCGCGATCGCGGGCTCGGCGCCACGCAGCGGCAGCAGCCGCTGCTCGAGCCAGACGGCCAGGCCGGCATCGTCGTCGCCGCTGCCCTCGGGTACCAGGTGGGCGATGGTCTCGGCGAGATCGCCGACCGCCGCGTAGCTCTCGTCGAACAGCCACTCGGGCAGGCCCGCGGCCTCCCGCGCCGCCTCGCGCAGCACGCGCGTGGGCACCGTCTGCCGCGGCTTGCCACCGGCCAGGAAATAGAGGGCCCACGCCGCATCGGCGGCCGGCGCCTCGCGCAGGTAGTCCTCGAGCGCGGCGAGCTTGTGCCGTGTCGCGGTGGAGGCATCGAGACGCGCGTAGAGCGCGGCGAAGGCCTTCATCGCGCGTCCCCGGGGATCGCGGGTCCGTCCGGCGCCTCGTCACCACCCTCGCCGCGCTCGTCGCCCGCGAACTCGGTCTCGAAAGCCTGGGCCTGCAGGCCGCGCTCGGCAAGCCAGCGCACCATCGGCGCGACCTGCCCGTGGGTGACGATCACGCGGCTCGCGCCCGTGGCCTCGATCGCCTCGCAAAGGCCGGGCCAGTCGGCGTGGTCGGAGAGCACGAAACCGCGGTCGACCGCGCGCCGACGCCGCGCGCCGCGCAGCGCCATCCACCCCGAGGCGAAGGCATCGCTCGGCTCGGGAAAACGCCGCAGCCATCCCGGGCTGCCGGCCGAGGGCGGAGCGATCACCAGCGCGCGGCCGAGCGCGGCCCGATCCTCGATGTCGCTGACCAGTCGGGTGGGCGGCAGCGCCACGCCGGCCTCTCGGTAAGCACGATTCAGCGCCTCGACCGCAGCGTGGCAGACGATCGGACCGATCGAGGCATCGACCCCCGCGAGGATGCGCTGCGCCTTGCCCAGCGCGTAGCCGTAGAGGACGCTCGCGCGCCCCTGCGCGGCGTTGCCGGCCCACCAGGCGTCGATCGATGCCATCAGCACCGATTGCGGCTGCCAGCGATACACCGGCAGGCCGAAGGTCGATTCGGTGATGAAGGTGTGGCAGCGCACCGGCTCGAAGGCCGTGCAGGTCCGATCGGCCTCGACCCGGTAATCGCCGCTGACGACCCAGACCTCGCCGCGGTGCTCGATGCGGATCTGCGCCGCGCCCAGGATGTGACCGGCGGGATGCAGCGACACGCTCGCCTCGCCGATACGGATGCGCTCGCCCCAGGCCAGACCCGTGACCGGAGCAGCCCCCAGACGGGCGCGCAGCACCGGCAGGCCCTCGGCCGACGCGATGCAGGCGCCATGGCCGGCGCGCGCGTGATCGGCATGGGCATGCGTGATCAGCGCGCGCGCCACCGGTCGCCAGGGATCGATGAAGACATCGGCCGGCGGGCAGTAAAGACCCTCGGGACGCAGCACGACCAGGTCGGTCATCGCGCCCCCCGCCGCCGCATGGCCACGGTGCTCACCAGCGCGAGGCGCGCCCGCTGAGCGCGACGCCAGCGCGCAGCAGCGCGAAGGCCGCCCAGTTGGCCAGCCGCAGCGGCAGCGGTCGCCTGGCGTGGTGGCCGGGATGCACCGGCCTGCCGCCGTGGGCGATCGCCGAGCTGATGCGTGCGGCCAGGTGCGCCGCGAAAGCCGCATCGCGAACCACCACGTTGGCTTCGCGCGCCAGCAGCAGCGAGAAGGGATCGATATTCGAGGACCCGACCGTGGCCCAGTCGTCGGCGACCGCGACCTTCGCATGCAGGAAGCTGCTCGCGTACTCGACGATCCGCACCCCGGCGCCGAGCAGCTCGTCGTAGAGGGCCTGCGAGGCGTAGTGCTGCAGCCGGTACTCGATGCGCCCCTGCAGCAGCAGCGTGACCCGTACGCCGCGCGCGGCCGCCCGCACCAGCGCGCGACGCAGGCGCACCCCGGGGAAGAAGTAGGCGTTGGCGATCAGGATCTCGCGCCGCGCCTCGCCGATCGCTGCCAGGTAGGCGCGCTCGATCGCACGGCGATGCCGGAAGTTGTCGCGCAGCAGCAGCATCGCCTGCAGGCCGTCGAAGACCCTGCCGGCGCCACGGCGCCGACGGCGGGGCGGTGGCACGGCGGGTGCGGCGAAAGCCTCGGAAACGGTGGTCGCGCCGGCGCGCGCGGCGCGGCAGCCGGCGAGCCGGCGGCGCAGCCGATGCGGTTCGAGCCGCGTCCACAGCCGGCGCACGGCCTCGTGCGCGTCGGCCACCAGCGGCCCGTGCACCCGGACCGCGAAGTCGACGCGCGGCTGCTCGAGCGGCCCGTGGTTGGGGTCGACCCGGTCGTCGAGCAGGTTGATGCCGCCGACGAAGGCGACCGTCGCATCGATCACCGCGAGCTTGCGATGCAGGCGACGCAGGCGGCGGCGGTCCAGTGGCGCGGCATCACGCTCGGGACGGAAGATGCGCAGCTGCACCGCGCTGCCAGCCAGCAGCGCGGCGACCGGCGCGGGCACGCGCGGCGTGCCGAAACCGTCGATCGCGAGATGCACCGCGACGCCGCGCGCGGCCGCGCGCACCAGCGCCGCCACGATGCGGCACGCGGAATCGTCGTCGTGCAGGATGTAGGTCTCGAGATGCACCTCGACGAGCGCGGCATCGATCTCGGCCTCGAGCGCCGGGAAGAATTCGCCGCCGCCCTCCAGCAGCTCGATCGCGTGCCCGCCGCGCAGCATCGCCGGGCCGCGCGCCGGCTTGCGCGCCCGCGAACCCGGCACGGCTCGCGGCGTTGTGCCCGACGCACGGCTCGCCATCGCCTTCAGCCGCGAAGGCCGGCGGCGGCCTCGCCCGCCGTCGCGAAACGCAGGTCGGCGATCAGGGGGCTGTGATCCGAGAGGCGCGCCCATTCGGGTCCTCGCAGCACCCGGGCGTCGCTCACGTCGAAGCCGCGAAGATAGATGCGGTCCATGCGCAGCCACGGCACGAGCGCCGGGAAGGTGCGCGCGGTGCGCACCCGCCGGCCGGTGCCCTCGACCGCCGGCGCCCGGGGGCCTCGCGCCTCGAGGAGCCGGTCGCGGACGAAGTGCGCCACCTGCTCGCGCACCCCGGTGGGCGGACGCGCGTCGAAGACCTCGCGCACCCCGAGCCGGGCGTACAGCGTGGCCGACAGCTGGTTGCGCCAGTCGTTGAAATCGCCGGCGATGATCACCGGCGCACCCGCGGGAATCTCGCGCTCGATCCAGCCCACCAGTTCCTCGGTCTGGCGGGCGCGGCTCACCGCCAGCAGGCCGAAATGCACGACGAAGCAGTGCAGCTCGACCGCGGGCAGGCTGACGATGCAGTGCAGGATGCCGCGCTTCTCGAGCGCGTGATCGGAGACGTCGCGGTTCTCGAGGTGCAGGATCGGGAAGCGCGACAGCAGCGCGTTGCCGTGGTGGCCGTGCAGGTACGAGGCGTTGCGGCCGTAGGCGGTCTCGAACACGCTGCGCCGGCCGTTGCCGCCGGCGAGGAACTCGTGCTGCGCCTCGCGCGGCCAGTGCGGGAAGCGGGTGGCATGCCGCTCGTGGCGGCCCTGTACCTCCTGCAGGAAGACCAGGTCGGCGTCGAGCTCGTGCAGGCGGGCGCGCAGCTCGTGGATCCGCGAGACATGGCGCAGGCCGAAGAACTCGCGCGAGACGCCCTTGTGGATGTTGTAGGTGGCCACGCGCAGCCGCAGCGCGGGAATCGGGGGCGGCGCGGCAGCGACCTCGGCCGCCCGGGCGCGCGCCCTGGGCCGCGGCGGGCTCATGACGCTGCGCCGGGCGCGCCGCTCCCGGCGCCCGCGCGACGGCGCTCGGGCAGCTCGCGGATGGCCTGGGCATTGGACCACGAGAAGCAGCGCTCGGCAGCCTCTTCCCAGGGCAGCCAGACATAACCCAGGTGCTCGCGCGGCGCGACCTCCACTGGCAGCGGCGCCGGCACGCACAGTCCGAACACATGCTCGGTGTTGTGCGTGACGCCCTCCGGGTAGCGGTGGCGCCAGTGCGGGAAGATCTCGTAGCGGTTGGTCAGACCCCAGTCGAGGAGCTCGTAGCGCGTCACGTCCAGGCCGGTTTCCTCGCGCACTTCGCGCGCGCAGGTGAAAGCCAGCGCCTCGTCGGCGCGGTCCTTGCTGCCGGTGACCGACTGCCAGAAACCCGGGTGATCGGCGCGCTCGAGCAGCAGCACCTGCAGCGCCGGGGTGTGGATCACCACCAGCACGGACTCCGGGATCTTGCTGCCCATCGGGGTATCACCAGACGGTTGCGGCGGCCGCGCGGAGCACCCGCACGGCCGCCCGGCTCAAGGGCGCGGCGCTTCGGCCGCGCGCAGGCGGATGTGCAGCTCGCGCAACTGCTTCTCGTCGACCGGCGAGGGCGCCTGGGTGAGCAGGCACT
>JBIIHU010000151.1:0-9289 GCA_044235405.1 Burkholderiaceae bacterium
GGCCGGTGAGCACCATGCCGACAACCACGCACAGCCACAGATTCATGATCGACAGGCCGGCGGGGGCGAGATCGACGCCGCCAAAGACCCATTGCGTGAGCGGCCAGGCGGCGATGGTGGCGAGCACGCCCGCGACGATCAGGCCCTTGTACAGGGCATTCATGATCTTGCCGCCGGGCGTGGTCTTCACGAAGAACGCGCCGACCACCGAGGCGATGATCGAGAAGCCGCCGAGCACCAGCGGATAGAGCGCCGCTTGCGCCTGGGCGCCGGTGACCATCAGCGCGCCGAGCAGCATCGTGGCGATCAGCGTGACCGCGTAGGTCTCGAAGAGGTCGGCCGCCATGCCTGCGCAGTCGCCGACGTTGTCACCGACGTTGTCGGCGATCACCGCCGGGTTGCGGGGGTCGTCTTCGGGGATGCCCGCCTCGACCTTGCCCACCAGGTCCGCGCCCACGTCGGCACCCTTCGTGAAGATGCCGCCGCCCAGTCGCGCGAAGATCGAGATCAGCGAGGAGCCGAAGGCCAGGCCGATCAGCGGCTTGAGCGCGGTATGCAGCTGCGCGGCCTCGGTCACACCCTGGGTAAGAAACAGGTAGTAGCCGGCCACACCGAGCAGGCCCAGACCGACCACCAGCATGCCGGTGATCGCGCCGCCCTTGAACGCGACATCCAGCGCGGGGTTCAGGCCCTGGGTGGCGGCCTGCGCGGTGCGCACGTTGGCACGGACCGACACGTTCATGCCGATGTAGCCCGCAGCGCCCGACAGGATCGCGCCGATCGCGAAGCCGACGGCGGTCGACCAGCCGAGCCCCGGCACGAGACCGAGGACGAAAAAGAGCACCACACCGACGATGCCGATGGTCCGGTACTGGCGGTTCAGGTAGGCCTGCGCGCCGGTCTGGATCGCCGCGGCGATCTCCTGCATGCGGGCATTGCCGGCGGGTAGCGCGAGGATCGTGCGGCTGGTGACGATGCCGTAGACAACGGCGATCGCACCGCAGATCAACGCGAACCACAGGCCTGTCGAGGCTGCTGTCATCGGGGTCTCTCCTGCGTGGTGTGTGTTTGTTCGAAAGGGAAAAGGCGACGGGAGGCGCCGGGCTCGCGGTCGCGCCGGGCACGCGATTCTGCGCAATCGCGCGGCGCGTTGGCAAGCCGGCGCTTGCGGCGCCGGCCGGCTGCAGTACCGTTCAGCGCAAGGCCTCGAAGGCCCGCTCGCGAATCGTGTCCACCGGACCGATGCCGGCAATACGGCGGTAGCGCGGCGCACCCGGTTCGTTGCTCGCAGCCCATCGTCCGTAGTAGTCGACGAGCTGGCGGGTCTGGGCGTGATAGACCTCGAGGCGCTTGCGCACGGTTTCCTCGCGGTCGTCGTCGCGCTGGATCAGCGGCTCTCCGCTGAGGTCGTCGATGCCGCTCACGCGCGGCGGGTTGAATCGCACATGGTAGGTGCGGCCGCTGGCCACGTGCACGCGCCGCCCGCTCATCCGCTCGACGATCTCGGCGTCCGGGACGTCGATCTCGAGCACGAAGTCGATCGCCACGCCGGCCTGCTTCATCGCGTCGGCCTGCGGAATGGTTCGCGGGAATCCGTCGAACAGGTAGCCGGATGCGCAATCGGGCTGCGCGAGGCGGTCGCGTACGAGCCCGATGATGATGTCGTCGGAAACCAGGCCGCCGGCGTCCATGACCTTCTTGGCGGCGATTCCGAGCGGCGTTCCCTCCCGCACGGCGGCGCGCAGCATGTCGCCGGTGGAGATCTGGGGAATGCCGAAGCGTTCCTTGATGAACGCGGCCTGCGTGCCTTTGCCGGCACCCGGCGGCCCGAGGAGTATCAATCGCATGTGCGCAACCTGAAGCGTGGGAGTCGGGATCCTGCGGGGGCGGCGCGCAGGGTCGGCCCGGCGCAGCCCCGCCGGGCGGCGTGCGGGGCCAAAGGTACCTTCAAAGCCGTCGCAGGGTCAAACCGCGTCGTCCGACCCCCGGGTGGGTCGTCCCGCCCCCGTGGCCGCAACCGCCGCGCGCACCCGCTCGAGGTCGTCGGGGGTGTCGACGCCGGGCGCGGGCGCGTGCGCCAGCCGCAGGACGGCGATCGGCAGGCCGTGCCAGAGCGCTCGCAGCTGCTCGAGCGATTCGAGGGCTTCGAGCGGCGATCGGGCGAGCGCGGGATAGCGGCGCAGAAACGACACGCGATAGGCGTACAGCCCGACATGCCTGAGCACCGGCGCCGCACGCAGCGCCGGCGAGAGCGTGCGCGCGCCAGGATCGCCGTCGCGCTCGAAGGGAATCGGGGCACGCGAGAAGTAGAGCGCGCGGTCACTGGCACTGACCACCACCTTGACGACGTTCGGGTTCAGGTAGTCGCCCAGCGCGTCGATCGGGTGGGCCGCCGTCGCGATCGCGCAATCGGGGGCGCGACCCAGCAGCCCGGCCACTGCGCCGATGGCGGCCGGATCGATCAGCGGCTCGTCACCCTGCACGTTGACCACTCGCACGTCATCGCCCAGCCCGAGGGCCTGCGCGGCTTCGGCAAGCCTGTCGGTGCCCGAGGGATGGTCGGCGCGCGTCAGCAGCGCCTCGATGCCGTGCCGGTCGGCGACCCGTATGACATCGGGGGCATCGGTTGCGATCACGACCCGCGCGGCACCGCTGGCGCGGGCCTGGATCGCCACCCGCACGACCATCGGAAGGCCGCCGATGTCGGCAAGCGGCTTGCCGGGAAGCCGGGTGGACGCGAGACGCGCCGGAATGATCGCGACAAAGCCGGCTTCGCCGGTGGCGGGGCTGGCCTCCACGGCGTCAGTCGGGCAGCCGGCGCGCTTCGTCCTCGAGCATCACCGGGATGCCGTCGCGCACCGGAAACGCGAGGTGATCGCGTGTGCAGATCAGCTCGGCGGCCTCGCGGTCGAAACCGAGGGGGCCCTTGCAGAGCGGGCACACGAGGATGTCAATAAGGCGATGGTCCAAGCAGCGTCTCCTCCAGCCAGATGAGCAGCGCCGGATCGAGATGCGCCCGCACCTCGAGGCACCAGCAGCGTTCGTCGGCGAACCGGGCGAATTTTACGGCGTCCTTGGCCGTCATCAGGATGATGGCCGGTGGCGGGGGCAGCAGCGACGCGTCGGCCACCACGTGGTCGGGCAGCGCGTGCCGGCGATCGACGACGATGTCGCAGTCCCGGATCGTGTCGAAGAAGCGTTCCGGGCGCGCGATGCCGGCGAGGGCGTGCACCGTCTGCCCGCGCACCCGGGCGGCGAATTCCGCCAGGGCGAGCGGGGTTGCCCGGTGATCGCGCACCGCGCGCCAGCCGGTGGGAACCAGGTGAAAGCCGAAGGTGCGCGCAGGTCGCGCGACTGCCGCGGACAGCCGGGGGGCGGCTTCATCGTCGCGCCAGAGCATCGCGTCCATGGTGGCGAGATGCGCGAGCGGCTCGCGCAGCGGGCCCGCCGGGAGCACCTCGCCGTTGCCCGCGCCTCGGGCGTCGAATACCGCGAGCTCGAGGCTGCGCGGCAGCCGCGCATGCTGCAGGCCGTCGTCGCTGATCACGATCTCGAGCCCCGGGTGCCGGCGGGTCAGCAGCGCCAGGGCCGCGCCGCGGTCGTGGCCGCAGGCCACTGGCAGGTCGGTGACCCTAGCCAGCAGCACCGGCTCGTCGCCGTGCTCGAGCGCATCGTCGTCGGGTCCGACCAGTCGGGGATCGCGACGTCGGGCCCGGTGACCACGCGCCAGGATGCCGACGCGCCAGCCGCGCGCGGCCAGGCTGCGCGCGACTTCGGCCACCAGGGGGGTCTTGCCGGTGCCGCCGACCACGAGATTGCCGATCACGACCACCGCCGGACGCTGCGCATGGGGCAGGTACCGCAGCGCGGCGCGTCGCCGGGTGGCCACGCGAGCCACCGCGCGGCCGAGCAGCCGCGGCAGCCAGCCAGGCGCGCGCGCGCCGAACCAGCCTGCGAGCAGGCGCATCTCGAGCGCCCGCCTCGCGCGCTCCAGCGGTGCGATCAGCGGCTTGCCCCGCCGACCGGGCCCTTGGCGGCGAAGGTGACCTTCGCGAGGCCCGCCAGCCGGGCCGCCTCGAGCACGTTGACCACCGACTGGTGGCTCGCGCCGGCGTCGGCGTGGATGACGAGCACCGCGTCGCTGCGACCGGCAGCCGACTGCAGCAGGGCCTGCGCGAAGCGGCTCGGGCTGTCGAAGGGGCGGACGGTGTCGTCGATCAGGTAGCGCCCGTCGGCCGAGACCGCCACGATGATCTCCCGGGGGCGCTCGGCGGGTCGATCGGCGCCTGCCGAGGGCAGATCGACCTTGAGCTCGGTAAAGCGGGAGAAGGTCGTGGTGACCATCACGAAGATGAGAACGACCAGCAGCAGGTCGATCAGCGGGATGAAGTTGATCTCCGGGTCTTCGCGACGGGCGTGCCTGCGGAAATTCATGAGTGGGCAGCCCCGTCAGGCGCGCGGCGCCGCGCGAGCAGCCTCGGGCGCAGGGCGCAGGGCGTCGACCAGGCGGATCGACTGCTGTTCCATATCGAGCAGCAGATCGTCGACCCGGGAGCGGAAGTACCGGTAGGCGATCATCGCGGGAATCGCGACCACGAGGCCGAGCGCGGTGTTGTAGAGGGCGACCGAAATGCCGTGGGCGAGCTGCTGGGGGTTGGTGCCGGTCGGGGTCTGCGCGCCGAAGATCTCGATCATGCCGACCACCGTGCCGAACAGCCCGAGCAGGGGCGCGACCGTGGCCACCGTGGCGATGGCCGGCAGGAAGCGCTCGAGATCGTGGGCGACCGCGCGCCCGGTTTCCTCCATCGCCTGCTTGATCACATCCCGCGGCGAGGCCTCGTGACGCAGGCCGGTGGCGAAGATGCGGCCGACCGGTGCCGTCGCCTCGAGGCGCTGCACCATCTCGGGGGTGATCTGCCGCGCGCGATGCATCGTCAGGACGTCGTCGAGCAGGCGCGCCGGCAGCACCCGGGAGCGCTTCAGCGATAGCGCGCGCTCGATCACCAGCGCCACCCCTACCAGCGAGGCGAGCAGCAGGAACCACACCGGCCAGCCGGCCGCCAGGATCAGGGAAAACACGCGCGGCTCCCGAGAAGTGAAGGGTCAGGCATTGCTATTGTCCGGTGTTTGGACGGCGCCCGGCAAGTTCGGGTGGGTACCCGCCGGCGGCGCGCGGCGGGCGAGGGGGGATGTCCACACAAGCTGTGGAAAAGCATGTGAACATCGTCGACAGATCGCGTCGAAACACGCGCGAATCGGTGACGGAGGTGGTTTGCACAAAATTTAGGCAATAAAAAAATATATATAAAACAATGATTTGCGAATTTTTGTTGGATCCTGAGGGCTTATCGCCCCGAAAGACCCGTCAAGCCTGGCTTTGTGGACATCGATCACCCGGAAACCCGCATGGCTGCTGACGAATCCCTGCTGGCCACCGGTGCGCGAGGTGCCGCGCCGCTCACCGTCAGCCAGCTCAACCGCCGGGTGGCGGAGCTGATCGAGGGCAGCTGCCCACCGGTCTGGGTGGCCGGCGAGATCTCGAATTTCACCCGTGCCGCCAGCGGTCACTGGTACTTCTCGCTGAAGGATGCCGGCGCCCAGGTGCGTTGCGTGATGTTCCGCCATCGGGCGCAGGGGGTCGCTTTCGTGCCGCGCGAAGGCGACAGGGTCGATGTCCGCGCGCTGCCCGGCTTCTACCAGCCCCGCGGTGAATTCCAGCTCGGTGTCGAGCAGATGCGTCGGGCGGGAGCGGGCGATCTGTTCCAGCAGTTCCTGCGGACGCGCGACCGGCTGCGAGCCGAGGGGCTGCTCGAGGCCGAGCGCAAGCGGTCGCTGCCCGCTCACCCTCGCCGCATCGGTGTCGTCACGTCGCCGCAGGCCGCCGCCCTGCATGACGTGCTGGCGATCCTTCGCAGCCGGGCGCCGCATGTCGAGGTCATCCTCTACCCGAGCGCCGTGCAGGGCGCGGACGCGCCCGCCGGGCTCGTCGCGGCGCTGGCGTCGGCGGCGCGCCGCCGGGAGTGTGATGTGCTCCTGCTGGTGCGGGGGGGCGGCCCGATCGAGGACCTCTGGGCCTTCAACGACGAGACGCTCGCGCGGGCCATTGCCGCGTCGCCGATCCCGGTGGTCAGTGGCGTCGGTCACGAAAGCGACGTGACGATCGCCGACTTCGTGGCCGACCTGCGGGCGCCGACGCCGACGGCGGCCGCATCGCTCGCCGTGCCGGAACGCACCGCGCTGCTCACGGCCCTCGAGCGTGATGCCATCCGGCTGGCGCGAGCCGTCGGACGGCTGCAGCGCGATGCCGAGCAGCGGCTCGACCTGGCGGCGCGGCAGCTGCGCTCGCCGGCTGCCTACCTTGCGGCGCGCGGGCAGGGCCTGCGCGCGCTCGCCCGGCGCCTGGCACTGGCCGGCGAGGCGCGGCTGGAGCGCGCGACGCGGCGCATGGCTTTCGCCCGGGTCCGCCTGCGACCGCCGCCGATCGATCCGGCGGCCGCCCGGCTGGCGGCCCTGGCCAGACGCCTCGACCAGGCTGCCGGCGCGATGATCGAGCGCCGGGCGGTCGGCCTGAAGGCGCTCGCCCAGCAGCTCGACCTCGTGAGCCCGCGCGCCGTGCTCGCGCGTGGCTATGCGATTCTGAGCACGACCCGGGGCGAGGTGATTCGCGCCAGCGATCAAGCGGCACCCGGCGATATGCTGACCGCCACCCTTGCCGATGGGGTGCTTGCGTTGCGCGTCGAGCCCACCGAGGCTTCCCCGCGTGGCGAAGGGTCGCGTTGAGGCGGCGCGGCCTTGTGACCTAAAATCTCGGGCCTTTCCGCACGCCGCGCCGCGGCAGCCCGCCAACCCCCTCGAACAGGACCTTCCATGGAACACACCCTGCCGCCGCTGCCCTATGCCGCCGATGCCCTGGCGCCCCACATCTCGAAGGAAACCTTCGAGTATCACCACGGCAAGCATCACCAGGCCTACGTGACCAACCTGAACAACCTGATCAAGGGCACCGAATTCGAGCCGATGAGCCTCGAGGACATCGTCCGCAAGTCCTCGGGCGGGGTCTTCAACAACGCCGCCCAGGTCTGGAACCACACCTTCTTCTGGCACAGCATGAAGCCCGGCGGCGGCGGGGAGCCCTCCGGTGCGCTGGCCGATGCGATCAATCGCAAGTGGGGATCGTTCGCCGCGTTCAAGGAAGCCTTCACCAAGAGCGCCGTGGGCAACTTCGGTTCGGGCTGGACCTGGCTGGTGCGCAAGCCCGACGGCTCGGTCGACATCGTCAACACCTCGAACGCCGGCACCACCCTCACCTCCGGCGACAAGGCCCTGCTCACCCTCGATGTCTGGGAGCACGCGTACTACGTCGACTACCGCAACGCGCGTCCGAAGTTCGTCGAGACCTTCCTGAACAGCCTGGCCAACTGGGACTTCGCCTCGGCGAACTTCGCCTGAGCCGCGGGCTCGCTGCCGTGCCTTCGTCCTTGCGTGCCCGTCGCGCGCAAGGACGACCCAGCCGGCAGGCATCGCCAGCCGGTCGCATCCGCAATGCCCGCCTCAGGGCGTGCTGAAAAGGCCTCGAGGCCCCGCGAGTCGACTGCCTTCGCGCAGGCCCCGCCTGACAAACCAGCCCTGCTCCATCTCCAGCACGAAGCGGACCGGTGCCGCCGAGCAGTGGCTGTCGTCGCTGAAGGGCTGCATGTCGGCGATATTCACGATGCGTCCGCTGTCGTCGAGGAACGCCGCCGACAGCGGGATTCGGGTGTTTCGCATCCAGAAGCACTGCCTGGCGGCCTGCTCGAAGACGAAGAGCATCCCGTGATTGGGGGCGAGCGCGTCGCGGAACATCAGTCCCCGAGCGCGCGATGCGAAGTCCTGTGCGACTTCCGCCCGGATCAGGTGCACACCCGCCTGCAGTTCGATGCGCGGCAGGGGCGCGGGCTGCGCGGCGGGGTCGGGCTGGGCCGAGGCCGGCGGCAGGGACATCAGGCTTGCCGCGAGTGCCGCGACGAGCGCGCGCAGGCTGCGTCTGCGGGTGTCTTGTCGTCTGATGGGCATCGGGAGGGTGGTGGTGCGGTGGTCGTGCGCCGGGGCTGGCAGCGATCCACAAAAAAAAGAGGCAGGGGAAACCCCTGCCTCGCTTCGACTGGGAGTCGAATTACTTCTTGGCTTCGGTCTTCTTGGCGTCCTTGGCATCCTTCTTCGCATCGGAAGCGTGGACGGCGCCAACAGCGAACAGGCCAGCGATCAGGACAGCGATCAGTTTGGTCATGTGATCCTCGGTACTATTTTGTGGTGAGTTGGACGACCTTGCGGTCCCCTCCTGTAACGCGCAGCGTCGCTGCCCGTTGACACGAGGCATCGGATTCTAGCCCCCAGCCCGCGCCGGCTTGCGGGACGCGGCCTTGCCGGCCATGCCGCGGTGGCGTGTTTGCAACAGATCGGGCGTCGCCGGAGGTCCGGATCCGGCGATGTCGGCACCCCGTGACGCCTGCGACCGGGCCGGGCGCGGGACTATAATTCGGTCGCGCAGCAGCCCTCCACCCAGCGTCTTTCGGGGATGTCTCCATGTACAAGCACATCAAGGTTCCGGCAGGCGGCCAGAAGATCACGGTCAACGCCGACTTCTCCCTCAACGTCCCTGACAACCCGATCATCCCCTACATCGAGGGCGACGGCACCGGCTTCGACATCACGCCCGTGATGATCAAGGTCGTCGATGCCGCGGTGGCCAGGGCCTACGGTGGCAAGCGGCAGATCCACTGGATGGAGATCTACGCCGGCGAGAAGTCCACCAAGGTCTACGGGCCGGATGTCTGGCTCCCCGAGGAAACCCTGCAGGCACTTCGCGAGTATGTGGTCTCGATCAAGGGTCCGCTCACCACGCCGGTCGGCGGAGGCATCCGCTCGCTCAATGTCGCGCTCCGCCAGGAACTCGATCTCTACGTCTGCCTGCGGCCCATCCAGTACTTCAAGGGCGTGCCTTCGCCCCTGAAGGAGCCCGAAAAGACCAACATGGTGATCTTCCGCGAGAACTCGGAGGACATCTACGCGGGCATCGAGTACGAAGCCGAGTCCGACAAGGCGCGCAAGCTGATCCGCTTCCTCATCGACGAGATGGGCGTCAAGAAGATCCGCTTCCCCGAGACCTCGGGCATCGGCATCAAGCCGGTGTCGCGCGAGGGCACCGAGCGTCTGGTGCGCAAGGCGATCCAGTACGCGATCGACAACGACAAGCCCAGCGTCACGCTCGTGCACAAGGGCAACATCATGAAGTTCACCGAGGGCGGGTTCC
>JBIIHU010000396.1:0-2764 GCA_044235405.1 Burkholderiaceae bacterium
GTGCGCAACGGCACCGCGCGGCGCGCGCTCGCGCTGAACCGGGGCGATCTCGCTGGCAAGACCGGCACCACCAACGACTCGCACGACGCATGGTTCGCGGGCTACGCACCGACCATCGCGGCGGTCGCCTGGGTGGGTTTCGACCAGCCGCGCAAGCTTGGCGATCGCGAAACCGGCGGCGGGCTCGCGCTGCCGATCTGGATGACCTACATGGGCAAGGCGCTGGCAGGCGTGCCCGAACAGCCGGCGGTGGTTCCGGAGGGCGTGATCGGCACGGACGGCGACTACAGCTACGCCGAGGGCGCGGCGTCGGGCGCCGCCGGGAGTCGCGCGCCCACCCCCTAGGCGCGGCCCGGCGCGACGATGCGGGCGGGTACGCCCGCCTGCCGGCTCGAGAGTTCGGACAGCAGCGCGAAAAGCTCGCCGGCGCCTCGGGTATCGACCCAGGCACCTGCCTCGAAACGGCAGTGAAAGGCGCCACTGCGCGCGGCCACCCAGATCTCTCGAACCGGCGCGTTGCCGTTGACGATGATCTTCGAGCCGTCGTCGAACTCGAGTTCGAGCACGTTGCCGCTTCGGCTGCTTTCGATATCGACGCCGCAGCGGTCGACGGCATCCTCGATCGCGCTCAGCACCTGGTCACAGGCGGCGAGGAACTCGGGTTCGGTCATGCTAGAGTGCCTTGATGAAGACCATCAGGAGCCGCCGAGCGGCGGCGCGCCTGCAAGCGACGCTGGTGGCTGCGGTGATACTGGGCGGCGCGCTTGCCGGCTGCGGACAGCGCGGCCCTCTGGTGCTGCCGGCGCCGCAGGCGCGGCCGCAGCCCGCGTCCGATCAACCGGGGGCGGGACCAGCCTCCCCCACCACGCGCGATCAGCGCAAGCCGGCGATGTAGTCGGAAACCGCCTTGATCTCGGCGTCGGACATCCGCGCGGCGATCGAGGTCATCTGGGCGCTGTTCTTGCGAACTCCCTGGCGGAAGGCGACCAGCTGGGCTTCGGTGTAGTCGGCGTACTGGCCGCCCAGACGCGGATACTGGGCCGGGATGCCGGCACCGTTCGGGCTGTGGCATCCCGCGCACGCGGGCACCGACTTGGCCGCGATGCCCCCGCGCCAGATCTTCTGGCCGAGCTCGACGGTATCCGCGTTGCGCGCCGCCGACGGCTTCAGTTTCTGCGAGGCATACCACGCGGCGACATTGCGCATGTCGGCGTCGGACAGCGAGGCGGCGAAGCCGGCCATCACGGCATTGGCCCGTTCAGCCTCCTTGGCGCCAGGCTTGACCTTGAAGTTCTGCAGCTGTTTGTAGAGGTAATCGGCGTGCTGGCCCGCGAGCTTCGGGTTGCTCGGGCTGGTGCTGTTGCCGTCGGCACCGTGGCAGGCGGCGCAGGCCTGCGCGGCAATCTGCTGGCCCTTGGCCGGGTCGGGTTTCGCGGGCGCCTGCGCCAAGGCTGCCCCGGCCGACACGAGGACACCCGCCGCCACGAGAAGCCCGCGGGCAAGACCGCCGGGAACCGAGGCGAAAAGGGGACCGACGACCGCGTGGCGGCGTTGCGCCTGGGAGAGGCCGGAAGCGGGGGCTGGGCTCATGCGTCGCTCACGAACAGGAGTGAAGTGACAAGTCACGTAAACTCTCGATTCTACTCCAGGCGCATTGCCGAGGTCATTTCCCGATTCCATGGCACTGCTCCTCACCGCCCGATTCGCCACCACGGTGGCCCAGCCTCGGCAGATGCCAGCCGAGGGGCCGCCCGAGGTCGCCTTCGTCGGTCGATCCAACGCCGGCAAGTCCACCGCCATCAACACCCTTTGCGCGCGCAAGCGGCTCGCCTTCGCCAGCCGCACCCCCGGACGCACGCAGGCGCTGAACTTCTTCGCGCTCGGCGCCGTCGAGAGGGTTGATGCGCTGCTGGTCGATACGCCCGGCTACGGCTATGCCAAGGTTCCGCTGGGCGTTCGCAGCGGCTGGGATGCGCTTGCTGGCCCGTACCTGAAGGGGCGCCGCTCGCTGCGCGGCGTGGTGGTGATGCTCGACATCCGACGTGAGCTCACGCCGGCCGATGCCGCGATGATCGCGTGGATCGACCCGGGCGTTCAGCTGCTGGTGCTGCTCACCAAGTCGGACAAGTTCGGCTTCGAGCAGCGTCAGCGGGTCCGCCGGCAGGTCGTCGCCCAGCTCGCCGAACACTTCCCCGGGCGCAGCATCGGCGTCATCAGCTTCTCGGCCACGCATCGCCTGGGCATCGACGAGGCGCGCACGCGCATCGAAGGCTGGCTGGCGCAGGCACCCCCGGCTGCCGACGCCGAGACGGCCCCGCCCTCGGCCTGAAACAGGTCGGCGGGCGGCTCGGAAGCCGGCAGTGCGCCGGGCAGCACGGACGGCTTCATGGTAGAAGAGCGCCGATGGCGCGACGACGTGCCATCGTGGCGTGTCCACCGTGCTGGACAGTCGCCTCCCCTTCCGTCAAGCCAGGAGCCTGCCCGATGAGCGCCGCCGACAACCCCCGCGATCCCTCGTACCCGGCGATCCGGATGCGCAGGATGCGGCGCGACGATTTCTCGCGGCGCATGATGCGGGAGAACACGCTGTCGGCCGACAACCTGATCTACCCGGTCTTCGTGCACGAGGGCAGCAACCGGCGCCACGCGGTCGCCTCGATGCCGGGGGTCGAACGGCTCAGCATCGACCTGCTCTTCGGGGTGGCCGAGCGCTGCCTCGCGGCGGGCGTGCCGGTGCTGGCCCTGTTTCCCGTCATCGACCCGG
>JBIIHU010000152.1:0-9233 GCA_044235405.1 Burkholderiaceae bacterium
CGCAGCTTCCGCCATCGCCTGTCGACCGCCGTCCGGCGGTCGACGCCTTCATCCGCGCGCCACGGGGTGTGATCCGGGTCGCGACGAGCGCGTTCGTCCTCGGGTTGTCGGTCGCTGCGCCCGCGCTTGCGTGGCCACCGGCACCGCTGCCAGCGGATGCCAGGGCGCCGCATCCCTGCATGGTGGGCAATCTTCGTCTGCCGGCGTCGCAGGCCGCGCAGATGCCTTCCAAGTTCAGCGATGCACTCGGCCGCTGCTCGGTTGGTGCAAGCGCGACCGTGCGCGATCCCGCGCTGCCCCCGGCGGTCAAGCGCATCGACGAGCCGCCTCGCGAGGTCGTCGCGCCTGGCGCGGCCGAGCCGGTACGCGAGCCGGTCATGCCGCGTAGCGATCCTCCGGCGTTGCGACTTCCGGCCGAGCGCATGCCGTCCGAACGTCCCGCGAGCGAGCGTCCGACCCCGATGCCGAAGGTGAGGGCGCCGGATGCAGGGGCGCTGGTCAGGATGCGCGAGGCCGATGCGGTGCTCGCGCCTGCCGCCGCGCGCAACGACATCGACCCGCTGCTGCTGCACGCGGTTGCGTGGGTCGAGAGCCGTCATCGTCCGGAAGCGGTGTCGCCTGCGGGCGCCCGCGGGCTCATGCAGGTGATGCCGCAGACTGGTGCGCGCTTCGGTGTGCAGTCGGAGCGCCATCTCCATGAACCGGCCTTCAATGCGGCGGCAGCGGCCGCGTATCTCAAGTGGTTGCAGGGAGAGTTCGGCAACGATCTCTCCCTGGTGCTCGCAGCGTACAACGCGGGCGAGGGCGCGGTGAGGCGTCACGGTCTTCGCGTGCCGCCGTACCCGGAGACAACGGCCTACGTTCGTGATGTGCTCGCGGTTTATCGTGAACTGGCGACGCAGGCCCGCGAAGCCGCTTCGGCGACGCCTCGTGGAGACGCGCGGTGAGCCTCGACGCCTATTTCCGCGCGAGCGGTCGCCAGCAGTCCGAAGGGCTGCTCTCCCGGTTCAGCGACCTGCTGCTTGTTGCAGGCGTGATCGCGATCGTCGCGCTGATGGTGTTGCCGTTGCCGGCTTTCGTGATCGACGTGCTGGTGGCCGTCAACATCATGTGTGGTGTGACGCTGCTGCTGCTGGCGATCTACATCGCGACGCCAAGCGAGTTTCCGGCATTCCCGAGCGTGCTGCTCGTGACGACGCTCTTCCGGCTGGCGCTCGGCATCGCCACCACCCGGATGATCCTGCTCGAGGGCGATGCGGGTCACATCATCGACACCTTCGGCAAGACCGTTGCGGGGGGCAACCTCGTGGTGGGGCTTGTCACCTTCCTGATCATCACGGTGGTGCAGTTCATCGTGATCGCGAAGGGCGCCGAGCGGGTGGCCGAGGTCGCGGCACGCTTCTCGCTCGATGCGATGCCCGGCAAGCAGCTGTCGATCGACTCGGACCTTCGCGCCGGACTGATCGACAAGCACGATGCGCGGCGCAAGCGCAGCATGCTCGAACTCGAGAGCAAGCTTCACGGCAACCTCGACGGCGCGATGAAGTTTGTCAAGGGTGATGCGATCGCCGGCATCGTGATCATCCTGATCAACCTGATCGGCGGGCTCGCGGTCGGTGTCATGCAGAAAGGCATGGACATGTCGAGCGCGCTGGTGAAGTACTCGATTCTCACCATCGGCGACGGCATGGTCTCGCAGATTCCGGCGCTGCTCGCGGCGATGGCTGCCGGCCTGATCGTCACCCGGACCACGGGTGACGAGACCGATCGGCACCTCGGCGACTCCATTCGCAAGCAGGTTCTTGCCAAGCCGCGAGTGCTGCTGGTCTCGGGTGGCATCGCCTTCCTGATGGCGCTGGTTCCCGGGTTTCCGTCGGTTGTCTTCATCGCCGCGGGCGCGACGCTGGCACTGACCGGCGCGATGCTGACACCCGCGCTGCGCGAGCGCGTGCTCGGCGCGGTCGGGCAGGGCGGGCGCGATGATCGTCTCGCGCGTGAGAGCGGCCCGGTGGTCGTGCGTTCGGCCGAGGTGGTTCCGCAGCCGATGGTGATGCTGCTGCTCGAGGTGTTCGGGCCGCAGGCCCGGCAGCTCGACCCCGCCGATCTCGGGCACCGGCTCGATTCGGTGCTGCGCGACTTCAACCTGCGGCTGGGCGTCGCGTTGCCTCAGGTGGCCCTGCACTTCGATCCGTCGGCACCGCGGTCGAGCTGGCGGCTGCTTGCGTTCGAGGTGCCGATAGCGCGCGGCGAACAGGTTCGCGATGTCGGCGCCGACATGATCACGCCGGTCGCCCAGGCGCTGCGACGCCAGTGCGCGCTATTCGTCGGCTCGCAGGAAGTGTCGTCGATGTTTTCGCGTGCAGCCGAGGAATTGCCGGACCTCGTCAAGGAGGCTCAGCGTCTCGTGCCGGTACCGCGTTTTGCCGAAGTGTTCCGGCGGCTGGTCGAGGAGGAGGTCGGTGTGCGCAACCTGCGCGCGCTGCTCGGCGGCATCGTCGAGTCGGCCGATCGCGACAGCGATGTTCACACG
Organism: Burkholderiaceae bacterium; assembly: GCA_044235405.1. GTDB lineage: Bacteria > Pseudomonadota > Gammaproteobacteria > Burkholderiales > Burkholderiaceae_E > Quisquiliibacterium. Next base: position 2,531 of record JBIIHU010000152.1, read on the forward strand.
CTGACGGAATTCGCTCGGATCGCGCTGCGCCGCGAGCTCTGTCATCGATTCGCGCCCGATGGCGTGTTGCGAGCGCTTCTGCTCGATCCCCAGCTGGAGGCGCACCTGAAGGAGTCGGTGCGCACCGTCGGGCATGCCCAGCAGCTTGCGATCGACCCGCCGCTCGCCGAGCGAGTCGTGGCGGCTGTCGGCGCGGAGGTTGCGCGCAGCGGCACGCACCTGATACTGACCACGGTCGAGGTTCGTCGTCACCTGCGCAAACTGATCGAGAACGATTTGTTCGATGTGGCCGTGCTCTCCTTCCACGAACTGATCCCTTCTCTGCGGATGGAGGTCACCGGTCGCGTCGTCGTTCCGCCGGTGGCTGCACCGCAGATCGCCGCCGAGGCACAGCGATGAGTTCGGCTTCGTGGCATCGTGGCCTCGTCGGCGCGCAGGCGTGCGCTCGCCGCTCGCTCGCGGTCGTGATCGCGGCAACGCTGCTCGTGGCGTGCTTCGTTCGGCCCGACGCCGCCCATGCCGGGGTGGCGCCCGGTCTTGGCCGGAAGGTCACGGTGGTCGCCCGCGAGCAGCAGTTGCCGGCCTTCCTCAACGATCTTTTCTCCCAGATCGACGTCCCAGTCACCGTGAGTCCGCTCGTTCAGGGTGCTGTCAACGGTCGCTTTCAGGGAACCGCCGACTCGGTGTTCAAGGAACTCGCCCGCAGCTTCTCGTTGGTCGGCTACCACGACGGCGCGATCATGCATGTCTTCTCGGCGGCCGAGATCGCCACGCGCACCTACGGTGTCGATGCGGCGCAGGCGGCGCGCATCGTGCGTTCCGCCGAGGAGCTCGGGCTTCCCGACGCGCGAAACACGCTGCGCACGACGCGCACCGGCACGCTGGTGGCACTGGGCACGCCGCGTTTTCTACAGCAGTTCGATGACCTGGTTCGTGCGGAGGTCGCGGGTGCGCCCGCACGAGGCGCGACCACGACGGTCACGGCGCAGCCGGTTGCGACGACATCGGCCGGGACCATCGGTTTCCGTGTGTTCTACCTTCGCCATGCGTGGGCGCAGGACACGCGCGTCGCCTTCGGTGGCCGCCAGCTTGTGATCCCCGGTGTCGCGTCCGTGCTGCGCAGTGTCACGGCGGGGCTCGGGCAGACGCTGGTTCAGCAGGTGGCGCCCGGTGTGGTCATACCCGCGTCTCAGCCGATCGACAGTGACACGCTGCTGCGACCCAGCCAGCCCCGCCTTCGAGGGCAGGGCCTTGCGGGGATCGGTCGCCTGCCCACGCTGGGCGAGGGTGCGGGCGGGTCGGCCCCCGAGCTCGCCGAACGTGGCGGCGAGCGTGCCGCTCTCGAGCGTGCTGTCCAGGGCGGTCCTTCGGGTTCCGCGGCGGGCGCCTCACGCTACGTCGTGAGTCAGGTCGGTGGTGCGCACATCGAGGCCGATCCGCGTTCGAACGCGGTCATCGTGCGCGACGTCGTCGAGCGTCTGCCGATGTACGAGCAGCTGATCGCCGCGCTGGACTTCGAACCGCAGATGGTCGAGGTCGAGGCCACCATCGTCGACATCAACATCTCGCGTCTGCAGGAACTCGGCATCAACTGGCGCTGGGTCAACGGTCGCAACGACGTCCTGTTCGGTCGAGGTACCGATGCTGACACTCGCCTTGCTGCCGGCCAGCAGATCACGCCGACAGGGCTGGGGATGTACGTGTCGACCGTACTTGGCAGTGGCGCCAACTTCATCTCGCGCATCAACGCACTCGCCTCCAACGGGGCGGCGCGCGTGGTCTCGCGCCCGCAGCTGATCACGCTGTCCAACGTCGAGGCGCTGTTCGACAACAACTCGACGTTCTACGTTCGGGTGGCCGGTCGCCAGGAGGTCGATCTGTTCAATGTGTCGGCGGGTACCGCGCTGCGCGTGACGCCGAATGTCTTTCGGGATCAGGAGGGCTGGCGCATCAAGCTCCTGGTATCCGTCGAGGATGGCAACATCTCGAAGGTTCAGGTCGACCAGCTGCCGGTTGTCGATCGGTCCACGATCAACACGCAGGCGCTCATCCAGGAGGGCGAGAGCCTGCTGATCGGCGGCATGACGCGCGAGAGTTCGGAGCGCGGCACCGATCGCGTGCCGGTGCTCGGCGACGTACCTATCGTCGGCAACCTGTTCACCAATCGCAGCGAGACCAGCACGCGCTTCGAGCGGCTGATCCTGATCACGCCTCGACTCGTGCGCTCGGGCCGAGCGCTCGCCTCGGCGCTGCCCGCCGACCCGTCGAGGGCAGCCGTTCTGCCCGCGGCCCTTCCCGCCCCGGCAGCCGTGGTGCCGGCCCCGCTCTTACCCCAAGCCGCGCAACCGGCGCAACCGCCGCAACCCGCGCAACCCGCGCAACCCGCGCAACCCGCGCAACCCGCGCAAGTCGTGCAGCCGGTGCAACCGTCGCAGCGGGTTCGCTCGCAGAATGCTGCGTCGGTCATTGCATTGCCGCCCCAGGCGGAGGCTGCGGCGCCGCCGCCGCGAGCTGCGAGTGCCCCGAGCCCCGCGCCTGCCTCGCCTGGCGCGCCCGTGCGTGTCGAGCCGCCGTTCCGCCATGTCTGGCCATCGGGGCCGTGCCGTGATGCCTCGGGGGCTCCATGCTGAGTGCGGTCCCCGCGATGAGCAGAGCCCGCGCGCTGCGCCCGGTCGATGGCGCGCCGCTGCTGGCGGTCGTCGCAGGACCGCGTGCGGGCGCGCGCCGCCCGCTCGTGCCGGGTCAGCGCCTGACCATCGGTTTCGATCTCGACTGCGATGTCGTGATCCGGCACCCGTCGCTTCAGGGCGTGCGGGCGAGCCTGTCGGTCGACGGTGAGGAGGTGCGCCTGCATGTCGATCGGGGTCAGGCAAACCTGCTGGGCCTCGCGGTGCCCGAGGGGCGATCGGTGGTGCTGCCGCGCTGGGTGCCGGTGGCGCTGGGTGATGCGATGATCGCCGTCGGCTCGGAGCAGGAGCGTGGCTGGGCATCATGTCGGCGTCTGGCTCGTCAGCTGGCCGAGGAGCGGGCAATCGAGCCTGGCGACGGGCCCGCGAGCGCGGACGTCGGGGCCGAACAGCCGCCGGTGATCGATGCTCGGCACGGGCTCGAGGGGCGCCGCCCACTCGCGGGTGTCGATCAGGATGCCTCCGGTGAACTCAGCGCGAGCTGGCGGCGTGCCTCAGCCGTGGTGCCTGCAGGTCGTCGACTGTACTGGCAGGTGCCGGCGGTCATGGCCCTTTGCCTCGCGCTTGCGCTCGCGGTCGGCATGCTGTCACCCGGAGTGCGCGCGATCGCGGGGGGAGCCCCGAGTGCGCCGATCCCTGCCAGTCAGGCCACCGATCGGGTGCGTGTCGCACTGGCCGACCTGGGCCTCGGCGGACTGCGCGTCGAGAGCGCAGCCGATGGCAGTGCCGTCGTCCGCGGTTTCGTGGATACCGATACGCAGCGGGCGCGCATTGCCGGGGAAGTCGCGCGACTGGGCGTCCGCGCCTACGTCGAGGTGGTCTCTGGCGAGCAGCTGGTCCGACAGGTCTCCGATGTGCTGCGCGTCAAGGGCCTGCCCGGCAGCGCCCGTCATGTCGGTCGCGGAGTTGTCGAGGTGCAGCTCGGCGAGGCCGATGCCGATCGGGTGAGACGCGCCGAAGAGTCCGTGCGTCGCGATGTGGCGGGGCTCGCCGGACTGAAGCTGAGCTTCACACCGAAGACGCAGCCCCCGGTTGCGGCTTCCGCGCCGAGGGCGCCCGAGGATCCCGCCAAGCGGGTGGTGAGCGTCTCGTACGGGCCGAACGGGCACGTGGTCACGGCCGACGGGGCTCGCTACTTTGTCGGTGCGGTCTTGCCCTCCGGACACCGGATCGTGCGGATCGCCGACGGCGAGGTCGAACTCAGCCGCGACGGCGCGACCACCCGGCTTTCGCTCTAGACGCGCCGACCCGTCGCGCCATCGAATCGAGACACCGATGAAACTGCTTCGACGATGCCTGCTGGTGATCGCCTGCCTGCTGCTGGCGGCCTGCAACCGCGCGGACCTCTATTCGCAACTCTCCGAGCGACAGGCCAACGAGATGATCGCGGCGCTGCAGTCCTCGGGTATCGACGCGGTCAAGAGCACGAAGGATTCGAGCACCTGGACCGTCAAGGTCGCCCAGGGCGACTTTGCGCGGGCGGTCGACACGCTGCGCGCCGAAGGGCTGCCGCGCGACGAGTTCGAGTCGTTGGGCCGCGTGTTCAAGAAGGAGGGCTTCGTCTCGTCGCCGCTCGAGGAGCGCGCTCGGCTGATCTACGGCTTGTCGCAGGAACTCTCGAACACGATCTCGGCGATCGACGGCGTGGTGATCGCGCGGGTGCACCTTGTCGTGCCCGAGCGTGACCCTCTTTCCGACAAGCCGCGCAACGCGTCGGCGTCGGTCATGGTCAAGCATCGACCCGGTGTGGACTTGGGCAGTCAGGTCGGGCAGATCAAGGCGCTGGTGGTCAACAGCGTCGAGGGCCTGAGTTACGACAGCGTCACCGTCTCGCTCTTCCCGTCGCGCGATGCCGGCCAGGCGCTGCGGGCGCCGGCCAGTGTCCCGGCGTCCGGCGGCATTCCTTCGGCGATGCTGCCGGTCCTCGGCCTCGGTCTTGTCGTGCTGATTCTTCTGGTCGGTCTGCTGGTGCTCCGCGAGCGGCGCATGCGCCTGCGCTCGGAGGGTCGATGATCGAGCCGGCGCCCGCGAACGATCGCTTCGCGCAGGCGCGCGAGCGCCGCCGGCGCTGGTGCGCCGACGCGCGGATTCTCGGCGGCATCGCCTTCGAGGCCGACTGTTCCCGTGCGCCGCTGGTCGCACCCGGCTCGGTGCGTGCCGGCTCGCTGCTTGCCGCGGCCTGGGAGCGTCGCGCGGGCTTGAGCGGCATCAGCCCGGTTGACGCCGGGCCGCTTCCCGACTGGGCCAAGGCCGACAAGGCGCGCCGGCGTGAGCTCGCGGTGCTCACCGGGGCGATCCTGCGCGCGCGCTCGCTGCGCGAGTCGATCGATGGCGTGCTGCTCAAGACCGTGGCTGCGGCGATCGGCGAGGAGCGCCTCGACCTGATCACGCGCTTCTTCGCGCGGCGCGAGTCGCCGGTTTCGCTGGCGTGGGCGCCCGACCCGATCGCCCAGTTGCACGCGCTTGGCGGTGAGGTGCTGCTGCGTGCCGGCGATTTCGCCCCTGCGCTGCATGCGCGTCTGTCGATGCTGTTCCCGGTGTCGGTCGAACTGACGCGTGCCGAACCGGCGACCCTGCGGCGGATCGCCGACGACGCCAGGATGCTCTGGGGCGCTGACGCCCCGCAAGCGATGGAGACGAGCGCATGACCCGACTGGCCCTGTTCCGCAGCCCGGAGTTCACGCTGGTGGCCGATCGACCGATCATCAAGGCCGACCAGGTCGGAGCCCTCGACGATGCGGTCGGCATGTTGCGGCGTGCGGCGAAGCTGCGCGAGACCCTCGATGCCGAGTGCGAGATGATCCGGGAGCGCGCGCGCGAGGAGGGACGTCAGCAAGGGCTTGCACAGGGGCGTCAGCAGGCGGCGCAGGCGATCGGCGCGGCGCTCGCCGGTGTCGATCGACGCCTCGAACGCGATCGTGCCGACGCCCAGGCGAGGGTCGTGCAGCTTGCGCTCGCGGTGGTCGAGCGTATCGCCGGCGAACTCGGCCCCGCGGCCGTGGTGAGTGCGATCGCCGGGCGCGTGCTGGCCGAGATCGACCCGCCGCGGTCGGTGCGCGTGAAGGTCAATGCGACACTCGCGGAAGCCGTTCGCCGTCAGCTCGGTGCGGGTGCCGGGAGGGTCCAGGTCATCGGTACCGAGGGACTCGGTCCCTTCGACTGCGAGCTCGATACCGAGCAGGGGCGGATCGAAGCTGGCCTGCCGCTGCAGCTCGAGGCGATCGGGCTGGCGCTTGCGGCAGCCTTGCAGGTGACTTCCGATGCCACAGCCGCCGCGGCCTGACGCGCCGCCTGGCGCGACGCCGATCGCGCTCGATGCGTTGCGTGGCGCTGGCGGTGGTCGCGATCCGCTCGCGCGGGCGCTCGCCGATGTTCGCACGCTGCGCCGGCGAGGTCGCGTGCTCGAGGCGATCGGCGCGACCATCCGGGTGGCCGGGCTCGATGCGAGCATCGGCCAGCAGTGCGAGCTCATCGACCCCGACACCGGGATTCGAATCGGCGCCGAGGTGGTCGGTCTCTCGGCGGGTAACGCGCTGCTGATGCCACTCGCTCCCCTGCAAGGTGTCTCGCTCGCCTCGGAGGTGGTTGTCTCGGCGCCACAGCTCACGGTGCCCGTGGGCGTCGAGCTGCTCGGACGTGTGCTCGATGCGAGAGGGCTCGCAATCGACGGGGGAGCGGTACTTCCGACTGGCTTGCCGCGTCGGCCGGTCTACGCCGATTCGCCCAATCCGCTGACGCGTCGCCCGATTCACGAGCCCTTCGTGACCGGCGTGCGAGCGATCGACAGCCTGATCACCGTCGGGGTTGGCCAGCGTGTGGGCATTTTCGCCGGTGCCGGTGTGGGCAAGAGCACGCTGATGGGCATGCTCGCCCGTCAGCAGCGTGCGCCGATCAATGTCGTTGCGCTGATCGGCGAGCGGGGTCGCGAGGTGCGGGAGTTCATCGACGAGTGCCTCAGTCCGGAAGCCCGGGCCCGCACCGTGCTGGTCGTGGCCACCTCCGACCGCCCCGCGATG
>JBIIHU010000153.1:0-9216 GCA_044235405.1 Burkholderiaceae bacterium
AGCGCTGGCCGACTCCGACACCGCCGACTGGGACGACCTGCTCTACCCCATGTACCAGAGGCGATGCGGGATCGTGGTCCAGCATGCGCAGGACGAACTCCGTTTCTCCCACCTGAGCGCCCGGCAGGCCAGCCGGCTGCGACTGGAGCCTGCTCACCCATGCGTGCTGGTCGAACGCCAGGCGTTCGACATCGCCGGTCGCTGCGTCGAGCGACGTACGACGCGCGGAGATGCCTATTCGTTCACCTACACGGCACACGTCAAGTAAAGGAGATCCCTCGTGCGGCACCTGGTGACCCTGATGAAAGTCGGGCAGCTGGCTCTTTTCGGCCTGCTCCTGTCGCTCAGCCCCTCGCTGGCCCTGTCCCAGGCCGACTCGAGCTTTCCCGGCAAGCCGATCACGCTGATCGTGACCTACCCGCCGGGAGGGGGTGCTGATGCGATGGCACGGCTGCTGGCGCCCAAGATGGCCGAGGCCCTGGGGCAAGCCGTGGTCGTCGAGAACCGGCCTGGCGCGAGTGGCCAGATCGGCGCTGCCGCCGTGGCCAAGGCAGCCGCCGACGGTTACACGCTGATGCTCGACGCCTCCTCCTTCGCCGTCAATCCTGCGCTTTATCCCCGACTGCCTTACGACAGCCTCAAGGCCTTCAAACCCATCGGGGTCGTCGCCCTCTTCCCGAATGTCGTGCTGGTCAACGCAGCCTTCGCGCCTCAGAACATCGCCGACCTGATCGCCATGGCCAGGAAGGGCAAGGATTCGGTCGCATACGCCTCCTCGGGCAATGGCTCCGCCCAGCATCTGGCTGGCGCATTGTTCGAGTCGGCCACCGGCGTCGACATGGTTCACGTCCCCTACAAGGGGGGCGGCCCCGCCCTCAACGACGTGATCGGCGGCCAGGTCCCGCTCTTCTTCGGCAACCTGGCCTCGACGCTCCAGCATATTCAGAGCGGAAGGCTACGCGCTCTGGCCGTGACGTCGGCCACGCGCTCTCCCATCCTTCCTGCCGTCCCCTCGCTGGCGGAGACAGGCGTCAAGGGCGCCGAGATCTACGAATGGAATGCGATATTTGTACCCGCAGCCACGCCGCAGGCCATCGTCACTCGATTGGCAAGCGCGTTTCAGCGAGCCCTCGATGCCCCCGAGGTTCGTCAACGGGTCGCCCAGCTCGGCGGCGAGATGCAGCGTACGACGCCCGAGCAGGCGCAGGCATTCATAGAACAGCAGATCGCCGTATGGGGACGGGTTGTCAGAGAGCGAAAGATCAGCCCCGAATGACGGCGACCCGCCTGCGAGGCTCCTTGCGTCTCATCGCTCCCGGACCGGCCGCTGCAAGAGCTTGCGTCGTTGCCGGGCCGCTCCAGGTCGCGGACCGCGCCTGCTTCGGCATGCTTCCGACAGGCGGCGTCGATTCGGCCCGAAGCGTCGACGGCGGCGCCCGCCCGGGGTTGAAGCCGTTCACCGCGTGCGCCGAGGCGTAGCCGATGGGCACGCCACAGATCAGCCGGTAGGGCGCCGGGATATCGAAGGCTTTGCGCACCGGTCCGGCCCAGGTGGCCAGAGGGAAAACTGGGAGACCTGACCTGCCCCGCTTTCTTGCTCCACTGCTTGCTTGAGAGAATGGCTCCGACTCACCGGCGAGGAGCCCATGAGTAAGAGCCGTTTCACCGAAGAACAGATGGTTGCGATGCTTCGCGAGGCCGACCGCACATCGGTGGTCGAGGTCGCGCGCAAGAACAAGGTCACCGAGCAGACGATCTACAGCTGGCGCCAGAAAAGGCTTCGAAGGCTCTGTCGGGCATCAAGGCGCTGAAGTTGCAGGCGGCTTGAGTCGGCTGGACCAGCCACACCGGAAACCAGACGACCCAGAATCGTGCGGGACTCCGAGCGCCTGCTAAGCAGCGAGGTAACCGGCACAAAAAAGCCCTTGTCGAGGGCCTCTTGGCGGAGGGTGAGGGATTCTCCCGGCGACTCGCCTGCAGGCTCGTCGCTTCTCATCCCTCCCGGACAGGCCGCAGGGCCTGTCCTCCCCTCCTCCAAACGCAAACGCCCGCTATCGCGGGCGTTTGCCTCTGGCGGAGGGTGAGGGATTCGAACCCCCGGTAGGTTGCCCTACAACGGATTTCAAGTCCGCCGCATTCGACCGCTCTGCCAACCCTCCGAAGCCCCCGACTATAGCGCACGCACCGACGGGCCCGGTCACGCCGGTCGAGCTGCCGCTCAGGGTCTCGCCGCCCGACGCTCGATCCGCGACCCCGGATCGATGCCCGCGGGCGACTGCACGCGCAGCCAGGCGATCAGGGCATCCAGATCCTGCGGACCGCCGAGACGTCCCTCGCCCTCGGTGAGCACCGTGAAACCGTCGCCGCCGTCGGCGAGAAAGCTGTTCACCGTGACCCGGTAGACCGCCTCGGGCTCGATTCGACGCCCGTCGAGTCGCATCGATCCCGGCACGATTCGCGCGCCCGCTGGAGCGTCCGCGTCCCAGGCATAGGTGAAACCCGCCGAAGGCTGCAGCATGCGCGCCCGCTCACGGTTAGCGCCCGTCCACTGCTGCTCGAGCAGCGTCGCGATCTGCGCGCCGCTCAGCGTCATCGTCACCAGGCTGTTGCCGAAGGGCTGCATCGCGAAGGCATCGCCATAGGTCACCACGCCATCGGGCTCCCGCAAGGGCAAGCCCGCGCGGATGCCGCCCGGGTTCATGAAGGCGACCTGCGCCGCACCGACCGCCTTGCCGCGCGTCGCGGCAAGCTGCGCGTCGGCGATCAGCCGGCCGGCCGGGCTGTCGCCACCCGCCGAGGCTTGCGTGCCGACCGCCTCGCGCAGGCGGCCCACCTCCCGCTCGGCTCGCGGCCGCGCGAGACTCGCATATCGCTCGATGAGCGCGGCCACCCGAGGATCGATGCGGGCCGGGTCGTGCACCACGGGCAGGTTGCGCATCGTCACCGACCCGGGAACCACGTCGCCGCTGCCGGCATCGATACGCAGGTCGATCTCGGCGAGCAGCCGCCCGTAGGCTGCGGACTGAACGACCGGGATGCCGTCGCGACGGCACAGATAGCTCTGGTGCGTGTGGCCCGACAGCACAAGGTCGACCGCGCGATCGAGCCGATCGACGATGTCGAAGATCGGGCCGCTTGCCCGCAGGCACTCGCCGGTCGGCCCGGTCTCGGCCGCCGCCCGGCCTCCTTCGTGGATCACCGCGACGATCGCCTCGATCCCTTGCGCGCGCAACGATCGGACCTCGCGATTGATCGCCACGGCCTCGTCGTCGAAGCGCAGGCCCGGGATGCCCGCCGGCGCAACGATGGTGGGCGTGGTCCGCGTCACCGCGCCGATCACCGCCACCCGCACCGGCCCCAGGCTGCGCACGATCGAGGCCGGCAGGATCGGGCGGCCTTCATCGTCACGCACGTTCGCGGCCAGGAAGGGGAAGCGCGCGCCCCGATAGACACCCCCCGGCGACACGCAGCTCGCGCGCACCCCGTCGGTGGCCGGCGGCGCGCAGCCACCCTCGATCAGCCGCATCAGTTCCGCCCGCCCGCGGTCGAACTCGTGGTTGCCGACCGCGTTCGCATCGACACCGATCAGGTTCATCGCCTCGATCGTCGGCTCGTCGTGAAACAACGCCGAGGTCAGCGGACTGGCGCCGATCAGGTCGCCCGCCGAGAGGACAAGCACATGCTCGCGACCGGCGCGCCGCTCGGCAACCAGCGCGGCCAGGCCGACGGCCCCGCCGGACTCGGCGCGGCGCGTGCCACCGGGCGCGGTGAGGTCGGGCACGATCACCATGCCCGCCTCGCCGTGGCGCAGGTGCCCGTGAAAGTCGTTGAAGGCGAGCACCCGCAACGCGATCGGCTCGACCACGGCGCGAGCCGGCGCATCGCGCCCGGGCGAGGCGCAGGCCGCAAGCAGCGGCAGCAGCGTCGCGACAACGACTCGACGAACGACGATCGCGATGCGCATCAGAAGGTCCTCCCCAGCGATAGCCCGACCCATGCCTGACGACCGGGCGCGGGCTCGAAGAAGCGCCGGCTGGCCTCGTTGACGATCACCGAGCTCACGGTGCGCCGGTCGGCGAGATTGTCGATCCTCGCGAGCGCCTGCAAGCGCCATCCATCATGCTCGTGCGCCCAGCCAACGCGCAGTCCGACCGTGGTCGCGGCCTCGGCGGCGTCGGTATTGGCGTCATCGACCATCATCCGACCCCGGTGCCGCAGTTCGAGCGCCGCATGCGGCCCGCCACGCCCACGCGCGGCGGCTGCGGGCACCCAGTCGCCGGGCGCCGCGCGCCAGACGAGTTCCGCGAAGAAGAGCCGGTCGGGGGCGCCTGGCAGGCGACTGCCCGGAAGCACCGCCGGCGCGGTACCCGCCCCTACGGACGCCCCGGGATGCCCGTCGCGAAACCGGGCCGAGAGCCAGCTCAGCGCGACCCGCGCGACCACGGTATCGCTGATCCTGCCGGACCAGGCAATCTCGGCGCCCTCGCGCAGCGTCGGCCCGGCATTGCGGAAGGTGCTGCGCCCGCCGCTGCTCGCCTCGACGACGATCTCGTCGCAGGCGCGGGTCGAGAACAGCGCCACGTCGAGCTGCTGTGCCGCCGTGCGCCATGAGGCGCCGATCTCGGCCTGGGTGCTTCGCGAGGCGAGCAGCCCGAGGTTCAGGCCAGTGACCGCCCCCCCGGTGGACCGGTACGCGATCTCGGCGAAGGTGGGCGTCTCGAAGCCACGACCGAGGCTGCCATGGAGCCGCAGCCCGCTCGCGTAGGCTCGCGACACCCCGAGCACCGGCGACACCGCCCGGTAGCGCACGCTGCCGCTGTCGTCGCCGTTGCCCGGCACCACGTAACGGTCGTCCGATTCGAAGCGCACGGTGGTCGCCCTCGCTCCGGCGTCGAGCCGCCAGCCTGAGCCCGGGCGCACGGTCAGCAGGGCATGCAGGTCGCTGTTCGACGCCCGGTTGAGCTCGTCGCGCTTGCGGGCACCCGGCATGCCTGCCTCGTTGACGAAGCCCAGGCGTCGTTCGTGCTGCCGATCATGATCGATACCAACGACAATCGTCATCGGCAGGTCGCCAGCCCGCAGCGAGCGGGTCAGCCGCAGGCCCAGCCCTCCGTAGCGGCGGTCGAGATCGATCACCCCGCCCGACGCGGTGGCCGCCAGCTGGGCGGACGCCGGGATCGCCAGCGTCTGGAAGACATCCCGCTGACCGCCGTACACGCGCACGTCGATGCGGCCATCGGCATCGACGCGCTGCGACAACACGGCGCCCACCTGCTGCTGCGAGACTCGCTTTCGGGTGTCGAAGGCCAGCGCCAGCGATCCCGCCTGACGCGGGTCGGCAAGCATCTGCTCCCGGGTCAGTCCGAGCGGATCCTGGGCCAGCGGCTGGTCGAAGGCATGGGCCACCAGCGCGAGATCTCGGCCCTCGGCAAGCGTCAGCTGGAGCTTGCCGCCGAGCTGCTCGCGCCGGGCGGCGCTGTGGTCGCGAAAGCCCTCGGTGACCACATGCGTCGCGTCGAGGTAGGCGCGCGCCCGGCTGCTGCCACCACCCGCGAACACGCTGCTACGCTGCGTGCCGAAGGATCCGGCGCCCGCCTCGAGCCTCGCCTGCGGCTGCTCGGGCGGCGCGATCGTGAAGACCTGCAGCACGCCGCCGGCCGCGTTGCCGTGAAGCAGCGCCAGCGGTCCGCGCAGGACCTCGATGCGTTCGACACTCGACAGGCTGATGCTCGAGAGCTGCCCCTGACCGTCGGGCATCGTCGCCGGGATGCCGTCGACGATCAGCCGCAGCCCTCGGATCCCGAAGCTTGCGCGCGCACCGAAACCCCGGATCGACAGCTGCAGATCCTGGGCCTGATTCTGACGATCGGAAACCGCGACCCCGGGCAGTCGCGAGAGCGACTCGGACAGCTGCAGCTGCGGGCCGGCCTCGCGGATTCCCACGGCATCGACCGCATGAACATGGGCAGGCAGGTCGGGGCTGCGCGGCACAAGGCGGGTTGCCGACACCACCACCGGCTCGAGGGCTTCGACCGCCCGGCCGGGAGGGGAACCCGGCCGGGCATCGCCCGATACCGTCTCGGCCGCCACCGGGCCAGCTGCTTGCCCGAGCATCGAGCCGACGCCCCACACGGCGAGCAGCGCGCCACGACCGGCACGCCGGGCAGCCCTCAGCCCAGATCGAACGACGGCCAGGCCCACCGGCCCTCGACGATGCGCTCGAGCCAGTGCACGGCGATCTGGGTCTTCACGTCCGTCAGGCGGCCTGAGCGCAGCTCGTCCATCAGCCAGCCCAGGGTCACGATGTCGATCTCGAGAAATTCGCCGTCGTCGAGCTGTCGCCCGACGTGCTCGAGATCGCGGCACAGGAAGATGTCGAGACGCTCATCGGCGAAGCCGATGGCCGGGTGGATGGTGGTGAGGAAGGCCCACTGCGCGGCGCGGTAGCCGGTCTCCTCGAGCAGTTCGCGACGGGCGGTCTGCAGCGAACTCTCGCCGGGATCGAGCTTGCCGGCCGGGATCTCGACGAACTCGGCGCGCAGCGGGTAGCGGTACTGCCGCTCGATCAGGATGCGCCCGTCGGGGAAGATCGGGACCATCGCGGCCGCGCCGGGGTGCACCACGTACTCGCGTCCCGACGCGCTGCCGTCGGGCATGCGGACGCGATCCTTGCGGATCTTCAGGAAGGCGCCCTCGTAGACGAGTTCCGAGCTGAGCGTCGTCTCGTCGAGGCGTCCGGCCATGGTTGACGTCGACCTCGGCGGCTCGGCCCGTTCAGCCGCCAAGCGCCTGACGGATGGCTTCGAGACACGCGGTCATCAGCGGCGACGGCAGCAGCCCGAGCGCCAGAACAAGCGCACCATTGATGCCCATCGCCGCGCGCGCGGCGGCGCCGGGCGCGAGCACCGCGTCGTCGGCCGGCTCGTCGAAGTAGATCGTCTTGACGACCCGAAGGTAGTAGAAGGCACCCACCAGCGAGGCCAGCACCGCGAGCACGGCAAGCCAGATCATGCCAGTTGCGACCACCGACTGCAGCACCGCGAGCTTCGCGTAGAAGCCGACCGTGGGCGGAATACCGGCCAGGGAGAACATCAGCACCAGCGCGACCAGCGCCATCCAGGGGCTTCGACGGTTGAGCCCGCGCAGGTCGGCGATCTCCTCGGCTTCGAAGCCCGCGCGAGCCATCAGCTGGATCAGGCCGAAGGTACCCAGCGTGGTCAGCACGTAGGTGATGACGTAGAAGAGCGAGGCACTGTAGGCCTCGGGCGCGCCGCGCGCATCGCCACCGACCACGCCCGATAGCAGGCCGAGCAGCACGAAGCCCACCTGGGCAATGGTGGAGTAGGCGAGCATCCGCTTGAGGTTCGTCTGCGCGATGGCCACGACATTGCCGACCACCAGCGACGCGACCGACAGCACCGTCAGCATCTGCTGCCAGTCGGCGGCCACACCGATCAGGCCCTCGGCCAGCAGGCGGAAGGCGATCGCGAAGGCAGCCAGCTTCGGCGCGCCGGCGATCAGCAGCGTGACCGCGGTGGGGGTGCCGTGATAGACATCGGGCACCCACATGTGGAAGGGCACCGCGCCGAACTTGAAGGCCAGGCCCGCCACGAGGAACACCACACCGAAGACCATCACGGTGCGGTTGGCCTGGCCGGTGGCGATCGCCTTGGCGATATCGGGCAGGTCGAGGCTGCCGGTGCCGCCGTAGAGCATCGACATGCCGTAGAGGAGGAAGCCCGAAGCGAGCGCCCCGAGCACGAAGTACTTGATAGCCGCCTCGGTGGCGCGGCCGGTGTCGCGACGAAGCGCCGCCAGCGCGTACAGCGAAAGCGACATCAGCTCGAGCCCCATGTAGACCACGAGCAGGTTGTTGGCCGAGATCATCACCATCTGGCCAAGCAGCGAGAAGAGCGCCAGCGTGTAGAACTCACCCCGGTACATCTGCCGGTCGCGGATGTAGCCGCGGGCATAGACGAAGGTCGCGGCAGTGGCCAGACAGGCGCACAGCTTCAGCAGGCGAGCGAGTTCATCGCCGACGTACATGCCGCCGAAGGCATAGTCGATCGGCGTGCCGAGTTGCGCCACGCAGGCCAGGGCCGCCGCCAGCAGCGCGAGATACGCGAGGCGGTCGACGCCCTCGACGGGGGCGCCTCGTCCGCGGATGACGTCGGCCAGCAGGACCACGCAGGTAGCGAGCAGCAGCACGATCTCGGGCAGTGCCCCGAGCAGGTTGAGCTTGTCCATCGTGGGTTACCTGATCTTGGAGACGGACACGTGCTTGAGCAGCGCCGCGACCGAGGCGTCGGTGGCGTCGGTGAGCGGACGCGGATGGACGCCGAACCAGAGGACGGCCGCGGCGAGCACCGCCAGCAGCCCGAATTCACGCCGGTTGACGTCCTTGAGCTGGGCGACCTGGTCGTTGGCAACCGCGCCGAACACCACGCGCTTGTACATCCAGAGCGAGTAGGCCGCCCCCAGGATCAGCGTGGCGGCCGCCGCGAACGCGATCCAGAAGTTGTACTGCACGGCGCCGAGAATCACGAGGAACTCGCCGACGAAGCCCGAGGTAGCCGGCAGGCCGCAGTTGGCCATCGTGAAGAACAGGAAGAAGGCGGCGAACAGCGGCATCGTGTTGACCACACCGCCGTAGTCGGCGATTCGCCGGGAGTGCATGCGGTCGTAGAGCACGCCGATGCACAGGAACATCGCGCCCGAGATGAAGCCGTGCGAGATCATCTGCATGATCGCGCCCTGCACGCCCAGCGCGTTGAACATGAAGAAGCCCAGGGTCACGAAGCCCATGTGCGCGATCGACGAATAGGCCACGAGCTTCTTCATGTCGGTCTGGACCAGCGCCACCAGGCCGATGTACACGACCGCGACCAGCGAAAGCGCGATCACGAAGCCCGACAGCGCGTGGCTGGCATCGGGGGCGATCGGCATCGAGAATCGCAGGAAACCGTAGGCACCGAGCTTCAGCATGATCGCCGCGAGCACCACGGAGCCGCCAGTGGGCGCCTCGACGTGAGCGTCGGGCAGCCAGGTGTGAACCGGCCACATCGGCACCTTCACTGCAAAGGCCATCATGAAGGCCAGGAAGATCGGGATCTGCTCGTTCATCGCGAGCGGCAGCTCATGCCACGCGAGGATCGAGAAGGAGCCGCTCTTCAGGTAGAGATAGATCAGGGCGACGAGTGTCAGCAGCGAACCGAG
>JBIIHU010000397.1:0-2725 GCA_044235405.1 Burkholderiaceae bacterium
GGCGCAGCTTCTCGAAGAGCCGCGCCTCCTCGGCGGTGTTCATCACGAGGCAGCCGCCTTCGGCGGTGGTGATGTTCTTGTTGGCGTGGAAGCTGAAGGCCACGAGATCGCCATCGCAGCCGATCTCGCGGCCGTTCCAGGCCGCGCCCATCGACTGGGCCGCATCCTCGATCACGCGCAGTCCGCGCGCGCGGGCGATGGCGTACAGACGGTTGCGGTCCACCGGCAGTCCGGCGAGATCGACGGCGATGATGGCCCGCGTGCGCGGGCCGATCGCGGCCTCGATGCGGTCGAGATCGATCAGGCGCGTGCGTGCGTCGACATCGACGAAGACCGGCCGCGCGCCGACCGCGAGCACCACGTTGGCGGTGGCCACCCACGACAGCGGCGTGGTGACGACCTCGTCGCCCGGTCCCACGCCTGCCAGCCTCAGCGCGAACTCGAGCGCGGCGGTTGCCGAGACCACGAGCCGTACCGGCCTGCCCCCGTAGCGCGCCGACAGCGCCTCCTCGAATTCGCGGCACTTCGGGCCGGTGGTGATCCAGCCCGAGCGCAGCACCTCGGCCACCGAGGCGATGGTGGCCTCGTCGATGCTCGGGCGGGTGAAGGGGAGGAAATCCATCGGGCGTTCGGCGGTCGGTGGCTCGGACCCGCGAACGGCTGCCGCGTCGGCCCGGGCCGCATTCTAACCGTGCCGCCCTGTCCCCCCGCTGTCGCCCCCCGGAGCCTGCGGGATGCGCGATCCGCTACAGGATCGCCGCGTTGACCAGGTTGGCGACGGTATCCAGGCGCTCGGTGTGCCAGGGGTCGGGAATGCGGTTGTTGGTGATGTACGCGAAGGACACCCCGGAGTCCGGGTCGGCCCAGCAGTAGGAGGTGCCCACGCCGCCGTGGCCGTAGGCATTGGGCGAGGCCAGCGCACCCAGGCCGCGGATGGTGGAGGTGGTGCCGCGCAGGTGCGGCCCCAGGCCGCGGTGCATCGGCATCCCCATGAACGCGTCGACGCGGTCGGCGGTGTGGTTTCGAATCGCGTAGGCGAGCATCCGCGGGGACAGCACGCGCACGCCGCCCAGCGTGCCGCCGGCGAGCATCATCTGGTAGAGCGCGACCATGCCGCGCGCCGTGCCGTAGCCGCCGCCGCCGGGCGCGCCGGAACGACGCCAGGTCTCGCTGTTGCTCTCGTCGAGCGGCCGCATGCCCTTGCCCGAGGGGTCGGGTTCGTGCATGTCCGACACGCGCGCGTCGTCGGCGGGTGACAGCCCGACCGTGATATCGCGCGCCAGCCCCAGCGGCTCGAGGATCGCCTCGCGCACGTAGGCGCGGAAGTCCTGGCCGGTGAGCGCCTCGATCAGCACCGCCAGCGCCCAGTGCGCGGACAGGCCGTGGTAGTGCACGCGCGAGCCCGGCGACCATTCGAGGGTGAAGTCGCACACCGAGGCGCGCATGGCCGCATGGTCGAGCCAGCCCTCGCGGGCGATCTGCGCGTTCGGAAAGCCGCCCTGGTGGGTGATGATCTGCAGCACCGTGATGTCGCGCTTGCCGTGCCGCGCGAACTCGGGCACGTGGTCGCTCAGCCGGTCGGTGAAGCGGAAGGCGCCCTGCTCGCACAGCTTCCACAGCGCCGTGGCCAGCACCACCTTGGTGTTGGAGTAGAGCAGCCAGAGCGTGTCGGGTCCGGCGGGCATTGCCGCCGCACCGGTGCGCGCCTGCCCGAAATGTCGCTCGTGCAGCAGCCTGCCGTGCCGGGCGAGCGCGATCGTCGCACCGGGGTATCGGCCGTCGGCGATCTGGCGCTCGATCAGCGCGTGCAGGCGATCGAGCTGGTCGACGCGGATGCCGTGGGCGGCGGCGTCTGCGCTCGGCAGGGGGTAGGCGGTCATGGGGCGCGCTCCGTGCATGGGGAGGCGCCAGCATACAAGCGGGCGGCGCAGCACGCAGGCCGGGTGGCACGCATCCGGTCCGCCGCGTGGCGTCCGGGCTGCGGTCTCATTCGTAGCGCAGCGCGTCGATCGGTAGCAGGCGCGAGGCCTTGCGCGCCGGGTAGAAACCGAAGAACACCCCTACCGCGCCGGCGAAGCCGACGGCGAGCACGATCGATTCGACCGACATCTGCGTGCGCCAGCCGGCGAATTCGCCGATCGCCCACGAGGCGCCGACGCCGAGCGCGACGCCTAGCAGCCCGCCGATCAGCGACAGCGTGACCGCCTCGATCAGGAACTGGTTCAGGATGTCGCGGCCGCGCGCGCCCACCGCCATCCGCAGGCCGATCTCGCGGGTCCGCTCGGTGACCGACACCAGCATGATGTTCATGATGCCGATGCCGCCAACCAGCAGCGACACCGAAGCCACCGCCGCCAGCAGCAGCGACAGGATGCGGCTCGAGGCTTCCTGCGCCTGAAGCATCTCGGTGAGGTTGCGCAGCGTGAAGTCGTCTTCCTGACCGGGCTGCAGCCGGTGGCGCTGACGCAGCAGCTCGCGGATACGCTCCTCGGCGGCCTTCATGTCGGCGCCTTCGTGAACCTTGATCGTGATCGTGCTGACGCGCCGCAGCCGCCCCTGGGTCTGGCCGATCAGGCGGTTGCGCGCCGTGCTGAGCGGCACGAACAACACGTCGTCCTGGTCCTGGCCTAGGGCGCTCTGTCCCTTGCGCTCGAGCACGCCGACGATGGTCATCGGCACCTTGCGCACGCGGATCTGCTGGTCGACGATCGCCTCGAGCGGCGTG
>JBIIHU010000014.1:0-28727 GCA_044235405.1 Burkholderiaceae bacterium
GATCGGCCTCGTTGTGGAAGAGCGCCGCGATCAGCACCGGACGGCGGCTGCGCTGCGCGATCTCTTCGAGCTGGGCGATCGACGTGGTGCCGCCCTTGGTGAGCATGAACAGGCCCCGGCCCGACTCGCCCATCGCGCCGGTGAGCGCGAGCATCTCGCGCTGGTCGGCCAGCCGCGAGGGCATGGGGATGCCGCCCCAGCCGTTGTGCGGCTCGTTCGTCGACGAGGCGAAGCCCACGGCGCCGTGGGCCATCGCCTCGCGCACGATATCGGCCATCTGCGCGATCTCGTCGTCGGTGGCCGCGCGGCGGTGCGAATCCTCGCCCATCACGTAGGTGCGGATCGCCGAGTGGCCGGCGAAGGCCGCGATGTTCAGGCCCGGGCGGCTGGCCTGCAGCATGTCCATGTACTGGGGGATGGACTCGAAGTCCCAGCGGATACCCGACTGCAGCGCCTCGAGCGACATGCCCTCGACCTGGGTCAGGTTGCGCATCGTGAGGTCGCGATCGGCCGGCCGGCAGGGCGCGATCGTGAAGCCGCAGTTGCCGATGACCGCGGTGGTGACGCCGAGCTGCGGCGAGGGGTCGGCGAAGGGATCCCAGGTGAGCTGCGCGTCGTAGTGGGTATGGCCATCGATGATGCCGGGCATCAGGGCAAGGCCGTCGGCATCGATCTCGCGCCGGCCCGCCCCGACGTCCGCGTCGAGGGCGGCGATGCGCCCGCCGCGTACCGCCAGCGAGGCGACCCGGCCGGGCGCGCCCGTGCCGTCGAGGATCAGGGCGTTGCGGATGACGAGATCGTGCATGGCGGACTCCGGGGTGGTGCGCTGAGCCTGGGGAAAGCCTGCCGCCGGGACGGGTGGCTTCCGGCCGAGGCTCGCAGTGTAAGCGGCTTGCGGGCGCGCGACATTCCGCTCGCTGCGCCGCCGCGTGGCGGGCCCGGAAGCCGGCGCTACACTGCCCCAAGCGGGCCTGCCCGCACCGAGGAGACCGCCATGCGATTCACCTGGTTCAACCTGATGCCCTGGCCCGACCTGCCGGCCGACTTCCGCGAGAAGCATCGCTCGGTGTGGGTCGACATCGACTCGCGGCTCTTCGAGCCGGTGCGCGCCCACGGCGTCTACAACACCTACATGGACATGCTCGAGTACGCCGGGAAGCTGGGCTTCGACGGCATCGGCATCAACGAGCACCACCAGAACGCCTACGGGATCATGCCCTCGCCCAACCTGATCGCGGCGGGCCTGGCGCGGCGCACCAGCGACGTGGCCATCGTGGTGCTGGGCAACTCGATCGCGCTCTACAACCCACCGGTGCGGGTGGCCGAGGAGTTCGCGATGCTCGACTGCATCTCGGGCGGGCGGCTGGTGGCGGGATTCCCGGTGGGCACCAGCATGGACACCAACTACAGCTACGGCCAGATCCCGGCGCTCACGCGCGAGAAGTACGCCGAGGCCCACGAGCTCATCATGCGCGCCTGGCGCGAGCCCGAGCCCTTCGCCTTCAACGGCCGCTACACGCAGCTGCGCTACGTGAACATCTGGCCGCGCCCGCTGCAGCAGCCCCACCCGCCCATCCACATCCCCGGTGGCGGCTCGGTCGAGACCTACGACTTCTGCATCGACAACACCTACTCGTACTCCTACCTGTCCTTCTCGGGCTACATCCGCGCCAAGGCGCTGATGCAGGGCTACTGGGACCGGGTCGCGCAGCGCAACGCCCCCGACGCCTCGCCCTACCGCGCCGGCTTCGCCCAGACGATCTGCGTGGCCGAGACCGACGAGGAGGCCGAGCGCCTGTACGCCGAGCACGTGCTGTACTTCTACAACCGCTGCCTGCATGTGTTCCCGGGCTTCGCCGACGCGCCCGGCTATCGCACCGTGAAGACCATCCAGACCGGCGCGCTCTCGCAGTACGCGCCGGTGCGCGGCGGCTACGCCTCGCTCACCTGGAAGGACCTGATCGAGGGCGGCCATGTGATCGCCGGCAGCCCCGAGACGGTGCGCCAGCGCATGGAGGACCTGATCCGCGGGCTCAACGTGGGCAACATCTTCTGCCTGATGCATGTGGGCGACATGCCGGTGGAAAAGTGCATGTACTCCACGCGGCTGTTCGCCGAGAAGGTGATGCCGGCGCTGCGCGGCATGTTCCCCGAGCATGCCGGCGACAACCGCTTCTGGTGCAAGCCGGTGGCGAGCGCGGCGGTGCCAGGCTCGCTGCCCGACGAGGCGCAGGTGCGCGCGCGGGTGGCCGCGGCGCTGGCCGGCGGCGGCGCCGCGGGTGCCGATGGCGGCAATCCGGCATCGGGCGCGAGCACGGGCTCGGGTGCTGTCGCCGATGCCGCGCGCGCCCGGCCGGTGCCGGCACGCGCCGAACGCTGAGTCGCAGCCGCGAGATCGCCATGGACCTGCGCACCGTCCAAACCCACCACATCCCGGTCAGCGTCTACGAGGCCGGCGCGGGCGAGCCGCTCGTCTACCTGCACGGCGCGGGCGGGCTGCAGCCCGATGACCCCTTCGTCGCACGACTTGCAAAGCGATGGCGCGTGATCGCCCCGCTGCTGCCCGGCTACGGACCGAGCGCCGAATGCGAGAGCCTGCGCACGATGCTCGACATCACGCTGCACACCTGGGACGTGATCGATGCGCTCGGGCTGCGCGACCCCCTGCTGGTCGGCCACTCGATGGGGGGCATGATCGCCGCCGAGATGGCCGCCGTGGCGCCGCATCAGCTGTCGCGGCTGGCGCTCATCGCGCCGGCGGGGCTGTGGCTCGACGCCCACCCGATTCCGGACATCTTCGCGCTGCTGCCCTACCAGATGCCGGAGCTGCTCTTCCACGACGTCGAGGCCGGCCGCAAGGCCATGACCGCCGGCGCGCGGATGGACGATCCGGAGTGGCTGAAGAACTTCCTGGTGACCAACGCCCGTCAGCTCGGGATGGCGGGCAAGCTGCTGTTCCCGATCCCCGACCGCGGGCTCTCCGAGCGCCTGTACCGCGTCCGCGCGCGCACGCTGCTGGTCTGGGGCGAGAGCGACCGGCTGATCGTGCCGGCCTATGCGAGCGCCTGGCAGCAGGCCATCGCCGGCGCGCGGCTGCTGTGGGTGCCGCAGGCCGGCCATCTCGCGCCGCACGAACGGCCCGAAGCGGTCGCCGACGCGATCGCCACACTCGCCTGAGCTGCCGATGCGGGTGCTGATCACCGGCTTCGAACCTTTCGGCGGGGAGCGCATCAATCCGTCCTGGGAAGTGGCCCGCGCCCTCGACGGCGAGCATATTGGCGATGCGCGGGTCTCGGCGCTGCAGCTGCCCTGCCGCTTCGGCGAGGCCGGCCGGGTGCTCGAGGAGGCGCTGAAGGCCGATGCGCCGGCCGCGGTGATCGCGCTCGGTCAGGCCGCCCGCCGCAGCGATCTCAGCGTGGAGCGGGTGGCGATCAACGTCGATGACGCGCCCATCCCAGACAATGCCGGCGACCGCCCCATCGACCGACCGATCATTGCGGGAGCGCCCGCCGGCTACTTCAGCAGCCTGCCGATCAAGCGCATCGTGGCCGCCATCCGCGCCGCCGGCGTGCCGGCCTCGGTGTCGCAGACCGCCGGGACCTTCGTCTGCAACCACCTGTTCTTCACGCTGGCGCACCTGATCGCCACCCGCCACCCGCGGGTGCGCGGCGGCTTCATCCACCTGCCGATGCTGCCCGCGCAGGCCGCCGCCTGGGAGGGGATGCCCAGCCTCGCGCTCGATACGATGATCATCGGCGTGCGTGCGGCGATCGCCGCGACCGTGGCGGGCGGGGGCGACGAGGCGCGCGGCGGCGGCGCGATTGCCTGACGACCCCGCGATCGCCTGACGACCCCGCGATCGCCCGACGACCCCGCGCGCGCCTGACAACCCCGGCATCAGCCCGGCGGGCCCGACGCGGCCCGCGCCGCCTCCCACCCGAGCGCTACCTCCTTGCGCACTTCACCCCAGCGATAGCGCCCCGGCTCGCCGCTCTCGCGGATCACGCGGTGGCAGGGGATGAGCCAGGCAAGACGATTGGCGGCCAGCGCGCTTCCGACGGCGCGCGCCGCGCCGGGGCTGCCGATGCGCCGCGCGAGCTCCCCGTAAGCCAGCCGATCGCCGGGCGCGGTGCGCATCAGCGCCTCCCACACCCGGATCTGGAAGTTGGTGCCGCGCAGGATCAGGTGCAGACGGCCGCGCTCCGGGGGCTCGGCGAAGACGCGGGCCAGCAGCCCGGCGGCCGCGGCATCGTCGCGCGTGATGCGCGCGCGCGGCCATCGAGCGGCCAGTTCGGCGAGCATCGGCGAGCCGGCGTCCTCGACGAAGGCGAGCTCGCACAGCCCGCGGTCGGTCCATGCCACGAGCGCGTGGCCCAGGGGCGTGGGACCCAGGCCCAGGCCGATGGCGAGCCCGGCACCCGCCAGGCGGATCTCGCCGGGGGTCATCGCCTCGCAGCTCACCATCAGGTCGTGCAGGCGGCTCGCGCTGCCGAGCCCGGCCCGGTCGGAAGTCTCGAGCACGTCGGTCGAACGCCGAAGCTGCTCGAGCGCGTATTCCTTGGTCAGGAACTGCAGGAAGCGCTTGGGCGAGATGCCCACCCATTGCGCGAAGACTCGCTGAAGGTGGAACGGGCTGAGGCCCACGACCCGCGCGACCTCGTCCAGGCCGGGCTGGCGCACAGCGTGCTCGCGCAGGTAGATGATTGCGCGCGCAACCATCTCGTAATGGCGGGCAAGGCCGTGTTCGTCGTCGGGGCGGGTACGGATGGGTTCGTCGCCGGGGCGGGTCGTGATCGAGGCGGCGGTTGGCATCGGACAAGGCGGCGAAGGAGGTGGGCTCAGTCTGCCGCCGCTCGCAACGCGCACGCAAACCGATTCTTGCGCGCCGGGCCCGTCGGTCGGGCGATCAGCCGATGACCAGCAGCGCGCCGATCGCGGCCTCGAAGGCGACGCCGGCGAGGTTCTTCGGCGAGCGACTGCCATCGGCGATCACCGACACCAGGCGCCCGACGGCCGCGCCGATCCAGCCCAGGCCCAGCGTCAGATAGACCCAGCGCTCGTCGCTCGCGAGCGCGACCAGGCCCAGGGCGAGGAAGAAACCACCATAGGTGGCCCGAACCTCGGATCGGGCCAGTGCATCGGGCAGGCCCAGGCCGGTCAGGCGCGCAACCGCGACCGGGCTCACCAGGCCCATCAGCCCGAGCAGCATCGTGATGCCGGCGCCGATCATCCAGAGGGCATGGAGCAGGTCGGCAGGCGCGGAGATCATGGCTCGTCAGTCCGCCAGCGGCAGCGCGAGGGTGCTCTTGACCTCATCGAGGCTCACGCTGGAGCGCACCGCGTTGACGCCGGGCAGGCGCGCGAGGCTGCTGAGCAGGAACGCCGACAGCGCCTTCAGGTCGGGCGTGACGACCTTCAGCACGTAGTCGAAATCGCCGGTGACGGCGTGGCACTCGAGCACCTCGGGCGTACGGACGATGGCGGCCCGGAACTTCTCGACATCCCTCATGTGGCCGCGCTCCATGGTGACATGCACGAACGCGGTCACGCCCAGCCCGAGCCGCGCCGCGTCCAGGCGCGCCTCGTAGCGCCGCACATAGCCCTGCTCCTCGAGCCGCCGGTGACGCCGGCTGCACTGCGCCGGGGAAAGATGCGCCGCCTCGGCGAGCTCGAGGTTGCTGGCGCGTCCATTCGACTGCAGGTGCTCGAGAATGCGCAGATCCGTCCGGTCGATCGATTCGACTTGCAAGAGGTTTGCTTCTGAAAACGCTTCCGCGCAATCCTATCTCGCGAAGAGCCGGAAAGTCACGCAGGAAAGCACGCACATTTCGCGAAATCCAGCGCAGGATTTCGGCTGCGCTGCGCAACCTCGAATCTGTCCCGGAGACATTCATGACCGATCGCTTCGACAACCCGATGGGACTGATGGGCTTCGAGTTCGTCGAGTTCGCCTCGCCGCAGCCCGGGCTGCTCGAGCCGCTTTTCGAGAAGCTCGGCTTCAGCCTCGTCGCCCGCCACCGCAGCAAGGATGTCGATCTCTATCGCCAGGGCGCGATCAACTTCATCGTGAACCGCGAGCCGAGGAGCCTCGCCGGCTACTTTGCCGCCGAGCACGGCCCGGGCGCCTGCGCGATGGCGTTCCGGGTGCGCGACTCGCATCGCGCCTATGCGCGGGCGCTCGATCTCGGCGCGCAACCGGTCGACGTGCCGACCGGCCCGATGGAACTCAGGCTGCCGGCGATCCGGGGCATCGGCGGCGCGCCGCTCTACCTGATCGACCGCTTCGGCGACGGCACGAGCATCTACGACATCGACTTCGCGTTCCTGCCCGGGGTCGATCGCCATCCGCGCGGCCACGGGCTGCGCCTCATCGACCATCTGACCCACAACGTCTACCGCGGCCGCATGGCCTTCTGGGGTGCCTTCTACGAGAAGCTCTTCAACTTCCACGAGATCCGCCACTTCGACATCCGTGGCGAGCACACCGGCCTGACGAGCCGCGCGATGACCGCGCCCGACGGCCTGATCCGCATCCCGCTCAACGAGGAGGCCGGCCGCGGCGGTTCAGGGCAGATCGAGGAGTTCCTGATGCGCTTCAACGGCGAAGGCATCCAGCACATCGCGCTGCTCACCGACGACCTGATCGCGACGGTCGACGCGCTGCGGACGGCCGGCGTGCCGCTGATGAGCGCGCCCAATGACATCTACTACGAGATGCTCGATGAGCGCCTGCCCGGTCACGGCGAACCGGTCGAGGCGCTGCGCGCCCGCGGCATCCTGCTCGACGGCAGCACAACCGCCGGCGAGCAGCGCCTGCTGCTGCAGATCTTCAGCGAACCGCTGCTCGGCCCGGTCTTCTTCGAGTTCATCCAGCGCAAGCGCGGCGAGGGCTTCGGCGAGGGCAACTTCAAGGCGCTCTTCGAGAGCATGGAGCGCGACCAGATCCGCCGGGGCGCGCTCGAGGCACGCTAGAGAAGCCGAAAGGCGAGCGCCGCCACGATCGTGGGGGCGAGCGCCGCGACGAGCAGGCCGGCAGGGTTGACCGCCCCGCCCGGGAAGCGGCTGCGCAGGATCGCGACGCCGGCCGGGTTGGGGGCGTTGGCGATCACGGTGAGCCCGCCGCCGGTAACCGCCCCGGCCACCAGCGCGACCTTGAACTCCGGACTCAGCCCGTCGACCAGCGTGGCCAGGTAGGTGAGCGCCGCGTTGTCGGTGATGGCGGTAAGCAGCGTGGCGCCCACGAAGACCGTGTCGGCGTCCATGCCCAGCAGCAGCGGCTGCAGCCACCAGCGCTGCATGCCGCCGAGCACCACCAGCCCCGCGAGAAAGAAGGCGACGAGCAGCGCCTCGCGCAGGATCAGCGCCCCCTGGTGCTGACGGTAGGCGGTGGCCACGCCGATGAAGAACAGGAACAGGCCGAGGAACACCGGCGGGTGGTGGGCGAACACCACCACCCCGATGAGAAAGAGGAGGTTGACCGCCACCACAGTCCACGGCACGGTCAGGTGGCGTCGGGCGACGACCGGCCCCATGTGATCGAGTTCGCGCCGGAAGAGCAGCGTGGCCACGCCCGCGTTGATCGCAACCGCGATGGCAGCCTTCCATCCGAAGGTGCTCAGCATGAAGGCCAGATCCCACTGCCAGGGGGCGGCGACCATCAGCACCGGCGGCGCCGCGAAGTGCGTGAGCGTGCCGCCGATCGAGACGTTCACGAACAGCACCCCGAGCGTGGCATAGCGCAGCCGATTGGGCACCTGCTGCGCGAACAGCGTGTCGCGCAGCATCAGCGCGGCCAGCGTCATCGCGGCCGGCTCGGTGATGAACGAGCCCAGCAGCGGCACGCCGGCCAGCACCACGAAGTAGACGGCCATCCCGCGCGGCGCCGGCAGCAGCCTTGCCGCGAGCCGCACGAGCTCGCCCGCGAGCTCGAGGATCGGACGGCTGGCCGCCACCACCATGATCGTGAAGACGAACAGCGGCTCCGTGAAGTTGCGCGACTCGACGTAGTCGATGCCGGCCTTCGCACCGCCGATCGCGAACAGACAGACCACGAGCACCATCGCCCAGAAGCCGAAGACGATCTCGACCTCGCCGAGCAGGTGCCACAGCCCCGCATGCCGCGGCTGGGCGTGCGCGAGCCGCTCGAAGAACTTCGTGGAGAAGGTGTGCAGGAGCGCGATCGCGAACAGGATGGCGGCGATCAGCTCGGCGGTGCTCGGCGCAAGGCTGGACATGGCGTGACCCGACCGCGTGGCGGCCCGACCAGCGCGAAAGCCTGCCCCCGCACCGCGCGGTGGACACCCGGCACGCAGTGTAGGCGAGCCCGTCGCGCGAAGACCCGATGGCCCTCGCGTCGACGGGGCGTCGATCAGCCCGCGGGCTGGAAGTTCGCCGCCACCCGCTGGCGCAGATAGTCGCCCGCGGTGATCGGTGGATACTTGCCACCGGGGCCCGCGATGACCGCTTCGCGGTTGGCCTGCGCAAAGAAGGCGATGCTGTAGCGCGGGCCAAGGTACTCGCCCGGCTGCGGATTGCGCACGCGGTGGAAGTTCGAGGGCAACTGATCATCGCTCCAGCGCATCAGCATGTCGCCGATGTTGCAGGTGATCGCCGTCTCGTCGGGCAGCACCGGCGTCCAGGCCGGGGCATCGAGGTCCTTGCCGGGGCAAAGCTCGAGCCCTCCTTGACCGGGACGCTGGAAAAGCAGCGTCAGGCAGTCGAAGTCGGTGTGCGCGCCGGCGCGCCAGAGGCCGGCAGCCCGGGCCTCCTCGGGGCTCATCGCGAAGTAGTGCAGCAGCCGCAGCGTGCTCTGGTAGTCGGGGCGCGAGGGATCGTGCGCAGCCGAGAAGAAGTCGGGCCTGAAGCCGAGCTTCAGCGCGAAGCACGACAGCACGCGCATCGCCACCGTCCAGCACCGCGCCTCGAAATCGAGCATGGTTGCACGAAAATCGGGCAGATCCTCATCACCCGGCCACAGACCCTCCATGCGCGGGCGCGTGATCTGGAAGCTCTCCTTCTGGTCGGGCGTGCCGGTGGACGGGCGAACCTGCGCCCGGCTCTCCCAGCCGACGTTGTCGGCCTTGCGATGCGGCAAGCGTGCCTTGGTGGCGTCGGGCAGCGCGAAAAAGCGCTCGGTCAGCGCGAAGGCCTCGCGCACCCGCGAAAGCTCGATACCGTGATTGACCACCTGGAAGAAGCCGACCTCGACGGCAGCCTCCCACAGCTCCTCGGCAATCGCCTCGCGCCGCGCCTCGAAATCCGTCAGATCGATGCGACGCACCTCGCGCATCACCGTTGCTGCCGCAACCGACGCACCCATGCGCGACTCGCGTGCAAGCTCCACCGACACATTGTCTGCTGATGGCATGACCACACTCCTGAAGAAGGCTGATTCGTTCAAGAGCAATTTCCGGGCGCCGGTGCCTGAGCGGTCATCGGGCTGAACGCTTCTACTCTCGCGTGCGCCCCAGCAGGAAGCATGCCCGCATGCCATGCACCGCGCCGGTGCGAGCGGAACCCGAACCGGGCATGGCACGAAAGCTGCACGGGCTCGTGCGTCGCAACCTCGTCCCGGGAGTCCACCCATGCAACGCCGTGCCCTGCTTCGCGCCACCGCCGCCGCCGGCCTGATCACCGCCGCGCCCTTCGTTCGCGCGCAGGCAAGCCTGCAGAAGTTTCGCTTCAACCTCGGCTGGAAGACCGAGGCGTCGGGCGCGGGCTTCCTGCTGGCGCTGCAGCGCGGTTACTACCGCGAAGCGGGTCTCGACGTGACCATCGATACCGGCAACGGCTCGGCCGCCGCGATCAGCCTGGTGGCCGGCGGCGCCTACGATGCCGCCTCCGCCGACCTGTCGACGATGATCGAGTTCAACCTCGCCAACCCGCAGGCCGGGTTGCGCGCCGTCGCCATCCAGTACGACCTGAACCCGAATTCGGTGATGGTGCGCCGCGACGGCCCGATCAGGAAGCCAGCCGACCTCGCCGGTCGGGTGCTGCTCGGCCAGCCCTTCAATGCCTCGCGCAAGCTCTTTCCGGTGTTCGCCAGGGCCCAGGGCTTCGACCCGGCTTCGGTGAAGTGGGAAAACGCTGCACCCGACGTCGGCGACACGCTGTTCGCGAAGGGTGACTTCGACGGCGCGGCCTATTTCTTCTTCACCGGGCTGCTCAACCTCAAGGCCCGCGGCGTGCAGCCCGAGCAGCTCACGGTGTTCCGTTACTCGGACCACGGTCTGAAGTCCTATGGCAATGGGCTGGTGGCCAACCCGAAGAGCCTCAACGGCGCGCCCGATGCGATGGCCGCCTTCGTGCGGGCTTCCACGCAGGGCTGGATCGACTGCATCGCCGATCCGCGCGCCGGTGCGGCAGCGATCAAGTGGCGCGAGCCGCTGGCCAGCGAGCCGCTGGAGCTCGAGCGGCTGCGCCTGATCGTGGATGGCACGATGAAGACGCCGGACACCCGGGCCAACGGCTGGGGTGCGGCCACCACGGCTCGTCTGCAGGCCACGATCGACGAAACGGTATCGGCCTTCAACCTGAAGAGCGCGCCTTCGGTGGCCGAGTTCTTCACCGACCGCTTCCTGGCCGGGGCGTCGGTGCGTCGGCTGCGGGCCTGAGCCGGGCGCTCCGGTCCCATCCCTGTCGCGGCGATCACCACCATGATTCCCGTCATCGATCTCGAAGGCGCGCTCGCACCGGGTGCACCGCGCAGTCGCGAGGTGGCCGCTCAACTGAGGGCGGCGGCGATGGACTGCGGCTTCTTCTATGTGCGCGGTCATGGCATCGCACCCGCCGATGTGCGCGAGCAGTTCGATCTGGCCCGCCGGCTCTTCGATCTGCCGGCTGCCCGCCGCGAGGCCTTGTCGATGAAGCATTCGGCGGTCCTGCGCGGCTTCGAAAACCTCGGCGAGCAGACCCTCGATGCCACGATGAAGCCCGATCTCAAGGAGAGCTTCTACTGCGGCATGGACTGGCCGGCAGATCACCCCCATGTGCGCGCCGGCTACCACAGCTACGGCCCGAGCCAGTGGCCCGCGGAGATCCCCGAGGCGAAGCCGCGCTGCGAGGACTGGATCGACCGGATGAATGCGCTGTCGTTGCGGATCATGCAGCTGATGGCGCTTTCGCTCGACCTGCCCGAGACGCATTTCGACGAGGAATGCCACGACCCGATGATCACGCTGCGCATGGTGCGATACCCCCCGCACCCGGCCGACGCCGACGAGCGCACCTTTGGCGCCGGCGCTCATACCGACTGGGGCGCGGTGACCGTGCTGGCGCAGGACGATCACGGCGGACTCGAGGTGCAGGTGGCCGACGGACGATGGGTGGAGGCGCCACCGATACCCGGCACCTTCGTGGTCAACCTCGGCGACATGGTGCCGCGCTGGACCAACGGCCTGTACCGCTCCAATCCGCATCGGGTGCGCAATCGCCACTCCGGCGGCTCGCCGCGTTATTCGATCCCCTTTTTCTACGCGCCGAACTATCTCGCCCGCATTGAGGCGCTGCCCGGCACCGTGCCGGCGGGGCACAAGCCCGGCTTCACGCCGTGCACCGCCGGCGAGCATCTGCAGGAAATGTACGAGCTCACCTACGGGCTGGCCGCGAAGGCGCGGGCCTGAGCAGCGCGCATGCGGCTCCTGGTCAACCTCTTCTGCCGCGATCCGGAGCGGCAGCTCGCCTTCTACCACGCGGTGCTCGGTCTGCCCGAGATCGTCGCAAGCCGCTCACCGATCTTTCGGGCGCTGGGCGACGACAGGGTCGAGATCGGCCTGAACGCGCACGCGGCCTACGCGCTGCTCGGGCTTGCCGACCGGGCTGCCCGTGGGGAGACACCGACACCGGTCACCGCCTATCCGACCTTCATGCTCGACGGCCCCAAGGCGGTGGATGTGGCCTGCGCGCGCACCACCGACCACGGTGGACGCATCCTGAAGGCGCCCTACCCGACCTATTACGGGCAGTGGCAAGCGGTGCTCGAGGATCCGGAAGGCCATGTGTTCCGGGTTGGCTCAACCGCGCTGCCTGCGGGCGTGCCGGCGGCCACACCTCCGTGGGAGCGCTGATTCGCGAAAGGGCTCGCCGCGGGCTTTGGGTACCATCGGAGCACACCCCATCCGACGAGGCAGGCTCCGATGACCGACACCGCCGATACCCCCCAGGAAGTGCTCTACGAGGTGGCCGATCACATCGCCACCATCACCCTGAATGCGCCGCAGCGCATGAACACCATCTCGCGGGCCATGCTCGAGCAGCTCGGCCGAAGGCTGCTGCAGGCCGACGACGACCCCGAGGTGCGCTGCGTAATCCTCACCGGCGCGGGCCGCGCCTTCTGCGCCGGACTCGACGTGATCGGGCAGGCTCAGGGCCGCGGCATGCTGCGCACCGATGAGCCGCCGCGCACCACGCTCGACCTGAAGACCACGCCGCCCACGGTGCTGCAGGCCATGGAAAAGCCGGTGGTGTGCGCCGTCAACGGCGGGGCGGCCGGCTACGGCATGGACCTCGCCATCGGCTGCGACATCCGCATCATGGCCCGCTCGGCCAAGATGGCCGCGGCCTTCTGCAAGCGCGGCGTGCTGCCGGAGTCGGGCAGCACCTGGTACCTGCCGCGCATGATCGGCTGGGCGAAGGCCGCGCAGCTGATCTTCACCGGCCGCACGCTCAGCGCCGACGAGAGCCTGGCCTGGGGCCTGGCCAACGAGGTGGTCGATGACGGCGCCGCGCTTGCCCGCGCGCGCGAGATCGCGCGCGAGATCGCCGGCAACGCGCCGCTGGCCGTGCAGGCCGCCAAGCGACTGATGCGCATGGGCCTGAATGAGCCCTTCCCCGAGCACGTGCACCATGTCTACCTGCAGCTGCTGCCGCTGCTGCAGACCCAGGACGTCAAGGAAGGCATGCGGGCATTCGCCGAGAAGCGCGCCCCGGTCTTCCAGGGGCGCTGAGCGCACCGCCCGAGTCGCCTCGCCCGCACCAGGTCCGATCTCACGGGCCCCGCGCGGGCGCCCACCGAACCCCCGAGGAACCGCCATGAGCTATCAATGTTTCGATGTCTCGATCGCCGACCACATCGCCCACATCCGCCTGAACCGGCCCGAGAAGCGCAACAACATGATCCGCGCCTTCTGGGACGAGCTGCCGGCCATCGTCGAGGACATCGACCACAACGCCCGCGCCCGCGTCATCGTGATCTCATCGACAGGACCGCATTTCTCGTCGGGCCTGGATACCTCGATGTTTGCCGACGCAAGCATCGCGCCAGGGCCCGACGCCGCGCGCGCCGCGCAGATCCAGCACGGCGCGCGCTTCTACGAGCACGTGCTGCACATGCAGCGCAGCTTCAACGTGCTCGAGCGCTGCCGGCTGCCGGTGCTGGCCGCCGTGCAGGGCGGGTGCATCGGCGGCGGCGTGGACCTGATCACCGCCTGCGACATGCGCTATGCCACCGAGGACGCGTTCATCACGGTGTTCGAGATCAACATCGGCATGACGGCCGACGTCGGCACCTTCCCGCGGCTGGTGAAGCTCATCCCCGAGGGCATCGTGCGCGAGCTCGCCTACACCGGACGACGCATGCCGGCGTGCGAGGCGCAGGCCTGCGGCCTGGTCAACCGCGTGTTCCCCGATCAGGCCACGATGCTCGCCGAGGTGATGGCCATCGCCCGCGAGATCGCCTCGAAGGCGCCGCTGGCGGTCTACGGCACCAAGCGCATGATCAACTACGCCCGCGACCACAGCACCGCCGACGGCCTGGACTACATCAGCATCTGGAATGCCAGCATGCTGCAGAAGCAGGAGATCCAGGAGGCGATCCGCGCGAACGCCGAG
Source organism: Burkholderiaceae bacterium (assembly GCA_044235405.1). Lineage (GTDB taxonomy): Bacteria > Pseudomonadota > Gammaproteobacteria > Burkholderiales > Burkholderiaceae_E > Quisquiliibacterium. The sequence goes on from JBIIHU010000014.1 coordinate 13,828, forward strand.
AAGCGCGCGGGCGACTTCGTCGAGCTGCCGGTGCTGAAGGGGCGGGGGGGTTGAGCCGCCGGCGAGCGACAAGGGGCGAGGGGCCGCACGCCTGCCGAGCGCGCTGATGCGTTGATCGCCGCGCAGACCCTGGCGCGCCGGCAGCGAATCTCGCTCGGCGAAGCGGTCTCGGAACTCGTCCGGCGGGGTGCCAGCACGCCCGCCCCGGCCGACGCGGCGCCGAGCCGGCAGACGCTCAGGGGGCGATTCGCGCTTCTTCCTGCGCGCGACGAGATCATCACGACCGACCACATCCGCGCCCTCATGGATCAGGAGGGTCGCTGAATGCCGGCCCGATCCGGCGTCCGCGCGTCCGGGGCCGCACGCGAGCCGGTTGCGCGCGGGCGATGGCTGCCGCCTCGCTCGCTGCTGGATGTGAACGTGTGGGTGGCGGTGCTCGACGATGCCCATCAGTTCTCGAACCTCGCCAATGCCTTCATCGAGACGTCAGGCCTGACCATTGCCACCTGCCCGCTGGTCGAGAATGCCGTCATCCGGATCATGGGCATGCCCAGCTACGGGCGCGGCGGCGGGCTACCCCTGCAGCGCGTGCGCGCGCGACTCCAGGAGGCCTGCCAGAGCCTCGACCACACCTTCTGGGCCGACAACGTCTCGCTGCGCGACGACAGCCTGGTGGATTTCTCCCGGGTGCAGGGTCACCAGCAGGTGACCGACCTCTACCTGCTGGCGCTGGCCGTGCACCACGGCGGCCGACTGGTCACCTTCGACCGCAGCGTGGCTCTGTCCAGCGTGCGCGGGGCGTCGGAGATGCATCTTCTGGTGCTGTGAGCGGCGGCCGGCAGCCCGCACGACCGGCGCGGGGCGCCGAGCCCGCACCGGATTCACGCCTGGGTATCCCGCCTCAACCCTCGGGCGGCGCCCCGCCGCTCCAGTAGTCGGCCTTCTCGGGCAACACCCAGCGTACCCCTCCGCGCGGGTCGGGCCGGTCACCCGTGTAGCGCGGAATGAGGTGCACGTGCAGGTGCATCACCGTCTGGCCCGCGGCCACGCCGTCGTTCACGCCGATGTTGTAGCCATCTGGCCGGAACTCGCGGTCCACGGCCTCGCGGGCCTGCTCGAGAAGCGCCCACAGCGAGCGCCATTCCTCGGGCCTGGCCTGAGCCAGCGAGGCGACATGCCGGCGCGGCACGATCAGCGTGTGGCCCGGCGACACCGGGTAGCCGTCGCGCAGGGCGATCGCGTGCGCGTCGCCGGCGATGATGCGCGCGGGGGAGAGGGTGCAGAAGGGGCAGGGGGGCATGGGCGACCGGTAGGCGAACTCAAGACACCCTCGCGAGTGTTTCATCCCGATCACGTTGGTTGCTTGCTTCGTGGAGGACTCTGACTGATTATGCTAGCGATGAACCCCTCCGATGTTCAACGGCGCCCGATGCAGAAAACCGGGCTCGCAACCGGCCTCAAGGCACTGTTGCTGGCGGCTGCGCCGCGAGGCAACCTGCAGGGGCTACCTCGGGGACGGGCGCGGGGTCGTCGACGCCTCGCGCTGCGCTGAACACGCTGCTCAACCCCTTCTCCCCCCTCACCCCCCCGCCAGGAAGCTCCTCACGCCCGAGGCGATGAACTGCACGCCCACGCACAGCAGCAGAAAGCCCATCAGCCGCGTGAGCACCTCGATGCCGGCCGGGCCCAGGCGGGCCGACACCGCCTGCGCGCTGCGCAGCACGAGCCAGATGATCAGCGCGGTGGCCAGCATCGCGCCCAGCGTGGCGCCGTAGGCCAGCGCTTCGGCAACGATCGTCTTCTGTTCGCGGATCTCGGTCGAGATGCCGATCACCACCGCGATGGTGCCCGGGCCGGTGATGGTGGGCAGCGCCAGCGGAAAGAAGGCCGGGTTGGCGTACGCAGCGCCGGCGCTGGCCGAGCCCGGGCCGTGGCCGAAGAGCATGCCGTGGCCGAGCAGCACCACGCAGATGCCGCCCGCCACCCGCATCGCCGGCAGCGAGACGCCGAACAGGTTGAGCACCAGCCCGCCCGCGAACAGGCTTCCGACCAGGATGGCCAGCGCGTAGCCGCTGGTACGCGCCGCGAGGCGGCGCTGGGCGTCGGGGCTCATGCCGGCCGACAGCGCGGTGAAGACCGGCAGCGCCGAGGGCGGATTGATGATGGTGATCATGCTGAAGAAGCCACCGAGGAAGAAGGTGGCCATCAGCCGCAGGACCTCGGCCTCGCTCACGCGCCCTGCGGCAGCACGACCTGCGCCCGCGCGTTCACGGTCTCCATGTCGAGCCCGACGATCTTCTTGTAGCCGGCGGCGATCTCCACGAGCTCCTCGTGCGTGGCCACGTCCTCCACGCGCTCGAAACCCTCGGGAGCCCGCTCCTCGAAGACATCCATCACATAGTCGGGGCCCTGCGCGCGGTTGGCCATCACGATGCGCGCCGTCTTCGGCAGGCGATCCTCCTCGTAACGCTGCAGCGCCGCCGGCAGGCCGGCGACGTCGGTGCCGGCGATCTGCTCGCAGAGCACCCGGGCATCGAGGATGGACTGCGTGGCGCCGTTCGAGCCGATCGGATACATGGGATGGGCGGCGTCGCCCAGCAGCGTGATGCGGTCATGGGTCCAGCGCGGCAGCGGGTCGCGATCGACCATCGGGAACTCGAAGATCGTCTGCGCGCCGCGAAACAGCGCCGGCACATCGAGCCAGTCCCAGACCCAGCGGTCGAAGCGCGAGGCAAAGACCTCGAGGGCGACCTCGCGGTTCCAGTCCTGCTTGGGCGGGGCCTGGTCGCCAGGCACGCGCAGCTCGGCGATCCAGTTGATGAGCGACTCGCCGCGGTCGGCGTGCTGGCGCGAGATCGGATAGGTCACCAGCTTCTGGTCGCGGTGGCCGGCCATCACCATGCTCGCCCCGGTGAGGAAGGGCTTGCCCACGGTGGTGGCGCGCCACAGCACGCAGCCGGAGAACTGCGGCGGGCCTTCGTGGGGGTAGAACTGGCGGCGCACCACGGAATGGATGCCGTCGGCCGAGACGATGGCGTCGGCCCGCTCGGTGAACTCGCGTCCGGTGGCACGCTCGCGCAGCCGAACCGTACCGGTCGAGGGATCGACCGAGACCGCCTCGCAACCGGTGCGCACGGCCTGCGGCCCCAGCCGCTCGACGGCGGCGCGCATCAGCAGCATCTGCAGCTCGCCCCGGTGGATGGAGAACTGCGGCACGCGGTAGCCGGCGCTCATGCCGCGCGGCTCGGACCACACCTTCTGCCCGTGGCGGTTGAAGTAGCAGACCTCGCGAGTGCGGATGCCGGTGGCGTCGAGCCGAGGCAGCAGGCCGAGGGCGGCCAGTTCGACCACCGCGCTGGGCTGCACGTTGATGCCCACACCCAGCGGCTTGACCTCGCTGGCCGATTCGTAAACCCGCGCGACGATGCCGCGCGCCTGTAGCATCAGCGCGAGCGCGAGCCCGCCGATGCCGCCGCCGATGATCACGATGTTCATGCCCGCAACGATAGCAAAGCCCGCCGCGACAGCGCGCAGCATCACCCTTGTGCTCGCGGTCGGGCTGACAGCCGCCTGGGCCGCGACCACGCACGCGGCCGGCGAACCCGCGAGCCCGCGGACGGGCCCCGCGAGCTCCGCCACCCAAAGCGCCACCAATCCCACCGCCAACCCGGCCGCCAACCCGGCCGGCATCGACTGGCAGGCCATCGACGGCTGGCAGATCGCCCGCACCGAAACCACCATCGGCCAGTTCCGCCGCTTCGTGCGGGCGACCGGCCTCGTCACCCGCGCCGAGCGCGCAGGCGGCGGCGAGGTCTACGAGGCCGGCTGGACGCGCAAGCCCGGCTGGCACTGGGCCGCGCCCTACGGCAGCCCCGGCGCCGACGACGAGCCCGCGGTGCACGTCGACTTCCACGAGGCGCAGGCCTTCTGCCGCTGGGCGGGCGGGCGCCTGCCCAGCGACCGCGAGTGGGTTCGCGCCGCCTACACCGAAACCCGCGCCGCACCACCGCCGCCCTTCGAGCGCGGCCGCAGCTACCCCTACCCGAGCGGCGACTCGCCCGCCTCCGCCCAGTGCCTGGGCGATTGCCCCGGCGCCCAGGCTCGGGCGGTGCGCCATGGCGCCACGCTGCTGCGCGGCCACGGCCACGCCCGCGCGGGCGCCACCGCGGCCGGCGTCAACGGCCTGCACGACATGGGCGCCAACGCATGGGAGTGGGTGGACGAGCCCGCCGGCGCCGGCGGCGAGGCCGAACGGCGTACCCGCGGCGGCTCCTGGTGGTACGGCGCCGCGCAGATGCGCGCCGAGCACCTGCAGGGCAAGCCGGCCGGCACCACGGTCGTCTACATCGGCTTTCGCTGCGCCCGCGGCGGCTGAGCGCCGCAGGCCGAACCGCTCGTTCGCTCGCGCGCGCCGACTGGCGGCGCGCCCCGCACCGGCCCTACAGCGTGGCGCGGCCCGGCCGTCAAGACAGGGATGCCGGAACATCCCGATACCCCGCCCATCGCCGCGGCACAGCAGCTCGCGATCGCCAGGATCCGCCATGACGTGCTGCAGTCCTCGTCGGCGATCCTGTTCGGCTTCGCGACCCTGCTGTTCTCGATCGCAAGCCTGCAACGACTGCTCGACGCCGAGCCCTTCGACGCGGTCCAGCTCGGGGTCTACGGCCTGACGGTGCTGATCTTCCTGCTGCAGGGGCGCTCGCCCGGCTGGCAGAACACGCTGAGCGTGGCGATGCTGACGGTGCTCACGGCCTGTCAGCTCGCCTGGCTCGGTCATGGCAGCAATGCGGTCGATCAGCTGGCGCAGCCGGCCGCCTGGCTCTGGGTCGTCGCGATCCTCGCTGGCGGGATCGTGATGGTGCGCGGACTCGTGGGCCGCTCGAGCGCGCGGATGATCGCGTTGTGGCAGGAACAGGAGCAGCGCGCGGACGAACTGCACGCGGCCAATCGGCGCTTGCGCGACGAGGTCGCCGAGCGCGCTCGAATCGAACGCACGCTGCGGGAGCGCGAGCAGAGCTACACGGATCTGTTCTCCCTCTATCCGGACGCGGTCTTCGTCATTCGTGATGGCATCATCGCCGATCTGAACGCGGCAGCGGTCGCGCTGCTGGATCTCGGCGAGCCTGCCCAGGCGGTCGGCAGTGCCTTCGAGGCGTGGATCGCCGAAAGCGACGCCATCGAGGTCGAAGCCTCGCCAGCCGCGCCGCGCGCTGCGCTGGCCGCCCCGCGCGGCACGGCCGTGCGCGATCATCGGGCTCGCGAGGTCCGCCTTCGCGCGGGCCGCCGCGCCGGCCGCGTCGCCGAGCTGCGGACCGCCCCGATCCGCGCGGAGGGTCGACCGGCCACGCTCGCAACCTTGCGCGACATCTCCGATCGCAAGGAAGCCGAGGCCCGGGTGCTGCGGCTCGCGCAGCGCGACGCGCTGACCGATCTGCCGAACCGCGCGGTCTTCGAGGAACGGCTCGAGCTGTCGTTGCGCGAGGCCGCCCGGCTGAGCCGTCGCGTCGCCGTGCTGTTCATCGACCTCGACCGCTTCAAGTCGATCAACGACACGCTGGGCCACAGCACCGGCGACCAGCTTCTGATCGAGGTCGGCCGACGCCTGAGTTCGGTCTGCCGCGTGGGCGACCTGCTGGCTCGCCTCGGTGGCGACGAGTTCGTGCTGCTGCTCACCGGCGTGGAGCGGGTGGAGGAGGTAACCGGCGTGGCACTGCGCGTGCTGGCGGCGCTGCGCGACCCGATCCGGCTCGAGCGCTACGACCTCGCGGCCACCCCGTCGATCGGGATCTCGACCTTCCCGGACGACGGCGAGGACGGGGTCACGCTGCTCAAGCATGCGGATGCCGCGATGTACCACGCGAAGGCCGCCGGGCGGAATACCTACCGATACTTCCTGCCCCAGATGAACCGGCAGGCCATGGACCGGATCGCCCTCGAGCAGAAGATGCGCGATGCGCTGCGCGACGACGCCTTCCACCTGCACTACCAGCTGCAGGTCGATCGCGAGGGCCGGCCGGTCGGCGTCGAGGCGCTGCTGCGCTGGACCCTGCCCGGCGAGGGGCCGATCGGCCCGGATCGCTTCATCCCGATCGCGGAGGAAATCGGCCTGATCGTGCCGCTCGGCGAGTGGGTGCTCGACCAGGTCTGCCGACAGGTGCGACGCTGGATCGACGACGGCGGGCCGGTACCGCGGGTCTCGATGAACCTTTCGCCGGCGCAGCTGCGCAATCACGAGTTCCTCGACAGCGTCGAGCGGATCCTGACCCGTCATCGGCTTCCCGAAGGCTGCGTCGAGCTCGAGATCACCGAATCGGCGGCGATGGAGAACCCCGGCGAGGCGATCCAGACCCTCACGGGCCTCAAACGCATGGGCCTGATGCTGGCGATCGACGACTTCGGAACCGGCTATTCATCGCTGTCGTACCTCAAGCTCTTCCCGATCGATCACCTGAAGATCGACCGCTCCTTCGTGCGCGACCTGGTCGAGGATGCAAACGATCGCGCGATCGCGCAGGCCACGATCGCGCTGGCGCACAGCCTCGGCCTGAAGGTGGTCGCCGAGGGTGTCGAGACCGAAGAGCAGGCGCGCATGCTGCGCGAGTTCGGCTGCGACGAGATGCAGGGCTACCTGTTCGGACGGCCCGGGCCGATCGAGCAGATCGGGCCGATCGTGCGCGAAGGCCTCGCGCCCCAGGAGCGGGCCATCGCCGCGGGCTTCGATCGCCGCGCGCCCGAGCGGTCCCGGCTGCGCCTGATCCGGGATCACACCGGCTGAGCGCAAACCACCGCGTCGGCGCGCATGACCTAAACTGACGGCTCCGGCGCCGGCTGCGCCCTGGAGACCGACCCATGCCTTTCGTCCGTTCCTCCGACGGCACCCGCATCTACTGGCGCCTCGACGGACGCCCTGACAAGCCGCCGCTGGTGATGGTGAGTTCGCTGGGCTCCGACCACGCGATGTGGAACCCGGTGCTCGCGGGCCTCGAGCGCGAGTTCCATGTGCTGCGGCTCGACAAGCGGGGCCACGGCGCCTCGGAAGTGCCCGTCGGCGACTACGCGCTCGCGCAGCTCGGTCGCGACGTGCTCGCGTGCGCCGATGCCGCTGGCTGGCAACGCTTCCACTACGCCGGCCTGTCGATCGGCGGCATGATCGGCATGTGGCTCGCGCAGAACGCATCGCAGCGGCTCGACCGGCTGGTGCTGTCGAACACCGCCGCGCGCGTCGACCCGAGCACCTTCGACGAGCGCATCCGCCTGATCCGCAGCCAGGGGATGCCCGCGATCGTCGACACCATCCTCGGCCGCTTCTTCACCGGCGGCTACCTGGCGCGGCGAACCATCCACGCCGCGACCGTGCGCAGCACGCTGCTGGGCATCGACCCCGACGGCTACGCCGGCTGCTGCGCGGCCATCCGCGACATGGCGATCGTCGACGGGCTCGCGCGCATCGCCACGCCCACGCTGGTCATCGCCGGAACCCACGATCCCTCGACCCCCGCGGTACGCGGCCGCGAGATCGCCGAGGCGATCCCGGGCGCCCGCTACCTCGAACTGCCCACCGCGCACTTCGGCCACTCGGAGCGGCCGCGCCGCTGGCTCGAGGCGGTCGTGCCCTTCCTCGACGGGCGCCCCGCCTGAGCCCGATGGAGCACTCGCCCCGATGATCGATCTCACCCCCCGCGAAGCCTTCGAGCTGCTCACGAGTCAGCCCGATGCGGTCTTCGTCGACTGCCGCAGCGAAGCCGAATACCTGTTCGTCGGTCATCCCGCCGGCGCCGTGCACGTGGCATGGGCCGAAGCGCCCGACTGGGATGTGAACCCGCACTTCGTCAGCGAGGTGCGCAAGCTCGTCGGCCAGTCGATCGACCGACCGGTGGTAATCATCTGCCGCAGCGGCAACCGCTCGGTGCATGCCGGTCAAGCGCTGGAGGCCGCGGGCTTCACCCGGGTGATCAACGTGCTGCACGGCTTCGAGGGACCGCTGAACGATCGTCACCACCGTGGCGAAGTCAGTGGCTGGCGCTTCGACGGCCTTCCCTGGGAACAGCTTTAGGCGCGGCCGTGGCCGCCGAAGGAGACGCCATGCACGACGACGGCCTGCATCCCTACTACCGCGAGCACAAGGCGCGCATCCTTCGCGAGTTTCGCGAGAGCCTGCGGCTTGCGCGGCCGCACTTCGATGCGCTGCTGCCCGATCAGCCCCTCGAGGCGCTCGAACCGGCGCTGCTCGAGGCCTTCGAGCAGGTGTTCCCCACCCTGCCCTACGTGGGCGGCGCCGACGGCCGCATGACGCCCTTCTTCGAGCAGGGCGCGGGCGTGCTGGCGCTGGGCCGCGTGCTTCGCGCCCGCTCGGTCGCGGTGCCGGTGATCGCCACGCTGATCCGCAAGACCTTCGTCGCGCGCCTGGCCAGCCTGCCCGAGGTCGAGCGCCGGGCGCTGGGCGAGCGTTTCCTGTCGGCCGAGAACCAGGCCTTCCTGCGCGAGCAGGCAAAGGCGAGCCAGGAGCGCGCCGACCCGCACGACTTCGTGTATCGCTTCGTCGAGGCCGGACACACGCCCGAGGGCGAGCCCTTCGGCTTCGGCATCGACTACACCGAGTGCGGCTTCTGCAAGCTGTGCCGGCGCAACGGCGACGAGGACCTGCTGCCGCACCTGTGCGCGCTCGATGGCGAGTATTACGCGCTGCGCGGCATCGACCTGAAACGCAGCACCACGATCGCCGGCGGCGACGGGCGCTGCAACTTCCGCTTCCGCGCCATGCCCGCGGTCACGGCATCACCGGCATCGTCGGCACCCGCGGCGCCGGGCGAATCACCGGTCAGGCCGCCGGCTTGAGCACCTTCCAGGTCGAGGTGGCGAAGGCGGCGACCTCGCCCTTCGCGTCGACCAGCTCCGACGCGAGGTAGCAGATCCCGCGGCCGCGCCGCAGGTAGCGGCCGGTACACACCAGCGGCTCGGTGCCCACCGCCTTCAGATACTGCGTCTTCATCTCGAGGGTGGTGCCCGGGCCCACGGTGTGGGCGAGCAGATGGCCCATCGAGATGTCCATCACGGTGGCCACCACCCCGCCGTGCAGCCAGCCCTGCGGGTTGAACATGAAGTCGCGCGGCGTCAGCGCCACCCGACAGGTATCGTCGGGGAAGCTGATCTCCATGCCGAACAGCTTCGCCAGGAAGAAGCGGCCGAAGGCCTGCTCGTGGCCGGCGAGCGCGAGCTCGAAGGCCTCGCGCGCGGCGGCCTCGTCGATGCGACGAGGTGCGTTCATCAGGCGGTCCCCCCGGAGGCCACGCTCCCGGATCGGGTCGGCGCGGCCGCGGCTTTCCCCCGCGCGGCGCTCACCGGGCCCTCGATGAAGCGCTCGAGCAGCGCCGCGAGCTCGCGCGGGCAGTCGAGGTTGGGCGAGTGGCCCACCCCGTGCCACACATGCAGGCCGCTGCCGGGTGGGTACATCGCCCAGCTCGCGAGCATGTCGGGCAGCGGGATCACCGCGTCGCGATCGCCGGCGGCGAGCAGCACCGGCATCGGCAGGCTGCGCACCCGCTCGGCCAGGCGCAGCTGCAGCATCGAGCGCAACGAGCCGCGCAGCCGGCGCGCCGGCGCGTTGCGGATGTCGGCAAGGAGCTGTCGGATCTGCTCGGGGTCGTGCGCACCGACGGCGCCGTCGAGGATCTCGTCCTCGCGGTTGCGCGCGAGCTGCGAATCACGGGCAGCCAGACGCTGGTCAAGGAAGCGCTCGAGCGCCGAACCCTCGAGCGGGCCACCGTTGGGACTGGCCGGGTCGAGCAGCACCAGGCCGGCAATGCGATCGGGATGCTCGACCGCGTACTGGGCGACCGTGGCGCCGCCCATCGAGTGGCCCACCAGCGTGAAGCGCGGGAGCGCCAACCCTTCGACCAGTTCGTGCAGGTCGGCGGCGAACTTCTGGACGGTGAAATCAGACTCGGCGGGCGGCGCGCCCGAGTCGCCCGCGCCGCGGTTGTTGATGGCGATGCTGCGGTAGCGATGCGCCGGCAGCGCGCGCTGCGTGGCGTGCCAGATGCGCCCGGAGGACTGGAAGCCGTGAACCATCACGACGACCTCGGGGCCGCTGCCGTGCTCGAAGTACTCGAGCCGGACCTCGGAGAGTTCGGCAAAGGGCATGGAGTGTCCCGACGAAGGCGGCTGGCGCGCAGGCGTTCGAGGCGGCGGTGCCGTCAGGCCGCCACCATCCCGGACATCCGCGACAGGCGCTGCGCGATGATCGCCTCGGCTTCGCGCACGATGCGCGAGACCAGCTCGGCGCAGGTCGGGATGTCGTGGATCAGGCCCTGCACCATGCCCGCCGACCAGATGCCGTACTCGGGATCGCCGGTCTCGTAGACCACGCGACCGCGCTGGCCCGCAACCAGGTGCTTCAGGTCGTCGATCGTGGCGCCGCCCTTGCGCTCGATGCTGACGACTTCGCGGCTGACCGCGTTGCTCGCCACGCGCGAGGTGTTGCGCAGCGTGCGGAAGATCAGTTCCGTGGCGCGCTCGTCGTTGGCGACGATCTGCTCCTTGATGCGCTGGTGGATCGGGCTCTCGACCGTGCACATGAAGCGCGTGCCCATGTTGATGCCCTCGGCCCCGAGCGCGAGCGCCGCGACCAGCCCGCGCGCGTCGCCGAAGCCGCCCGAGGCGATCATCGGGATCTTGACCTGGTCGGCGGCCGCGGGGATCAGGACGAGGCCCGGGGTATCGTCCTCACCGGGATGGCCGGCGCACTCGAAGCCGTCGATGGAAATCGCATCGGCGCCGATGCGCTCGGCCTTCAGCGCATGACGTACCGACGTGCATTTGTGGATCACCTTCACGCCGTGCTTCTTGAGCTCGGCGATGTGTTCCTGCGGGTTGTTGCCGGCGGTCTCGACGATGCGCACGCCCGACTCGACGATCGCCTGCCGGTACTCGGCATACGGGGGCGGCTTCAGGGCGGGCAGGATCGTGAGGTTGACGCCGAAGGGCTTGTCGGTCATCTCGCGGCAGCGCGCGATCTCCCGGCGCAGGTCGTCGGGGGTCGGCTGAGTGAGCGCGGTAATGAAACCGAGCGCACCGGCGTTGGCCACCGCCGCCACCAGCTCCGCGCGGCCCACCCACTGCATTCCGCCCTGCACGATCGGATGCTCGATGCCGAACATCTCGGTGAAACGGGTCTTCAACATCAGGCTCTCCCGATTGGATTCGCCGTCGAGCCTAACCGATGCCCTCGCAGCCGGGCAGCGGCGCAGGGTCGCCGGGGTTCCGGGACCGCGCGATTCGCACGACCGGCGCGGCACCCTCGTCCTGCCGCAGCGCGGCCCAGCGCCCGGCCAGGGCCTCGAGGGCTGCCGGATCATCGTGCACGCATTCGATGCGCGACTCGTGCCGGGAAGGCTCGGGTTGCCAGGCCGGTTGTGCGCCCGCCTCGAAGGCGTACCACTCGCGCTCGGTGCGCAGCACCGCCCGCAGCATCGCCACGCCGGGGGCGCTCGACACCGCCGCCAGCGTCGCCTGCGCGTCTCGTCGGTCGAAGCGCGCGTGCTGGTCCCACACCCAGGCCGCGCGTGGCCCTGGCGGGGCGGGCCAGCGCCAGCGGCGCGGATCGTGGACCCGATCGAGATGCGCGCGCTGCTGCGCCCACGACCGCCCGGCATCGGCGGGCTCGGCCACCTCCACCCGTCCGATCGCCGCCGCCAGCGGGCCGCGCAGTAGCGCATCGACTGCGGCCGCGGTCTCGACACCGGAGGGCATCGCCACGACAAGCCGTTGCCACGGCCCGCGGCGTAACAGCCGGCCGAGAAAGAGCGGAAAGGCGCTCGAGCCCACGCAGCAGGGACAACCGCCGGCAAAGCCCGCCACTCCGAGATCGGGTGAGTCGGCACTCGGCGGTGGCGCCCCGGCATCGTGGACCACCGCCCAGCGCTCCCCCGGGGCGCGCTCGCGCACCCAGCGCGCGAGCGCCGCTCCCGCCATCGGCCCGGCGAGCAGCGTGACCGGCACACGGACCTGCGGGCTCGCCGCCGCGAACATCACTTGCGCCAGAAGGCCGGGGTGAAGAGCACGAAGACCGTGAGCAGCTCGAGCCGGCCGGCCAGCATCGCGAAGCTGCACAGCCAGGTCTGGAAGTCGGTGAGCGGCGCGTAGTTCTGGGCGGGGCCGACCATCGACAGCCCGGGGCCGATGTTGTTCAGGCAGGCGATCGCCGCCGAGATCGCGGTCATCGCGTCGAGCCCGGTGGCCATCAGCAGCATCGAAACCACCACCAGCGACAGGCCCCACAGCAGCATGAAGCCCATCACAGCGCCCACCACCCGTGCATCGACGATCTGCCCGGACAGGCGCAGCGGCGTGACCGCCCGCGGATGCATCAGCCTAACGAGCTCGTTGCCGGCATGCCGCAGCAGGATCATCATGCGGATCATCTTGATGCCACCGCCGGTGGAGCCGGAGGACGAGCCGACGATGCCCAGCAGCAGAAGCCAGCTCGCGGCGAACACAGGCCAGCGGTCGTAGTCCTCGCCCATGTAGCCGGTGGAGGTGGCCAGCGAGATCACGTTGAAGGCCGCGTGCCGGAAGGATTCGCCGAGGGAGTCGTAGGAACCTCGCCACGCGAGGAAACCCGTGAGCAGCAGCACGCTGAAGAGCATCAGGCCCCAGACCGCGAAGACCTCGGAGTCGCGCACGTAGACACGCAGCGAGCGCTGGCGCAGCGCCACGAAGTGGGTGCTGAAGTTCAGCACCGAGATCACCATGAACACCGCAAGCACCGACTCGACCACCGGCGAATCGAAGGCCGAAACGCTGGCATCGCGGGTGGAGAAGCCACCGAGGGCCACCGCCGAGAAGGCGTGGCAGACCGCATCGAGCCAGTCGAGGCCGGCAAGCCGCAGCGCGGCGATGCACAGCCCGGTGAGCACCGCGTAGATCAGCCAGAGGTACTTGGCGGTCTGGGTGATTCGCGGGGTGAGCTTGGACTCCTTGATCGGCCCTGGTGTTTCGGCCTTGAAGAGCTGCATGCCGCCCACCCCGAGCATCGGCAGGATCGCCACCGCCAGCACGATCAGGCCCATGCCGCCGAACCAGTTCAGCGCGTGGCGCCAGAGGTTGATCGAGGGCGGCAGGTTCTCGAGGCCGCTCAGCACGCTCGCACCGGTGGTGGTCAGCCCCGACATCGTCTCGAAGAGCGCGTCGGTGAAGCTGAGGCCCGGGATCTCGAGCAGCAGCGGCCCGGTGGCGGCCAGCGCCATCAGCAGCCAGCCCAGGGTGACCGCGAGCACGCCATCGCGCGGCAGCAGCTCGCGCCGGTGGCGTCGGCCCACCAGGAAGAGCAGCGCTCCAGCCACCAGCGTGGCGGCACCCGACAGCGCGAAGCTGCGCTGCGTGCCGTCGTCGACCACGATCGCCCACACCAGCGGCAGCAGGTAGGCTGACGAGAAGATCGCCAGCAGACCGCCCAGCACGTGCGCGATGTTCAGCAGGGCGGACATGGTGACGGACCGGATGCGCAGCCGCGACGATCAGCCGCGTTCGTTGCCGAAGAAGTGCTGCCAGGCCATCCGATGATCGGTGTCGATGTCGGTCTGCCAGCGCACCGCGCGGCGCGCGAAGGCGCGCTGCGACTCGAGCACCCGCCGGAACATCGGGTTCGCGGCGGCCTTGGCGGCGGCAACCTCGTCCCAGGCGCGAAGCTGCGCGCGCAGCACCGGCTCCGGCGTCGGCAGGAAACGCACGCCCTGGCGCTCGCGCATCTCGGCATGGTCGCGAGAGTAGCGGTCGATGGCCTTCCACGACATCTCGGCCGACGAGGCCTCGACCGCATGCTCGATGATCGAGCGCACCTCGGCAGGCAGCGCCGCGTGGCGGCGCCGATTGAACAGGATCTCGAAGTTCTCGGCGCTCTGGTGAAAGCTGCGCAGCATGCAGACCTTCGCCACATCGGGAAATCCCAGGATGCGGTCGGAGGTGGCATTGTTGAACTCGGCGGCATCGAGCAGCCCGCGGTCCATCGCCGGAACGATCTCGGCACTCGGCAGCGCATTCACCGCGGCGCCCATCTTCGTGAAGATGTCGATCGACAGGCCCACCGTTCGGTAGCGCAGCCCGCGCAGGTCCTCGGGGCGGTTGATCGGGCGGCGGAACCAGCCCAGCGGCTGCGCCGGCATCGGTCCGTACACGAAGGACACCACATCGAGATTCAGCTTGCGGTAGATCTCCTCGAGCAGCTGCCTGCCCCCACCCCGGTGATGCCAGGCGAGCAGCATGTTCGAGTCCATGCCGAAGGCCGGACCCGACCCCCACAGCGCCATCGCCGAGTTCTTGCCGTACCAGTAGGAAAGCACGCCGTGCCCGCCGTCGAGCACGCCCCGGCTCACGGCATCGAGCAGGTCGAAGGCCTTGACGACCGAGCCGGCCGGCAGCACCTCGATGCGCACCTTGCCGCCAGCCATGTTGTTGACGCGGGTGGCGAAATCGTTCGCGTACTCGTGGAAGATGTCGCGTTGAGGCCAGGTGCTCTGGAAGCGCAGCGCGATCGGTTGCGCGGTCGCGAGCATCGGAAAGCCGAGCGTGGCCGCGCCACCGGCAGCCAGGGCGCGCGCGCGCGCGACGAAGTCGCGGCGGGCCGGATCGGGTGCGCCGGGCAGGGCCGCCGGCGCATGGCCCTGGCCGTGATCGGGCGCGTGCTCGGTCATCGCAGCCCTCGTCAGAAGAAACGCGCCGAGACCTGGAACAGCTTCTCTACCCGCGGGATCATGCGTCGGTTGCTCACGAAGACGATCACGTGGTCCCCTGAGCGGACCACCGTATCGTGGTGCGCCATGATCACCTCGCTGGAGCCCTCCGCGCCGGCTCGGACGATCGCGCCGATCGTGGCGCCGCGCGGCAGATCGATCTCGTCGATGCGC
>JBIIHU010000398.1:0-2720 GCA_044235405.1 Burkholderiaceae bacterium
ACCGCTCGATGTAGGCGTTCTGCTGCGGTCGGCCCGGCTGGATGAACTCGATCCTGATGCCCGCGCTTTCAGCCCAGTCCATCACGCAAGGCCCGCTAGCCCGATTCATCGCAGAGCTCGACGTCACGCTCGGTCGTGGGCAGGCAACTGCAGGTCCTGCTGGGCAAGAAGTTCGATGGATACAGCAATGGCATTCCTCGTGATAGTCCCGGTTTGGGACTATAATTCGGCCATGAGAGTCATCGCCGTCGCAACGCTCCGGGTCTTCTGGCAGCGGCACCCTGATGCCGAGCAACCGCTGAAGGCCTGGTTCGAGGAGGCGACGAAGGCCAGCTGGACGCAGCCGTCGGACATCAAGGCCCACTACCGCAGCGCCAGCGTCCTGAAGAACCGCCGCGTGGTTTTCAACATCAAGGGCAATGAGTACAGGCTGATCGTGGCCATCGCGTACAGGCTGCAGATCGTCTACGTGAAGTTCATCGGCACCCACGTGGAGTACGACGCCGTGGATGCCGACACCGTCGAGCCGGATTGATCAGTCCCGAGAGCCGCTGCAAGGAACCCACCATGGACATCCAACCCATCCGTACCGAAGTCGACTACAAGGCGGCGCTGCGGCAGATCTCGACCTTGATGGCGTCAGATCCGGACCCGGGAACGCCCGAGGGTGATCGTCTGGACATCCTGACCACGTTGGTGCAGGCCTACGAGGCTCGCCACTTTCCCATCGGCGCGCCAGACCCGGTTGAGGCGATCAAGTTCCGCATGGAACAGGGCGGCCTGACCGTGAAGGATCTGGAGCCCATCATCGGACGCAGCAACCGCGTCTACGAGGTCCTCAACCGCAAGCGCCCGCTGACGCTGGCCATGATCCGCCGGCTGCATCGCGGCCTTGGGATTCCGGCGGAGGTGCTCATCGCGGAGACGGGTCCGGGCTGAGAGCGAACAGCGCCCGGTCGCCGACGTCTGCGCCGCGGAAGCGCCGAGCCCGCAGAGCCAAAGACGCGACACGTTGCCCGATGGCGGCAAGCTCAGCGTCGATTACGGTCACGGCTTCGTCCCGCGGCAGCTGCCTCGGCAGGAACACGACGTCGATGTCCGCGTAACCCTTATCCATGGGGCTTGAGCGTCAACAAGGTGCCGTCGGGCATCCGGCTCATCCAGCGCTTGTCGCTGCCTGTGCGCAGCGGGTAGCGAGCCCGCAGATCGTCCACGTCCAGCATGCCGCTCTCGCGTGCCCACGTCAGGAAAAGCCGCACGGTCTTCACGCTGGTGCAACTGGCCAGCAACTGGCCCATCCGTTCCTTGCGAGGCGAACGCACCCCGTCGAACAGATTTCGAGCCTCCTCGAGGCTCTCGCGGGTGCCGACGTCGTACGGCGGCTCCAGCATGGCGCGCGGGTCAGTGCAGTGAATGCCTGCCCCGTTTGCGGGCACGAACCATCGGCCGGTTTGAACTTCTTGCCGATGTCCGGCCGACGCCGAGTGCGCTCAATATGGCTCTACTGGCGAGTCGCCATCGGCGCGCACGCCCATGCGGGCGGCGGCGGTGTGACGCCCCGGGCGAAGCGGCTCATGCGCGGTCGCAGCCGCCAGCCCGAAGACTGGCATGTTGCCGTACACCGTTTCGATGGACTGCGCGGGCACGCGGTAGGTTTCGTGGAAGATGCCGACCGATCCGTTGTCGCGGATCTTCCGGTTGAACTCGCGCCACGCCGTCAGGTGACTGCCCTGCGGCACGCGGGCAAACCGCTCGAGGTCTTCGAACGACCGCCAGTACTGCACCAGCAGGAATACACGGCCTGACATGTAGGTGCTGGGCCGGGCGAGCAGGCCCCGCGAGGGATCCGCGCACAGTTCCTCCACCATCTTCGGCATTGCCAGAAACACCGGCAGCCATCGCCACATCTGCCACAGCCGGTTGATCCGCATGCCGATGATGAACACCACGACGTCCTCGCGGTCACCGAGGCTTGCCGTGAAGCGGCCGGGATGAATCTGTGCCATCGCAAACTCCTCATGTCGGCTGTCGTGCTGCCGAGAAGGCGCACGATCACTACACCAGTATGTGATCGCAAACCGCAAACAGCATAGCAGGCTGCTGAAAAACGGCCGATGGCGCACCTCGAGAAGCCGAAGGCAGGATGATCCGATCTTCCCGACCTGAGTGATCTGCATGCGCGGCGCCGATACCTTCACCGAGAGCTTGTTCACGATGCGCAAGCTTGAGGACTTCGTGCCTGCCCACCGCCACCCGCTGAGCGAGATCCGGGAGAGGGGAAAACTGGGAGACCCTTGACAGCTATGCAGCCCGGGCACGCGCTGTTGCAGGAACATCAAGGCGCTGTACACCCCGAAATCGTCCGTCGGGAAGGCGTACACGCCCTGGGCCAGACGCACGAGCCAGCCGCTTTCGGCGTAGCTTCAATCACAACGCCGTAGCCACCCCGCTCGAAGATGCCGTCGCGTTCATCGGTGCGCTCATCGGCGCGCCGCTACCGCGGGGCGCCGGGCGCGGGTACCGCCAGGGCCTGCTCGACGGCCGCGGTCAGCGTGCCGCTGGTCGGCGCCACGCCGCTGCCGAAGTGCGCGATCGGAACGCCGTCGCGGCCGACCAGGTACTTGTTGAAGTTCCAGCTCGGCTGCTTGCCCGTGGCCGCGGCCAGCTGCCGGAACAGCGGCTGGGCGTCGCCGCCGCGCACCGGCCCTGTGGCGAACATC
>JBIIHU010000154.1:0-9109 GCA_044235405.1 Burkholderiaceae bacterium
GAAAGCCGCGCGACGGGCGATCCAGGCGCCCGCGGCGGGGCGCCCGCGCGGCAGCGAGCGCCCGCGTCGAAATCAGGCCCGCTCGAAGATCGCGGCGACGCCCTGGCCGCCGCCCACGCACATCGTCTCCAGGCCGTAGCGCACCTGCCGGCGCTGCATCTCGTGCAGCAGCGAGGTCATGATGCGCGCGCCGGTGGCGGCGATCGGGTGCCCCAGCGAGATCCCCGAGCCGTTGACGTTGAGCCGGTCGGGGTCGTTCCAGCCCCAGCCCTTGAGCACCGCCAGCACCTGCGCCGCGAAGGCCTCGTTGAGCTCGATCAGGCCCATGTCGTCGAAGGACAGCCCGGTCTTGCCGAAGAGCTTGCGTACTGCCGGCACCGGCCCGATGCCCATGCAGCCCGGCTCGCAGCCGGCCGCGGCCCAGCCCGTGAGGAAGGCCATGGGCTTGAGGCCCAGCGCCTCGAGGCGGTCCTCGGCCACGACCAGGCAGGCGGCCGCGGCGTCGTTCTGCTGGCTGGCGTTGCCGGCGGTCACGGTGCCGTCCTTCATCACCGCGCGCAGCCTGCCGAGCGACTCGGCGGTGGTGTCGGCGCGGATGCCCTCGTCGCGCGCGAAGGCCACCGGATCGCCCTTGCGCTGCGGCACCATCACCGGCACCACCTCGTCGGCGAAGCGCCCCTCGGCCCAAGCGGCCGCGGCCCGCTGATGGCTGCGCGCCGAGAAGGCATCGGCCTCGTCGCGCGGGATCACGTACTGCTTCGCGAGATTCTCGGCGGTCTCGATCATCCCCGAGATGCGCCCGAAGCGATGCTCGGGCTGCGAGCGCTCGCGGCCGCGATCGAGCCGGTCGTAGAGCTGCACCGAGCCCGAGCGCGAGCCCCAGCGCATGCTGGTGGTGTAGTACTCGATGTTGCTCATGCTCTCGACGCCGCCGGCCATCACGACATCGGCCGCGCCGCTCTGGATCATCATCGCCGCGGTGGCGATCGCCTGCAGGCCGCCGCCGCAGCGCCGGTCGAGCTGCATGCCCGGCACCTCGATCGGGAAGCCCGCCTGCAGCGCGATCCAGCGGCCCACGCAGGGCGTCTCGCTGTTGGCGTAGGACTGCGCGAAGACCATGTCCTCGATCAGCGCCGGGTCGACGCCGCTGCGCTCGACCACCGCGCGTGCCACCGTGGCGCCCAGATGCTCGACCGACGCGTCGCGAAGCCCGCCGCCGAAGGCGCCGATGCCGGTGCGCACCGGCGCGACGATCGCTGCTCTGCGTATCATGGAAAACTCCTGTTGGGGAAAGACCGGGGATCGCGCCGGATTGTACGGGCGACGCCGGCCTTGACGCTCCGGCAGCGCGCAGCCCACCATCGATCCCCGCCACGCCGATCGCTCCGAGCATGACCCAGCCCCCGATCGATCTCGCCCCGCTTCGTCGCGCGCTCGCCATGCTCGACGAAGCCATCCTCTTCTGGCACCAGCAGGCTGCCGGGTCTGCGCTGAAGCCCCATCTTCGCTCGGCGGTGATCCAGTCTTTCGAGTACAGCTACGAGCTGTCGGTGCGATCGCTGCGCCGCGTGCTCGTCGAGCGCGCGCAATCGGCCGAGCGCGTCACCGATCTTGGATTCAACGATCTGTTGCGTGCCGGTGCGGATGCCGGATTCCCCGTCGATCCGCTGCGCTGGCGGCAATGGCGCGAGATGCGCAACGCGACTTCGCACGCCTACGACGAGAAGACCGCGCAGTCGGTCGCCAGTGAAGCGGCCGCCTTCGCCCGCGAGGCGCGGATGCTGCTGGATGGCCTGGAGGCTTCCGTTGGGCGATGACCGGATGGCGGCACGCGAGGCGGCTGATGCGCCGCCCCCGGGGGCGTGCCTCGTGCGGCTCAGCCCGATCGAGCTGGCCATCGTGCGCGGTGTCGTCGACGCGGTCTTGCCGGGCGCCTCGGTCTGGATCTTCGGTTCCCGGGCGGCCGGGTCCCCGCGCCCCTGGTCGGACCTCGATCTGCTGGTCGAGGGAAAGGGACCGCTGACCTGGGCCCAGCGCGCCGATCTGCGCGACCGATTCGAGGCGAGCGACCTGCCATTCCGGGTCGACGTGGTCGACGCCGCGAGTCTCGAAGGCGTGTTCGGCGAACGTGTCCGGGCCGAGCGCGTGGCGCTGCGATCCGCGCGGCCAGGCTGAGAAACGACAGACATCGCCCCCGGCGAGGCCGCAGCCCGCGCCCGGCAGGCCGCAGACCACGCGCCAGGCGCGGCGATGCCGCCGGCTACGCGCCCCGCCCCGGCAGCAGCGCGCGCCGCGCCCGCACCACCGTCGTGAAGGCCTCGACCGTCCGGTCGCACTCGGCCTGGCCGAAGGGTAGCGACAGGGCGCAAAAGCCGCGACGCGCCATCCAGATGCCCTGCTCGAGCAGGTCGAAGAACAGCAGCTCCTTGATGCGCGGATCGAGGCCGGCAAGGTCGGCCATCGAGGCGAGCGGCCGGTCGGTGGCGTGCAGGCACATCAGCGAGCCCAGTCCCTCGACCTGCAGCCCCACGCCCTCGGCCGCGAACATCGCGTTCAGGCGCCCGCGCAGCGCGTCGCCGCGAGCGTTCAGCGCATCGAGCGCCTCGCGGGTGAGCACCTGCTGCAGGCCGGCAAGGCCCGCGGCCATCGTCAGCACGTTGTTGTTGAAGGTGCCGGCGTGGCCGAGCGCGTCGGGCCGGCGCGGGTCGAAGCGGGCGATCACCTCGGCGCGGCCGCCGAACACCCCGATCGACATCCCGCCGCCGAAGTACTTGCCCATGGTGACGAGGTCGGGCTGGATGCCCAGCAGGGCCTGACGACCGCCGAAGGACAGCCGCGAGGTCATGACCTCGTCGAAGACCAGCAACGCGCCGCATTCATCGGCGAGCGCGCGCAGTCCCTGCAGGAAGGCGGGCGTGCCAGGGATGCATCCGGCCGAACCGAGCATCGGCTCGACCAGGATCGCGGCGATATCGTCGCGGTGGGCCAGCGCGAGCGCACGCGCGCCGGCGAGATCGTTGTAGCGTGCGAGCAGGAACTCGTGCGGCACGTTGACCGGCGCGTTGCCGCTGCCGAAGGACAGCACCCCGCCGTGGTAGCCACCCACGAAGACCAGCACCTTGCGCCGGCCGGTGTGCGCGACCGCGGCCGACAGCGCCATCAGGTTGGCCTCGGTGCCGGAGTTGGTGAAGCGCAGCAGTTCGATCGCCGGAAAGCGCGCGCGGATCTCGCGGGCGAGCGCCGCCTCACCGGCGGTGTGCGAGGACAGGTTCAGCCCATCGCGCAGCGCGCGCTCGAGCGCCTCGCGAATGCGCGGGTCGGAGTGGCCGTAGATGCCGGCGGTGAACTCGCCGAGCGCATCGAGATAGACATGGCCGTCGACATCGCGCAGCCGGCAGCCCTCGCCGCCGGCCATGTAGAGGGGAAACGGCGGCCAGAAGAGCACGCTTCGGGTGTTGCCGCCGGGCATCACCTGCGCCGCCTCGGCCTGCAGCCGCTCGCTGGTCGGGTTGGCCGCGCGGTAGCGGGCGATCGCGGCATCGAGCGCCGCCTGCAGCGGGTCGGCGGGACGAGCCGCCGCGGCGACGGGTTGCGCCGGCACGGCGCGCGCATCCGGCAGCACCGCGCTCATGATGCGGCCCCGGGGGCGGCGGCGGCCCCGGCCGTGGCGGCCGCCGGGCCCGCCGCGGTACTTCGCGCGGTTGCGAACGCAACGAACCAGTCGATGCTGCCGGGGTTGGCCATCGAGTCGCGGTTGGCAACCTTCGCCGCCGGGTGTCCGAGCAGGATGCGCTTCACGGGAACCTCCATCTTCTTGCCCGAGATCGTGCGCGGCACCTCGGGGATCGCGAAAACCTCGTTCGGCGCGTGCCGCGCCGACAGGCGGGTGCGGATCGCCGCAAGCAGTTCGGCCTTCAGCGCGGCGGGCACCTCGGCCGCCGGCTCGCGCAGCACCACGAAAAGCGCCATCCACGACTCGCGCCCGAGGTACTCGAGGTCGATCACCAGCGAGTCGAGCACCGCGTCGAAGTCCTCGACCACGCGATAGAGCTCGCTCGTGCCCATGCGGATGCCGTGCCGGTTGATCGTCGAGTCCGAGCGACCGTAGACGATGCCGGTCACCGACTCCGGGCGGGCGATCAGCCGCAGCCAGTCGCCGTGGCGCCAGACGTTGGGCGGGCCGGGGAAGGTCTCGAAGTAGCTCTCGAAGTAGCGCCTGCCGCCAGGGTCGTTCCAGAAGAACAGCGGCATCGACGGCAGCGGGGTCTCGCAGACCAGCTCGCCCACCTCGCCGATGCGCGGCTGGCCGTCGTCACCGTAGGCGCGCAGGCCGATGCCCAGACCGCGGCACTGCATCTCGCCGGCGCGGATCGGCAGGATGGGGCACGAGGTCAGGAAGGCCGAGCCGGGGTCAGTGCCGCCCGAGATCGACGCGAGCAGCAGGTCGTCGCCGACGCTGCGGTAGATCCACTGGTAGGCCTCCTCGGTCAGCGGCGAGCCGGTGGCGCCCAGCGTGCGCATCGCCGACAGGTCGTGGCGCTCGCGCGGCACGATGCCCGCCTTCATGTTGAGCGCGATGAACGCGGGGCTCACGCCGAAGAAGGTGATGCGCTCGCGCGCGGCGAGCCGCCACAGCGTGTCGAGATCCGGATGCCCCGGGTTGCCGTCGAACTGGATGACCGTGCAACCGGTCATCAGCGTGGAAGCCCACAGGTTCCACATGATCCAGTTGGTCGACGAGTACCAGAAGAAGCGGTCGTCCTCGCCGACATCGAGATGGCACAGGCATGATTTCAGCGTCTCGAGCACGGTGCCGCCATGGCCATGCACGATGGGCTTGGGCATGCCGGTGGTGCCCGACGAGTACACGATCCACAGCGGATGGTCGAAGGGCACGGGCTCGAAGCGCGGCGCGGCCGGCTGCGCGAGCGCCTGCGCCCATGCGGTGACCGGCACGCGGCGGCCCGCCTGGCCCTCGGGTTCGATGGCCGCGGGCGGCGGCTCGGGCGCGAGCGCCGGCACCAGGATCACCGCGCGCAGCGTGGGCAGCTGCGCGACCAGCTCGGCGATGACCGCGCGCCGGTCGAAGTCGCGCCCGCCGTAGCGGTAACCGTCGACCGCGATCAGCACCGTGGGTTCGATCTGACGGTAGCGGTCGAGCACGCTGGTGGCGCCCATGTCGGGCGAGCAGCCCGACCAGATCGCGCCCAGGCTGGTGGTGGCGAGCATCGCGATCAGCGACTCGGGCACGTTGGGCAGGTAGCCGACCACCCGGTCGCCGCGGGCCACCCCCAGCCGCGCGAGCGTGGCGGCCAGCGCGCCGGTGTCGGCGGCGAGCCGCGACCAGGTGATCTCGATGCGCGGTCGCAGCTCCGACTCGAAGACCACCGCGACCCGGCTGTCGGCATCCGGCCGGCGCGCCCACGCGAGCATGTGCTCGGCGTAGTTCACGCTGGCGCCCGGGAACCACTGCGCGTGCGGCATCTCGCGCTCGCCCAGCACGCGTTCGTACGGCGTGTGCGAGATCACCCCGCAGAAGTCCCAGATGGCCGCCCAGAAGCCCTCGAGGTCGTCGACCGACCATTGCCACAGCGCCTCGTAGCCGTCGATGCGGCGGCCGCGCTCGCGTTCGAGCCAGCGAAGGAAGCGGGTGATGCCGGCGCGCTCGATGCGCTCGGGATTCGGACGCCACAGGGGCTCGGGCAGGACTTCAGGCATCGTTTGGATCGTCGTGGAGGTGATCGTCGTGCAGGATCAGCCAGGCATGCCGCCCCTCGGTGACCAGGCCGACCGTGGCACCATGCGGCAGCGTGAGCTTCGGACTGTCGTGGCCCACCGGCAGCCCGCTGAGGATGGGCGTGCGCGTCAGACCGCGCAAGCGGCGCAGCACCGCCGGCATGTCGAAGCCGGCATCACGGGCCACCAGCGTGTAGCGATTGACATGGCCGACGAGCACCGCGGCCTGCGCATCGATGACGCCGGCCTGCAGCAGCTGGCCCAGCATGCGCTCGACGCGGTAGGGATGCTCGCCGACTTCCTCGAGGAACAGGATGCCGCCGCTGACCCGCGGGAACCACGGCGTGCCGAGCAGCGCGCACACCAGGCTGAGATTGCCGCCCCACAGCGTGCCGCGCACCTCGACGCCGCTGGCGCCGCTGGCCTGGAAGCCGAGCAGTTCGGCCCGACCGGCGAGCGCGTCGTGCAGCGAACCCACGGTGGTCTCGTCGGGCTGCGTCCCCGGCGGCACCACAAAGTCATCGAGCAGCGCCGGGCCGCTCCAGGTGATCGCGCCGGCACGCGCGAGCATCGCGAGCTGAAAGGCGGTGAAGTCGGAGTAGCCGATCCATTGCTTGCCGGCACGCGCGAGCGCCTCGAAATCGAGCCGCGGCAGCAGGCGGGTGATGCCGTAGCCGCCGCGCGTGATCATCACGGCACGCGCCGGCTGCGCGGCAGCCCGCGCGAACGCGGCAGCGCGCTGCGCATCGGTGCCGGCGAAGCGCTGGTGGGTTCGCAGCGCCCCGCGATCGGGCACCGGCTCGAAACCCGCCGCGCGCATCGCCGCCAGACTGGCCTGCCACGGCGCGTCGGCCGGCACGGCGCTCGCCGGCGAGATCAGGTAGATCGGGACGCGCGGCTCCTCGCCCGGGGCGTCGGGCCGAGGCACCGACGGGGCGTCGACAAGATCGGGTCCGAGGGGATCGGCGACGGCGGACGCGACGGGCTTTCGTGGCATCGCGGCAGTCTGCCACAGGGGTGGAGCGCGGGTACGATACCGGCACTCTCAACCTTCCGGAGTCGACATGACAAGAATCGGCGACAGCCTCGCGGGCAAGCGGGTGCTGATCACGCAGGCCAACGACTTCATGGGCCCGGTGCTGTGCGAGACCTTCGCCGCGCACGGTGCGCAGGTGATCGCCGACGTCCGCCCGATGAACAGCGGCGCCGCCGGGGAGGCGGCGGTGCGCGAGGCCGGCCTGGTCGATGTCGTGATCGCCAACCTCGGGGTGCCCGCACCCAGCACGCCGGCTGACCGGGTGAGCGACGACGAGTTCCGCCATGTGTTCGCTCACATCGTCGACCCGCTGCCGGGCCTGGCGCGCGCGGCGCTGCCGCCGATGCTCGAGCGGCGCGCCGGCAAGTTCGTGATCATGGGCAGCGCCACCGCGCTGCGCGGCCAGAAGCGCACCTCCACCTACGCGGCCGCCCGCGGCGCGCAGGCCTCATGGAGCCGCGCGGTCGGCGTCGAGGTGGCGCCGAAGAACGTGCAGGTCAACCTGATCGCACAGAACTTCGTCGAGAACCCGATGTACTACGGCCCCGAGGTCCAGGCGCTTCCGGCCTTCCAGGAACGCCTGGCTCGCGAGGTGCCTGCGGCACGCCTTGCCACGCCGCAGGAAGACGCGCTCTTCGCGGTGTTTCTCGCGAGCAGCGAGGTCAACTTCTTCGCCGGCCAGGCGATCTCCTTCTCGGGCGGGTGGGCATCATGAGCGCGACGCCCCCACGCATCCCCTACGTGCCGGCCGATCTCGCCGAGCCTGCCGACGTGGTCGCCGCGATCCGCGCGCGCCGCGGCGGCGAGCTGATCGCCCTCGATCGGATGCTGCTGCACAGCCCGCCGCTCGCCGCCGGCTGGAACGGCTTCCTGGGCGCGGTGCGCACCGGCCTGGCGGTCGACAGGCGACTGCGCGAGCTCGCGATGTGCACGGTGGCGGTCCTCAACGGCGCCGAGTACGAGTATGTGCAGCACGCGCCGCTGTACATCGCCGCCGGCGCGAGTCCGCTGCAGGCACAAGCGCTGCGCGACCCGGACGCCGCGCGCAGCGACTCGGCGCTCTTCGATGCGCGCGAGCGGGCGGCGCTAGGCGTGACGATCGAGATGACCCGGTCGGTGAAGGTTGCGGACGCAAGCTTCGCCGCGTTGCGCGCCTTTCTTTCCGAACGCGAAACCGTGGAGTTCGTGGCCGTCGTGGCGGCCTACAACATGGTGTCGAGGTTCCTGGTGGCTACCGGCATCCACCCGGACTGAGCCGGTGTGAACGACATCCGCGGGCGCACGGTCGACGGCGCCCGCGACGGCGGCTCGCCCGGCGATGCGCTCAGCCGGGCTGGTACTCGAAGACCGTAACCACCCGCGTCACGCCCGACACGCGGCTCGCGGCGCGCGCCGCGCGATCGCCCTCGGCACGCGTGACCAGCCCCATCAGGTAGACCACGCCCGACTCGGTGACGATCTTGATGGTCTCGCCCGGCAGGTCGCGATCGGCGACGAAGGCCGCCTTCACGCGGGTCGTGATCGCGGCGTCGCTGGTGAGGGCGCCGAGCCCGGCTCGGGCCGCCACCGCCAGCTCGTTGTGCACGCCGCGCACATTGGGCAGCCCGGCGACGAGCTCCTGTGCGCGCGCCTTGCTGTTGGCATCGGGCACCTGTCCGGTCAGCAGCACCTTGCGGTTGTAGCTGGTGATCGACACGCCCTTGGCCGCCGGCATCTTCTCGCCGATCAGCGCGGCACCCTTGAGCTCGATGCTCTGGTCATCGGTCTGCGCGCCGAGCGTGCGGCGATCGGCCGCGGCCAGCGCGCCGGCCGTGATGCCGGTGACTGCCAGCGGCACGCAGGCCGAGGCCAGCAGGCCGGCGGTAAGGGCCGCGACGAGCGCGAGGCCAGGCAGCCGCTTCGGGGCGCCGGCGCGCCGCGGGAAGGGGCTGGCGGGGGCGTGGGTCGGGGGCGTCGGTGACATCAGGGGAATCTCCGGAGGGTGGCCCGGGAGCCCACGCGATCGCGGGCTTCGTTCGAGGGCCGAAGCATGGGGCAACGGCGCAGGCCGCTCAGGCTTCGTCTTCGCCAAGCAGCGCGGCATCGATGCCATCGCAAAGACAGTGGACGATCAGCAGGTGAACTTCCTGGATGCGTGCGGTGCGCTCGTGCGGCACGCACAGATGCACATCGCCATCGCCGAGCAGGCCGCCGACGCGGCCGCCGCCACGGCCGGTGAGCGCGATCACCGCCATACCACGGTCGCGTGCCGCCTGCACCGCGGCCACGATGCTGGGCGAGTTGCCGCTGGTGGAGATGGCCACGAGCGCATCGCCCGCCTGGCCGAGGGCACGCACC
>JBIIHU010000015.1:0-28505 GCA_044235405.1 Burkholderiaceae bacterium
CGCGCGCCACCGTGTCGCTGCGGCGGCGGCGCTCGCCGCTGGCCGCGCCCGCCGAGCAGCTTCGTCTGCTCGACGCGGTGCCGCTTTCCCGCGACGGCGGGCCGGTCGACTTCGCGACGCTGGCGGGCGATGCGCTGCGCCCGGCGGCGCTCGATGTCTTCCAGGTGAACCTCGGCAAGCTGTGCAACATGACCTGCGCGCACTGCCACGTCGACGCCGGCCCCGACCGCACCGACGCGATGATGTCCGACGCGGTGCTCGAGCAGGTGATCGCCGCCATCGGTCGCTCGTCGGCGCACACCGTCGACATCACCGGCGGGGCGCCCGAGCTGCACCCGCGCTTTCGCGAGCTGGTGGCCGCCTCGGTGGCTGCCGGCAAGCATGTGATGGACCGCTGCAACCTCACGGTGCTGCTGCTGCCGCGTTCGGCCGGACTGCTCGAGTGGTTCGGCGAACTCGGCGTGGAGGTGGTGGCCTCGATGCCGCACCATCGGCGCCCCAACACCGACGCCCAGCGCGGCCAGGGCGTGTTCGACCGGTCGATCGAGGCGCTGCGCCTGCTGAACGCCGCCGGCTACGGTCGAGGCGATGCGCGCCGCCGACTCACGCTGGTCTCGAACCCCGCGGGCGCTTTCCTGGGTGCCTCCCAGGCCTCGGCGGAGCGCGAATGGAAGGCTTCGCTCGAGCGGCAGTTCGGCGTGAGCTTCGATCGCCTGTTCGTGCTCAACAACATGCCGGTCGCCCGTTTCCTCGAGTGGCTGCAGGCCAGCGGCAACCTCGAGGCCTACCTGCAGCGCCTGCTCGCCGCCTTCAACCCGGCGGCCATCGACGGCCTGATGTGCCGCAACACGCTGTCGGTCGGCTGGGACGGGCGGCTGCACGACTGCGACTTCAACCAGATGCTCGAGCTCGGCCTGGCGCTGCCCGGCGCGGCCGAGGGCGCCGTCGCCCATATCGCCGACTTCGACGAGGCGGCGTGGCGCGCGCGGCGCATCGTCACCGCCCGCCACTGCCTGGGCTGCACCGCCGGCGCCGGCAGCTCGTGCGGAGGCCAGACCGCCTGATGCGCCGCCGCCTCGCACTCGCCGCGCCACTCGCGCTCGCCGGCGCCTGGGCGACGCACCCGGGACTTGCGGCCGCGGCCGCGCCCCGCGCGCATGCCGCCACCGGCGCCACCGGCGCCACCGCCGCGTCCGGCCCGACCGGCCCGACCGGCGCTGCCGGCGCGACGCCTGCCCCGACGCGCGGTCCCAGCCAGACGGCGCTGGGCGCCGCGATGCACCGCGCGGCGCACCGGCTGCTGGAGCGGCCGCTGGTCTTCGACGATCCGCTCGCGCTGCCGATTCTCGGGCTGGAGCGGGTGCGCTGGCTTGCCGCCAACCTCGATCGATTCCGCAGCCCGGCAGCCGGCTCGTTGCGCGCGGCCCTCGTGGTGCGCAGCCGCGTGGCCGAGGACACGCTCGCGCAGGCCGTGGTGCGCGGCACCCGGCAGGCGGTGATCCTTGGCGCGGGTCTCGACACCTTCGGCTGCCGCAATCCGCATGCGCGACTTCAGGTCTTCGAAGTCGACCTTCCTGCCACCCAGGCCTGGAAACGCGAGCGCCTGGCCGAGCAGGGCATCGCGGTGCCGCGCTCGCTCGCCTTCGTCCCGGTCGACTTCGAGACCCAGACCCTCGCCGCGCGGCTGCACGCCGCCGGGCTGCGCACCGGCGCGCCCGCCCTCTTCTCGTGGCTGGGCGTGACCATGTACCTCAGCCGGGACGCGATCGCCCAGACGCTGCGCTTCGCGGGTGCCTGCGCGCCGGGCAGCCAGATCGTGTTCGACTACCTTCCGGCCGCCGGCATGCTGCCCGAGGCCGAGCGACGGGCCCGCGCGCAACTCGCGGCGCGCGTCGCGGCCGCCGGCGAACCGTGGCTGAGCGAGTTCGAGCCCGCCGAGCTCGCGGCGCTGCTGCGCGCGCAGGGTTTCTCGCGAATCGTCGACCTCGATGCCGATGCGCTCGACGCGCGCTACTTCGCCGGTCGCGACGACGCCTTCCGGATCGGGGGAACCGCGCGACTGATGATCGCCAGCGTGTAGCACGCGGCGTGGTCAGGCGCCGGCGCGCGCCTGCCGACCCCGAGCTGCGGTACCCTCGCGCCCGCGCCACCCAGGATCGACAACGCATGGACGGACCCGCCGGCCCGCAGGCCGCGCCCCCCGGAGAGCACGGCCTCGAGCCGACGCCCGACCGACCCTCGCCGGCGGCCGGCCGCCCCCGCGCCGGGGTCGTGCCCCAGGCCCGCGCCGTCCTGCGCGAAGTCTTCGGCCACCCCGACTTCCGCGGCCCGCAGGCCGAGATCGTCGCCCACGTCGCCGACGGTGGCGACTGCCTGGTGCTGATGCCCACCGGCGGGGGCAAGTCGCTGTGCTACCAGGTGCCGGCGCTGCTGCGCCGCGGTACCGCCATCGTGGTGTCGCCGCTGATCGCGCTGATGCACGACCAGGTCCAGGCGCTGCGCCAGAACGGCGTGCGCGCCGGCTACCTCAACTCGAGTCTCGAGGGTCATGAAGCACGCGCCCTGGTGCGTGCGCTGCTCGCCGGCGAGCTCGACCTGCTCTACGTGGCCCCCGAGCGCCTGGTCGGCGAGGGTTTCCAGGGCCTGCTCGAGCGGCTGGCCACCGGCCCGGGCATCGCGCTGTTCGCGATCGACGAGGCGCACTGCGTCTCCCAGTGGGGCCACGACTTCCGGCCCGAGTACCTCCAGCTGTCGATCCTCCACGAGCGCTTTCCCGGCGTGCCGCGGATCGCGCTGACCGCGACCGCCGACCCCCAGACCCGCGAGGAGATCCGCGAGCGGCTCGGCCTGACCGAAGCCCGCGTCTTCGTGTCGAGCTTCGACCGGCCGAACATCCGCTACACGATCGTCGACCGCGACGAGCCCCGCAGCCAGCTGCTGCGCTTCATCCGCGACGAGCACGCAGGCGACTGCGGCATCGTCTACTGCCTGAGCCGGCGCAAGGTCGACGAGACCGCGCAGTGGCTGAGCGGACACGGCGTCAGCGCCATTCCCTACCACGCCGGGCTCGATGCCGAGACCCGCGCCGCGCACCAGGCGCGCTTCCAGCGCGAGGACGGCATCGTGGTGGTGGCCACCATCGCCTTCGGGATGGGCATCGACAAGCCCGACGTGCGCTTCGTCGCTCACCTCGACCTGCCACGCAGCATCGAGGGCTACTACCAGGAGACCGGCCGCGCCGGGCGCGACGGCGAGCCCGCCGACGCCTGGATGAGCTACGGGCTGGCCGACGTGGTGCAGCAGCGGCGCCTGATCGAGGAGTCGGAGGCCGACGAGGCCCACAAGCGCGTGAGCGGCGCCAAGCTCGACGCGCTGCTCGGGCTGTGCGAGACCGCCGGTTGTCGGCGGGTCCGGCTGCTCGCCTACTTCGGCGAGCAGGGTGAGCCCTGCGGCAACTGCGACAACTGCCTGGCGCCGCCGCGCACGCAGGACGCGACGCAGGCTGCGCGCAAGGCGCTCTCCTGCGTCTTTCGCACCGGCCAGCGCTTCGGCGCCGGACACCTGATCGACGTGCTGCGCGGGCGCGAGACCGAGCGCACACGCCGCTGGGGACATGCGTCGCTGAGCGTCTGGGGCATCGGCGACGAGCTCGACGAAAGCGGCTGGCGCAGCCTGTTCCGGCAGCTCGTGGCGCTGGGCCTGCTGCGCGTCGACCATGAAGCGCACGGTGCTCTGCTGCTCACCGAGGCGGCGCGCCCGGTGCTGCGAGGCGAACAGGCCGTGACGCTGCGCAGCCACGTGCGGCCGCCTGCCGCCGGCCGCGGCGGTCGACGGCGCGGCGACGGAGGCGGATCCGCGGCCGACGACGCGGCGCTCGTCGACTCGCCGCGGGCCCTCGCCCTGCTCGAGCGGCTGCGCCAGTGGCGCCGCGAGCAGGCGCGCGAGCAGGCGCTGCCCGCCTACGTGATCCTGCACGACGCCACGCTCGCGCGCATCGCGATCGAGCGCCCGACCGATATCGAGACGCTGGCCGGCATCCAGGGCATCGGCGCGCGCAAGCTCGAGCGCTACGGGCAAGCCCTGATGGAGATCGTGCGCGCGGTCGGCTAGAATCCGCCGCGTGCCGTCGGTCGTTCGAGGACCACCGTCCGGCTACCGGGCAGGCGTGCAGCGCGCCGGCACCTCATCATCGGATCCCCGTTTTTCCCGATCGAGGCCGAACCGCCATGGTTTCCTCCGCGCAGCGCGTCATCCGCGATCCCCGATTCGCACGCGGGGCGGTCGCGCCCGCCCGCCCCGCCGTGGCGCCGATGGCCCCGGCGCTCCCCGACGACACCCGCATCCTCGCCGAGGCCCTCGACAGCTACGAGGCGCTGCTGCGCATCGGCTGCCACCGCGCCCTGCCCAACACCGCCACCCTTGCGCAGGCCGATGCCCTGCGCGACAGCCTGCGCAGCGCCGCCGACGCCCTCGGCGCGGCACGCACCTGGCTCACGGCCCACGGTGCCGAAGCGATGCTGCGCGGCGAGGCGGGCGAAGGCCTGCTCGGGCTGGCCAGCAGCGCGCTCGCCTGCCACCTCGAGGCGCTGCAAGCCTCGGCCGAGCTGCAGCTCGCCGCCGAGTTCGGCGACGTGGTGCTCGGCCAGACCGACGACGCCCTCGAGGCGCTCGCCCGGCGCATGGACCCCCGCTACGATGCCGCGCGGGTCCTGGAAGCCCGCCTCCAGGAAGCCGCCGCGACGGTCTAGCGCGCGCCGCCGCGCGACGGGGCGCCCGGGGCGTCAGCGTCAGCCGATCGCGCCCGCCGAGCCCACGCGCGTGCGCAGCACGTGCTTCTGGATCTTGCCGGTGCTCGTCTTGGGCACCACCTCGAAGCGCACCTCGCGCGGGCACTTGAAGCGCGCGAGCAGACCGCGACAGTGCGCGATCAGCTCCTGCGCCAACGCCTGCGCCGCCTCAGGGGTCGCGGGCATGCTCTCGGGGCGCAGTTCCACGAAGGCGAGCGGGGTCTCCCCCCACTTCTCGTCGGGCCGGGCCACCACCGCGCAGGCGAGCACGGCCGGATGCTTGTAGAGGGCGTCCTCGACCTCGATCGAGCTGATGTTCTCGCCGCCGGAGATGATGATGTCCTTGGCGCGGTCCTTGAGCTTCACATAGCCGTCGGGGTGCAGCACGCCGAGGTCGCCGGTGTGGAACCAGCCGCCGCGGAAGCACTCCTCGGTGGCAGCCGGGTTCTTCAGATAACCCTTCATCACGACGTTGCCGCGGAACATCACCTCGCCCATGGTTTCGCCATCGCGGGGAACCTCGGTCATCGTGGCCGGGTCCATCACGGTGAGGCCCTGCTGGAGCGGATGGCGCACGCCCTGCCGGCCGTTGCGGTCGACCCGGTCGGCAAGCGACAGCCCCGCCCATTCGTCATGCTTGGCGCAGACCGCGGCCGGCCCGTAGACCTCGGTAAGGCCGTACACATGGGTGACTTCCCACCCCATGCGCTCCATCCCCTCGATCATCGCCGCCGGGGGCGCCGCCCCCGCGACCATGCACTTCACCGGCCAGTCGATGCCGGCCTTCAGGGCGGCCGGCGCGCTGATCAGACCGCTGTGCACGATCGGCGCGCCGCAATAGTGGGTCACCCGGTGCTCGCGGATCAGCGCGAAGATGGTGGCGGGCTCCACCTTGCGCAGGCACACCTGCGTGCCCGCGACCGCGGGCAGCGTCCAGGGGAAGCACCAGCCGTTGCAGTGGAACATCGGCAGCGTCCAGAGGTAGACCGGGTGGCGCGGCAGGTTCCAGTCGACGACGTTGGCGAGCGCGTTCAGGTAGGCGCCGCGGTGATGGACGACCACGCCCTTCGGATTGCCGGTGGTGCCGGAGGTGTAGTTCAGGCCGATCGCATCCCATTCGTCCTCGGGGTAGAGGCAGATGCCCTGCGGATCGCCGCCGGCGATGAAGCGCTCGTAGTCGATCGCGCCGATGCGCTCGCCCGGCCCGGCGTACTGGCTGTCGTCGACATCGATCACGAAGGGCAGCGGCGCGCCGGCAGCCGCGAGTTCGTCGAGCGCGGCGCGCGCGGTGGCGCTGAACTCGCGGTCGGTGATCAGCACCTTCGAATCGGAGTGACGCAGGATGAAGGCGACCATCGAGGCATCGAGCCGGGTGTTCAGGCTGTTCAGCACCGCGCGCGTCAGCGGCACGCCGTAGTGCGCCTCGAGCATCTCGGGGGTGTTGGTGAGCATCACGGCCACCGTGTCGCCCTCGCCGATGTCGCGCGCGGCCAGCGCGCTGGCCAGCCGGCGCGCCCGCTCCCAGGTCTCGCGCCAGGTGCGCCGCAGGCTGCCGTGAATGACCGCGCAGCGATCCGGATAGACATCGGCCGCCCACTGCACCAGGCTCGTCGGGGTGAGCGGCACGTGGTTGGCGGCGTTGCGGTCGAGCCCCTGGCGGTAGGGGTTCGGATGGGTGGGCATGGCGGTCTCCTCGGCCGATCGGGTTGCGAACCGGAGGATAACGCTGCCGTGGCGCCAACCTGCAGCCCGCTTTGCGGCAAGATGCGCGCATGAACCCCTTCGACCCCCCCCTGCTGCGCGACCTGGCGCAGCGCCACGGCACGCCGCTGTGGGTCTACGACGCGGCGACGATCCGTGCGCGCATCGCCGAACTCGCCGCCTTCGACACCATCCGCTTCGCCCAGAAGGCCAACGCCAACATCCACCTGCTGCGGCTGATGCGCGCGGCCGGGGTGTCGGTCGACGCGGTGTCGCTCGGCGAGATCGAGCGGGCGCTCGCCGCCGGCTACCGTGCCGGCAGCCATGAACTCGTGTTCACCGCCGACCTCCTCGATCGCGCCACGCTCGATCGGGTGGTGGCCGACCGCATCCCGGTCAACGCCGGCTCGATCGACATGCTCGAGCAGCTCGGCGCGCGCTCCCCCGGCCACCCGATGTGGCTGCGCATCAACCCCGGCTTCGGGCACGGCCACAGCAACAAGACCAACACCGGCGGCGAGCACAGCAAGCACGGCATCTGGCACGCCGAGCTGTCACGGGCACTCGGCACGATCGACCGGCACGGCCTCGTCCTCGAGGGCCTGCACATGCACATCGGTTCGGGGGTCGACTATGCCCACCTGCAGCAGGTCTGCGAGGCGATGGTCGCGCTCGTCGCCCGACTCGACCGTCCGGTGCCGGCGATCTCGGCCGGCGGCGGGCTGTCGATTCCCTATCGGGCCGGCGACCCGCGCATCGACACCGGTCACTACTTCGGTCTCTGGGACGACGCGCGGCGCAGGATCGCGGCCCGCCAGGGCAGCCCGGTGAAGCTCGAGATCGAGCCGGGGCGCTTCCTGGTGGCCGAGGCCGGCGCGCTGGTCGCCGAGGTGCGTGCCACCAAGCCGATGGGCGGCAACTTCTTCGTCCTCGTCGACGCCGGCTTCAACGACCTGATGCGCCCGGCGATGTACGGCAGCCACCACGACATCTCGGTGCTTCCCGCGCCCGGCCACCCGGCCGGCGCGTCGCGTCCGACGGTGGTCGCCGGCCCGCTGTGCGAGTCGGGCGACGTGTTCACCCAGGGCGAGGGCGGCGTCGTGCTTGGCCGCGAGCTGCCCGAACCGACGGTGGGCGACCTGCTGGTGTTCCACGACGCGGGCGCCTATGGCGCGTCGATGTCGAGCAACTACAACACCAGGCCGCTGGCGGCCGAGGTGCTGGTCGACGGCGATGTCGTGCGGCTGATCCGGCGACGCCAGACCGTGGCCGAACTGCTGGCGCTGGAACTGGACGCGGGGCGCGCCGACGGCGCTTGACAGAACCGCAGCGCCGATCGACGCTGCGGCGGATAACCGGGGCGCCGATGCCGGTGACCCGCGGCCATCGGATGCTCGTCGGATGGTGCCGGCGGGCGCGCCCCAACCCGCGAGGCCTGTCATGCCGCCCACCTTCCGCCAGCTCGGCCCCGACTTCGCCGCCGAGGTGAGCCCGATCGACCTGCGTCGGGTCCACGACCGCGAGACGCTCGAGGTCCTGCGCGCAGGGATGGATCGCTACGCGGTGCTGGTCTTCCGCGACCAGCCCTTCACCGACGAGGAGCAGCTCGACTTCGCGCGGCGATTCGACGGCACGCTGCACGCGCAGACCTCGGCGGCGGTCCTCGCGAAGAACCGCTTCGGCAACGAGGCGCTCACCGACATCTCCAACGTGGGCGCCGATGGCGGCATCCTGCCGCCCGACGATCGCCGCCGCATGTCCGGCATCAGCAACCGGCTCTGGCACACCGACGCCTCCTTCGTCGACCCGCCGGGGCGTTATTCGATGCTGTCGGCGCGGGTGCTGCCGCCGGTGCGCGCCGACACCGAGTTCGCCGACATGCGCGCCGCCTGGGACGCGCTCGACCCCGCAACCCAGGCCAGCCTCGAGGGACTGCGGGTGCACCACTCGATCGTGTACTCCCGCGAGGTGCTCGGCTTCCAGTTCGACGAGGCCGAGCGGGCGCGGCTGCCCGGCGCGATCCATCCGCTGGTGCGCACCCTGCCCGCGACCGGCAGGCGCTCGCTGTACCTGGCCTCGCACGCGGCGCGCATCGTCGACTGGCCGCTGCCCGAAGGCCGCCTGCTGCTGCGCGACCTGATCGAGCATGCCACCCAGCGCGAGTTTCTCTATCGCCACGAATGGCAGCCGCGCGACCTGGTCATCTGGGACAACCGCACCACGATGCACCGGGCCAGGCCCTTCGACGATCGTGCCTACCGGCGCGAGCTGCGCCGCACCACCACGCTCGATCTTCCGCTGCCGGGAACGGTCGCCGTCGCGGTCGCCGACCTCGGGACTTGACGACGACGCGCCCTTGGCGCAGCGTTGCGTCCGTGACCATGAACCGGATCGATGATCCGCGTTCGCAAGTCGCCATGCCCTGAAAGTCCGTCAACAATTCCCAGGAGACACGCATGCAACGTCGGGACTTCGTCACCCATGGCGGGATGGCCGCCATCCTCGCCACCGGCACCGCGCCGGCCATCGCCCAGACCCTGCCCGAGGTCCGCTGGCGCAATGCCTCGAGCTTCCCCAAGAGCCTGGACACCCTGTGGGGTGCCATCGAATTCGTCTCCAAGCGGGTGGGTGAACTGACAGGGGGCAAGTTCAAGATCACGAACTTCGCCTCGGGCGAGATCGTGCCGGGCCTGCAGGTCCTCGATGCCGTGCAGAACGGCACGGTCGAGATCGGCCAGACCGCGATGTACTACTACTTCGGCAAGAACCCGGCCTTCGCCTTCGGCACCTGCCTGCCCTTCGGCCCCAACCAGCGCCAGCAGAACGCCTGGTGGTACCACGGCGGCGGCGAGCAGATGTACAACGAGTTCTGCAAGAGCTTCAATGTCTACACGATCGCCTACGGCAACACCGGCTGCCAGATGGGCGGCTGGTTCCGCAAGGAGATCAAGACCGTCGAGGACCTCAAGGGCCTGAAGTTCCGCGTGGGCGGCGTGGCCGGCGCGGTGCTCTCGCGCATGGGCGTGGTGCCGCAGCAGATCGCCGCCGGCGACATCTATCCCGCGCTCGAAAAGGGCGCGATCGACGCCGCCGAGTGGATCGGCCCCTTCGACGACGAGAAGCTCGGCTTCTCCAAGGTCGCCAAGTTCTACTACGCGCCGGGCTGGTGGGAGCCCAACTCGATGGGCCACATGGTGATCAACCTGAAGGCCTGGGACTCGCTGCCCAAGGAATACCAGGCGGCCCTCGCGGCGGCCTGCGGCGAGTGCAATGCCTGGACGATGGCCAAGTACGACCACCTCAACCCGCCGGCACTGCGCAAGCTGATCGCCGGCGGCTCGCAGCTGCGCGCCTTCCCGCGCGCCGTGATGGAGGCCTGCCACAAGGCTTCGCTCGAGCAGTGGAAGGATTGGTCGGACAAGCACCCCGAGTTCAAGAAGATGTACGACTCCTACTGGAAGTACACCGGCGAACTCACTCAGTGGTTCCGGGTGGCCGAGGGTTCCTACGACAACTACAAGGCCAACACCAAGATCTGATCCCGCCAGGATGGTGCAGCCGCGGCCGCTCGTCGCCGCGGCCGCCCCTCCCCCGCGAGAACGCCCGGTGCAGCAGCGCCGGGCGTTTTCTTTTAGGGACCGCCCGCCGCTCAGGCCGCCGGCCGACGGCGCAGCAGGTACTTCTGCACGCCGTCCATCACCAGCTCGCCGCGCTGGTTATGCACCGTGGAGCGCATCACGAGCACCCCGGTGCTGCGTCCGGGCACGAGCTCGGCCACCTCGATCGCGCTGTAGAGGGTGTCGCCCACGTACACCGGCTTCAGGAAGCGGCTGCTCTGCTCGATGAAGGCCTTCAGCGAGTCCTCGACCAGGTGCGGGAACAGGCCGGCACCCGCGGCCGTCTGGATCAGCACCTGGAAGCCATGGGCCAGCATGTGCGGCATGCCATGGCGACGGCAGAACTCGAGGTCGTAGTGGATCGGATGGTTGTCGCCGCTGGCCAGCTGGAAGGCCGCGAACAGCGCATCGGTCATCGTGCGCGAAGGCATCGGGAAACGCTCGCCGACCCGGAAGTCCTCGAACCAGCGCTGCTCGACCAGCCGGTGCGAGGCCTGCAGTGCCGCGGCCGTGTCGGTGCCGCCGGCTGACCCGGCCGCGGCACGGGCGCTGCCGTCCCTGGTCGCCGCGCCAGCGCCGCCGCCTTCGGTCGATGCACCGCTCATTGCGGCTTGACCCCCGCCTCGGCGACGATCTTCGCCCACAGTGCCATGTCCTGGCGCAGCGTGGCCGCGAAGGACTCCGGCGAATCGCCGACCGGCACGAGGGTCTGCTCGTTGAGGCGCGCGATGACATCGGGCATCTTCATCACCCGCATCACGTCACGCGAGATCTTCTCGATCAGCGGCTTCGGCGTGCCTGCCGGCGCGAACATCCCGACCCAGCCCAGCGGCTCGTAACCCGGAAAGCCGCTCTCGCCCATCGTCGGCACGGCGGGCAGCATCGGTGCACGCCGCGGGCCGGTAACCACGAGCGGCTTGAGCTTGCCGGCGGCGATGTGCTGGGTGGCGGTGCTCACGTCGATCCAGGACGAGGACACCTGGCCGCCGAGCAGGTCGGTGACCAGCGGCGCGGCACCCTTGTAGGGCACGTGCGCCATATCGAGGCCCTGGCTGCGGGCGAAGCGCTCGCCCACGATATGCGAGCTCGAACCGGTACCGAAGGAGCCGAAGGTGTACTTGCCGGGGTTGGCCTTGACCACGGCGGCGAACTCGCGCACGTCGCGCGCCGGGAACTCCGGCTTCACCGCGAGCACCAGATAGGACAGGCAGATCTGCGAGATCGGCTCGAAGTCTTTCAGCGCGTCGTAGGGGATCTTCGCGAACAGCGCCGGGTTCTGGATGTGCGTGGTGATCGTGACGAGCAGCGTCTGGCCATCGGGCGCAGCGCGCGCGACCTGCTCGCCGCCGATCATGCCGCTGGCGCCAGGCCGGTTCTCGACCACCACCGGCTGGCCCCAGATCTCGGCGAGCTTGCCCGCGAGCAGCCGTCCGGTGAGATCGGTGGCACCGCCCGCCGGGAAGGGCACGACGAACTTCACCGGGCGGGTGGGCCAGGCGCTGGCCTGGGCACGGGCGACGGCGGTGGTGGCGAGGCCGCCGGCGGCCGCGGCGGCGGCGAGGGCGCCTCGCACGAGCAGGCGACGCTGCGATCGATCGGTCATGGGGTGTTCTCCTGCGAAAAGGCCCTGCATCTTAGCCGCGCCGACGCCAGGCTGTGAGCACCGCGCCGGCGAGCCCGAGGCTCGCGCCGGCCAGCAGGGCGCTTGATGCGCCAATCCAGGCGCCGAGCTGCCCGAAGCACAGGCTGCCCAGCGGCGTCGCACCGATGAACATCGCGGTGTAGATCGCCATCACGCGTCCGCGCTTGTCGTCGTCCACCCGCTGCTGGATGGTGACGTTGGTCGAGACCGCCTGGGCGATCGTGCCCAGGCCGACCAGCACCATCGCGACGATACCCACGCTCACCAGGGTGCTGCGGCTGAACACCGCGAGCCCGATCGCGGCCCCGAGATTGCCGCCGAGCGCGACCGCCTGCAGATCGAGCCCGCCACGGCGTGCCGCCAGCGTGATCGCGGCGATCATCGCGCCCACGCCGGCACTCGACAGGAACATCCCGACCAGCTCCGGATGAGCGCCATGCAGCTCGGCGACCGCCGCGGGCATCAGGTGGGCATAGGGACCCACGCCGAAGCCGAGCGCGAAGACGCCGACCAGCATCCGGGCCACGACCGGATCGTCGAAGGCGCAGCGCCAGCCCTCGACGAACTGCTGCAAGAAGGAGCCGCCCGGCCGGGCCGCGGCACGCGGCAGCGTGCGGATCCGCACGAGCTGGTAGAGCGTCGCCGCCAGCAGGCAGGGGTGCAGCAGGAAGCAGGCCGCCTCGCCCGCCCAGCCGATCAGCAGCCCGCCGATCGCCGGCCCGATGAAGCGCGCGGTGTTCAGCGCGCTCGAGTGCAGCGCCACCGCATTGGGCAGCACGGCGCGGTCCTCGATCAGGTCGACCAGGAAGGCGTGGCGGATCGGGATCTCGATCGCGAACAGCAGGCCGCGCACGAAGGCGAAGAGCACGAGCAGCGAGGCGTTCATCAGCCCGGCTGCCGTGAGCCCCGACAGCAGCAGTCCCGTCAGCGCGACCGATCCGAGCAGCCCGATCAGCATCTGCCGACGGGGATAGCGGTCGGCGAGCAGCCCCGCGAAGGGTGACACCAGCAGGGCCGGCGACAGCTGGGCGAAGCCCACCACGCCAAGCAGCGCCACCGAACCGGTGAGGCGGTAGGCAAGCCAGGCCATGCCGACGTTGTGGGCGAAGCCGCCGACCAGCGCGATCGCCTGGCCGACGAAGTAGCGCCGGAATTCGGGGTGCTCGAACGCCGGGAATCGCGTCATCGGCCGGGGATCCGGGGCGGGGAGGCAGGCCAGGCAGGCATCCCTCGAGCGCTTGCGCGCAAGGGAAGATCTGCAGACCCGGCAAAGCCTTTACAGTACGGTTCGCGGCCTGCGGGGCCCGGCCGCGCCAGAAACACGATCATGGAGACTACACGATGTACCCCGGAGCACACGCCACCGCGCATCCCGATCGAGCCGCCTTCATCATGGCGAGCACCGGCGAGACGGTCAGCTACGCCGAGCTCGAGGCGCGCGCCAACCGGCTGGCGCACCTGCTGCGCGCGCACGGCCTGCAGCGCCTCGACCATTTCTCCATCTTCATGGAGAACAACAACCGCTATCTCGAGGCCTGCGCGGCCGGCGAGCGCGCGGGGCTCTACTACACCTGCGTGAACTCGTACCTGAAGGCCGACGAACTCGCCTACATCCTGAACAACAGCGAGTCGCGGGTGCTGATCACCTCGGCCTCGCGCAGCGAGGTGGCCCGCGAGGCGCTGAAGCAGTGCCCGAAGGTGACGCTGGCGCTGATCGTCGACGGTGCCGAATCCGCCCCCTTTCGCGACTATGCCAGCGCGGTGGCGGCCTTCCCGGCCACGCCGATCGCCGACGAGCGCCTAGGCACGCCGATGCTGTACTCGTCGGGCACCACCGGCCGGCCCAAGGGCATCGTGCGGCCGCTGCCCGACAACCCGCCGAGCGAGCCGCTGCCGCTCTTCCACTTCCTGAACAAGCTGTGGCGCTACCGGCCCGACATGATCTATCTGTCGCCGGCGCCGCTCTACCACTCCGCGCCCCAGGCGGCGGTATCGCTCACGATCCGCAACGGCGGCACCGTGATCATCATGGAGCACTTCGATCCCGAGCAGTACCTGGCGCTGGTGCCGCGCTACAAGGTCAGCCACAGCCAGCTCGTGCCCACGATGTTCAGCCGCATGCTGAAGCTGCCCGAGGACGTGCGCACGAAATACGACCTGTCTTCGCTGGAGATCGCGGTGCACGCGGCCGCCCCCTGCCCGGCGCAGGTCAAGGAGCAGATGATCGCGTGGTGGGGTCCGATCATTCACGAGTACTACGGCGCCACCGAAGGCCTCGGCTTCACCGCCTGCGACAGCGCCGAGTGGCTCGCGCACCGCGGCTCGGTGGGTCGGGTGCTGCTGGGCGACCTGCACATCCTCGACGAATCGATGCAGCCCTGCCCGAAGGGCGTGCCCGGCGAGATCTGGTTCAAGACCGCCACCCCCTTCGAGTACTTCAACGACCCGGCGCGCACCGCCGAGTCGCGCTCGGCCGACGGCACGATGAGCACCGTGGGCGACGTCGGCTACGTCGACGACGACGGCTTTCTGTACCTGACCGATCGCTCCACCTTCATGATCATCTCGGGCGGCGTCAATATCTACCCGCAGGAATGCGAGAACCTGCTGATCACGCATCCGAAGGTGGCCGACGCCGCGGTCTTCGGCGTGCCCAACGACGACCTCGGCGAAGAGGTCAAGGCCGTGATCCAGCCGATGCCCGGGGTGACCGCCGGGCCCGAGCTCGCGGCCGAGCTGATCGCCTTCTGCAACGGGCACCTGTCGCGCCAGAAGGTGCCGCGCTCGATCGACTTCATGGACGAGCTGCCGCGCCTGCCCACCGGCAAGCTCTACAAGAAGGGGCTGCGCGACAAGTACTGGGGCGATCGCAAGAGCCGGATCGTCTGACGCGGGCGTTCAGCGCGCGCGCCAGCCGCCATCGATCACCAGCGTGTGGCCGTTGACGTAGCCGGCCTCGTCGCCCGCCAGCCAGCAAACCGCCGCGGCCACGTCATCGACGCTGCCGCGGCGGCCCGCAGGCACCAGCGCGCGCACCTGCTCGTCGTTCACGGCCACGCCGCGGCCGCCGATGTCGGGCACGCCCTCCCCAAGCAGGGGCTGCGAGTTGCGGCGCAGGCCGGTGGGAATGACGCCCGGACACACCGCATTGACCGTGATGCCGCGGCTGCCATAGCTCACCGCCATCTGGCGGGTGAGCCCGACCACCCCATGCTTGGCCGCGATGTAGGCGGCGCCGCCACCGGTGCCGTTCAGGCCGGCCACCGAGGCCATGTTGACGATGCGTCCGCGGCCGGCGGGCAGCATCTCGCGCAGCGCCCGCCGGCAGCCCAGGAACACCCCGGTGAGGTCGATATCGAGCACGCGCCGCCAGGTCGCGAGTTCGATCTCGTGAACGTCGAAGTAGCCGTCGAGGATCCCCGCGTTGTTGACCATGATGGTGAGCGCGCCGAGCCGCGCGACGGCCTCGCCGATGGCGCGATCCACCTCGTCCTCGCGGCTGACATCGACGGCCAGCGCCAGCGCCTGGCCACCGGCGTCCACGGCAAGCGCGGCGGTCTCGGCAGCGGCCACGCCATCGATGTCGAGGGCGGCCACCGCCGCGCCGCGCGCCGCCATCGCGGTCACGATCGCCCGGCCGATACCGGAGCCGGCACCGGTCACCACGGCCACCTGTCCCGTGAGCTGCATGTCGGGCCCGCGGCTCATGCGCGGTCGGGGTGCTCGAAGGCCGCCAGGAAGGCGCCCAGGTTCTCGCCCAGGCCGGGGCCCAGGTAGCCACCCTCCTGCACGAGCACCGTGGGCACACCCAGGCCGGCGATCAGGCGGGCCATGCGCGCAAAGCCGCCGGTGCTGATCCGCAGGCCCTGCAGGGGGTCATGCTCGGAGGCGTCCAGCCCCAGGGCCACCACGAGCACGCCCGGCGCGAAGCGCGAGATCCGGTCGATCGCCCGTTCGCCAGCCTCCAGCCAGCTCTCGTCGCCACTGCCCAGCGGCAGCGGCAGGTTCAGGTTGTAGCCCTCGCCCTCGCCCTCGCCGCGCTCGTGCGCATGGCCCCAGAAATAGGGGTAGAAGCCATCCGGGTCGGCATGCACCGACACGGTCAGGACCTCGCGCGAGCCGTAGAAGATCGCCTGCGTGCCGTTGCCGTGGTGCACGTCGATGTCGAGGATGGCCACGCGCGCGTGGCGGCGCGCGATCCGGCGTGCCGCGATCGCGCTGTTGTTGAGGTAGCAGAAACCCCCTGCCATGTCGGCGAAGGCATGGTGTCCGGGGGGACGGCACAGCGCGTAGGCCTCCGGGGCACCGGCCAGGACATGGTCGGCCGCGGCCACCGCCACCTGCGCCGCCGCCCTCACCGCCTCCCAGGTGCCGGGGCCGATCGGCGCGCCGGTGTCGCTCGCATGCCAGCCCGCGCGGCCGACGATGCTGCGCGGATACGACGCCGGCCGACGCCCGGGGTGCGCGTTCGGAATGACTTCCTCGCTGGCCCCTGGCAGCCGCGACCATTCCCGGTGCGCCACCTGGAGGTAGTCGAGGTACTCGGGTGTGTGCACGTCGGCGATCGGGCCCAGCCCCTGGTCGCCCGCGAGCACGACCTCGTGGCCCGCGGCGCGCACCGCCGCGAGCAGGACGCGCGCGCGCTCGGGCTGCTCGGCCGCCGCGACCGGACGGCCGCGCACCATGAAGAAACGGGGATCGTGAAGCGTGTGCTGCTCGGTGTGGAAGATTCTCATGCGCGAACCTACTCGGCGGTGATGCCGGCGCTCTTCACCAGCCGACCCCACTTGTCGAGGTCGGCCCGGATCATCGCCGCGAACTGTTCGGGTGTGCCGCGCATCGGCTCGGCGCCGATCGTCATCAGGCGCTCGCGGACTTCGGGCCGCGCCAGCGTGCGCGTCACGTCGGCATGGATGCGCGCCACGACCGCCGCGGGCGTGCCCGCCGGCGCGAACAACCCGAACCAGGGATTCATCTCGTAGCCGCTCACCCCGGCCTCGGCCAGCGTCGGCACCTCGGGCATGGTTGCCGAGCGCGTGGCGCTGGTCACGCCGAGCGCGCGAAGGCGGCCGGCGCGCACATGCGGCTGCGCCGAGGTGATGCTGTCGCACATCACCGGCACCCGGCCACCGACCACGTCGGTCACGGCCGGTCCGCTGCCCTTGTAGGGTACGTGGATGAGGTCGGTCTTCGTGAGGCTCTGGAAGAGCTCGCAGGCGATGTGCAGCGTGGTACCCGCGCCGGCCGATGCGTAGCTGATCTGGCCGGGGCGGGACTGCGCCAGCGCGACCAGTTCGGCCACGGTATTCACCCCGAGCCCGGGATGGACCACGAGCAGGTTGGGCACGATCGCCACCGGCGCG
This sequence comes from Burkholderiaceae bacterium, assembly GCA_044235405.1. Classification (GTDB taxonomy): domain Bacteria; phylum Pseudomonadota; class Gammaproteobacteria; order Burkholderiales; family Burkholderiaceae_E; genus Quisquiliibacterium. Next base: position 17,111 of record JBIIHU010000015.1, read on the forward strand.
ATCGGCGCGAAATCGCGCAGCGGCTCGTAGGGCATGCGCCGGTAGATCGCGGGGTTGATCGCGTGGGTGCTGACCGCGCCCATCGCCAGGGTCAGCCCGTCGGGCGCCGCCCTGGCCGCGGCCTCGGTGCCGATGAGGCCGCCGGCGCCGGCCCGGTTCTCGACGACCACCGGCTGGCCCCAGGCCTCGGCAAAATGCTGCGCGAGCAGACGACCGAGCGCGTCGATCGCGCCACCCGGGGGAAAGGGCACGATGATGCGCACCGGGCGACCGGGCCATGTGCTGCTGGCGGACGGCATGGCGGCACCCGCCCCTGCCGCGGCGCCGGTCTGCGCCAGGCCAAGGCCGCTCGCCTGCGCCAGCAGCAGCGCCGCGGCGGCGAACAGGCCACGCCGGGCGCGAAGGCTTCGCGAGGGCATGCGCTCAGCGCCCGGGCTGCGGCGCGGGTCGACCCTGCAGCTTGCCGACCTGGCGGCCGCCGTCGACCCGCAGCAGCTGACCGGTGACCTTCGTGGCCGACAGCAGCCAGACGATCGAATCGGCCACGTCCTCGGGGGTAAGCACCTCCTCGAGGGCGGCACCGTCCTTGTAGGCCTGCCGGCTCGCCTCGTAGGCCTCGCCCAGCCCCGCCTGCAGCCAGCCGGTCTCGATGAAACCGGGCAGCACCGCATTGACCCGGGCCTGGGGCCCGAGCACGCGGGCCAGCGCGATGGTCAGGGTATTGAGCGCGCCCTTGGAGGCCGCGTAGGCGATGCTCGAGCCCTGCCCCTCCTGACCGGCGATCGACGAGACATTGACCACCGCGCCGCCGCTGGCGCGCAGCGCGGTCTCGCAGGCGCGCACCATCTGGAAGACGGCAATGGTGTTGACCGCGTAGATGTCGTGAAAGTCCTGCGCCGACAGGCCGTTGAGGCGGTTGGCGGCGACGAACTTCGTGGTGCCGGCGTTGTTGACCAGATAGTCGATGCGGCCCCAGCGGTCCTGGGCGGCCTGCGCCATGCGGCGGCAGTCGTCGTCGCTCGCGACGTTGGCGCTGACCACGAAGGCATCGGCGCCGGCCTGTCGGCACTGCGCGGCAACCGCCTCGGCGGCATCCTGGCTCTTCGTGCAGTTGATCAGCACCGAGGCGCCGCGACGGGCGAGCATCAGCGCGGTGGCTGCGCCCACGCCGGCCGACGAGCCGGTGACGATCGCGCACTTGCCTTTCATGTCCATGGGTTCTCCTGGGGGATGCTTGGCGGGGAATCGAAAGCGGAGGAGGCGGAGAGGGCCCGAGGCGTGCCGAGGGAAGCGGCGGGGCGGCGCTACCGGCCCGCTCAGGCGGCGGCCATCGCGGCCAGCCCGGCTTCGAGGTCGGCGAGCAGATCGGCGGTGTCCTCGAGGCCGGCATGCAGGCGCACGAGCTGGCCGCCGGCCCACGGGTTCACCGTGCGCAGGCCGTTAAGGCGCGCCGGCATGATCAGGCTCTCATAGCCGCCCCACGAGTAGCCGATGCGGAAGAAACGGCGCCGCTCGACCAGCGCCGCGAGGCGGCGCGCCGCGCGTGCGGGCTCGTCGCCGAGCGCCTCGGGGCGCAGCTCGAAGGAGAACAGCCCGCTCGAGCCGCTGAAGTCGCGCTGCCAAAGCGCATGACCGGGGTGGGAGGGCAGACCCGGGTGAAGCACCGAGGCGACCTCGGGCCGCGCCTGCAGCCAGCGCGCGATTTCGAGGGCCGAGCGCTCGTGGTGGCGCATGCGCACCGCCGCCGTGCGCAGGCCGCGCAGGATCAGAAAGGCGTCGTCACCGCCGACGCAAAGGCCGGTCTGGCGCACCACCGCGTGCAGCTTCGGCCAGAGCGCCTCGCGCACCACCACCGCGCCCATCAGCACGTCGGCATGGCCGCTCCAGTACTTGGTGAGCGGCAGCAGCGACATGTCGACGCCCCAGTCGAAGGGGCGGGCGAAGATCGGCGAGGCCCAGGCGTTGTCGATCATGCTGACCAGGCCGCGGCTGCGGGCCAGCGCGCACAGTGCCGGCACGTCCTGGAGCTCGAAGGTGTAGCTGCCGGGGCTCTCGAGGTAGAGCACGCGGGTGGTGGGCTCGATCAGCGCGGCAAGCCCGTCGACGCCGATCGCGGCGTCATAGAAGGTGGTGCGCACGCCCATGCGCGCGAGCACGGTGTTCGCGAAGGTGCGCGCCGGACCGTAGACCGAGTCGGCCATCAGCACGTGATCGCCGGTGGCCAGCACCGAGAGCAGTGCCGCGGCGATGGCCGCCAGGCCCGAGGGCATCAGCGCCGCGCGGCAGGCATGGCCGCCGCCCTCGATCTCGGCGAGCGCGTCCATCAGGGCGAAGGTGGTGGGGGTGCCCGCTGTCGCGTAGGTGCTGGCGTGGCGCTCGCCGGCGACCGCCCGCGCGCCGGTGCCCCAGGCGTCCTCGAGCGTGTCGAAAAACACCGAGGAGGCGCGGTACACCGGCAGGTTGGCGGTGACGATCGGGGTGTCGAAGCTGCGCGAAACCTCGGTGACGAGGCTGCCCAGGCCGGCGGGGTCGTGCGAGGGGGTCATCGCCGGATTATAGGAAGGCGAGCCGCAACCGCGATGAACTTTCGGACCCCGGCCGTCTCGGCTTGTGTCATCTCGACCGCTACAGTCAAATGTGTCCACTTCGGAGATGCCGATGAGCCAGCCCAAGGATCCCAACGCCCACGGCACCGGTGGCGTACCCGATGTCGCCTGGCTCGCCCGGCAGGCACCCGAGGCCATCCTCGAGCCCGACCTCCCCATCGTCGACCCCCACCACCACCTCTGGGATCGGCCGAAGCACCGTTACCTGCTCGACGAACTGCTTGCCGACACCGGCAGCGGCCATCGGGTGGTGGCCACGGTCTTCGTCGACTGCCGAGCGTTCTACCGCGCCGGCGGGACCGAAGCCTTTCGTCCGATCGGCGAGACCGAGTTCGCCAACGGCGTGGCGGCGATGGCCGCCAGCGGGGTCTACGGCGGCACCCGCGCCTGCGCGGCGATCGTCAGCCATGTCGACCTGCTGATGGGCGCGGCCGCCCGCGAGCCGCTCGAGGCGCACCTGCGCGCCGGCAACGGGCGCTTCCGCGGCATCCGCCACGCCGGCGGCTGGGAAGCGAGCCCGATGATCAACAACAGCCACACCAACCCGCCGCGCGGCCTGTATGCGATGCCGGTCTTCCGCGAGGGCTTCGCGCAGCTCGCCCCGCTGGGGCTGTCCTTCGAGGCCTGGCAATACCACACGCAGCTGCCCGAGGTCGCCGACCTGGCCCGCGCCTTCCCCGACACCGCGATCATCCTCAACCATGTCGGCGGACCGCTGGGCGTGGGCCCTTACGCCGGCCGCGCCGACGCGGTCTTCGCCGACTGGAAGCGCGGCATGACCGAGCTGGCCGCCTGCCCGAATGTCACGGTGAAGCTCGGCGGTCTGGGCATGCGCATCGGGATGTTCGACCACCACGCGCGCGCCACGCCGCCCACCTCCGCCGAGATCGCGCAGGCCTGGCAACCCTGGGTCGACACCAGCATCGAGCTGTTCGGCGCGAAGCGCTGCATGTTCGAGAGCAATTTCCCGGTCGACAAGGTCTCCAGCGGCTATGCCGTGCTCTGGAACGCCTTCAAGCGGATGGCGGCCGGCGCATCGGCCACCGAGAAAGCCGACCTCTTCAGCGGCACCGCGAGCCGGGTGTACCGGATCGAGGCCTGACAGCCGCTCAGGCCGAAGCGGCCAGGAACTCGCCGGGATCGAAGGCGCGGGTCATGGTCCAGTAGTCGAGCAGCCGCCAGGGCGAGGTCACGGTCAGGCGGTTGCGCGCGTTCTTGTACCAGCTGTTCACGCCCTCGTGGGTCCAGACCATGTCGCGCGCCTTCGCGTCGAGCTGCGCGTTGTAGTGCTCGCAGACCTCGGGCCGGACCTCGAGGGTGGCGATGTCGCCCTCGATCATCCGCTGCAGCGCCTGCATGATGTAGCGCACCTGGCACTCGGTGTGGAAGATGATCGAGCCGCCGTGCGCGAGGTTGGTGTTGGGGCCGTAGAGCACGAAGAGGTTCGGGTAGCCGGGCACCGTCATGCCGAGGTAGGCGCGCGGATCGTCGTCGCCCCAGTCCTCGCGCAGCGTGCGTCCGCCGCGGCCGCGGATGGTCATCGGCCAGAGCATCTTCGAGGCCTGGAAGCCGGTCGCGAAGACGATGACGTCGGCCTCGTGGCGGGTGCCGTCGCGCATCACGATCGCGTCGGCCTCGATGCGGGCGATCGGATCGGTCTCGAGCGATACGTTCTCCCGGCGCAGCATCCGGTACCAGTGGTTGTCGCGCAGCATGCGCTTGCCGTAGGGCGGGTACGACGGGATGCACTTGGCGAGCAGCGCCTCGTCGCCGTCGAGCTGCTCGCGCACGTAGGCGACGATGGTCTCGCGAAGCCGGTGGTTGGTCTCGTTCAGCGACACCGCCGGCTGGCTCCAGGCCGGGTCCTTGTGCAGCGAGGCGTGAAAGCCGTCGGAGCTTGCCCAGAACTGTTGAAAGCGCAACCAGTTCGAGTAGTACGGGATGTGCGCGAGCGCCCAGCGGTGGCCGGGCATGGTCTCGAGGTGGTAGTTGGGGTTGTTGACCGCCCAGTGCGGCGTGCGCTGGAACACCCGCAGGTGCGCGACCTGCGGCGCGATGCCCGGGCCGGCCTGCATGCCGCTTGCGCCGGTGCCGATCATCGCCACGCGCCGACCCGCGAGCGACACGCTCTCGTCCCACTGCGCGGTGTGGAAGGCCGGCCCGCGGAAATCCCCGATGCCCGGGATGGGCGGGAAGGCCGGGCGATTGAGCTGGCCCACCGCGGTCAGCAGCGCGCGGCAACGGCCGGCCGTCTCGCGGCCCTCGCGGTCGCGCCAGCGCACGACCCACTCGCCGGCGGCCTCGTCGAAGGCCGCTTCGGTGACCTCGACACCGAAGCGCATGTGCTCGCGCAGACCGTGCACACGCACCACCTCGCGGATGTAGGCGAGGATCTCGTCGCGGCGCGAGAAGTGCCGCGTCCAGCCGTCATTGACCTGGAAGGAGTAGGAGTAGAAGTGGTTCGGCGTGTCGACCGCGCAGCCGGGATAGCGGTTCTCGAGCCAGGTGCCGCCGACATCGTCGTTCTTCTCGAGCAGCGTGAAGGGGATGCCGAGCTGCTTCAGGCGGATCGCGGCGCACAGTCCGCCGAAGCCCGCGCCCACCACGATCACCGGGAAGCGCTCGCGCGCGCCCGGCGCCGGCTCGCGCGCCCAGCGCACCGCGCGGGTGTCCTCCCCGCCGAAACTCATCTCCTCGAGCAGCAGCGGGATGTACTCGGCGGGCACCGGCTGGCCCACGCCCGCACTCATCATCTTCTGCAGGGCGTCGGCCTGCGGGCGCGCGGGCGGCGGCGCATCGCTCGCGGCGCAGGCCTTCAGCGCCTGCACCATGCGCTCGATGACGGTGGCGCGCAGCGCATCGGGCACGTCCTGCAGGAAGCTCCAGGGTCCGTGGATGTGCGGGGCGACCTGGTCCATCAGGTCGAGATCGCCGGTGAGCTGTACCACCGACATCAGCAGCGGCGCGATCTCGGCCTGCGAAAGCGCCTGGCGCAGCGCGGCCTCGTCGCGGACCGCCTCGCGGACCGTGGCGCGGAAATCGGGGTTCATCAGGGAGGGCTCCTCGAAAACAGGTCGGCCGGCAGCACGCCGGCCGCGCGGAATCTCAGACCGTGGTGTAGCCGCCGTCGACCGGCATCGCCGTGCCGGTCATGAAGCGGGCGCGATCGCTGCACAGGAAGACCACCGCCTGTGCGATCTCGTCGGCCTCGCCCAGGCGGCGCATCGGCACGTTGCCCAGGATCTGCTCGCCACGGCGGGCCATCGCCTCGCCGATCATCGGGGTGTCGATGTAGCCGGGACAGACCGCGTTGACGCGCACGCCGGTGGCGGCATGGTCGATCGCGGCGGCGCGCGTCAGGCCGACCACGCCGTGCTTGGCCACCACGTAGGCATTGGAGCCGGGCAGGCCCACCAGGCCGGCGACCGAGGCGGTGTTGACGATGGCGCCGCCGCCGCTGGGCTCCATGACGGCGATCTCGGCCTTCATGCACAGGAACACGCCGGTGAGGTTCACGGCGAGCATGCGGTCCCAGGCCTCGCGCGGGGTGTCGCCCATGCGCCGGCCGCCGGAACCCACGTGCATCGCGGCGATGCCGGCGTTGTTGAAGGCGCAGTCGAGGCGCCCCCAGGCGGACACCGCCGCAGCGACCATCGCCTGGACCTGAGCATCGTCGGTGACGTCGGCCTCGAAGGCCACCGCGCTGCCACCCGCGCTCGCGATCAGCGCCGCGGTCTCCTGCGCGCCGCAGCCGGGCAGGTCGGAGACAAGCACCCGCGCGCCCTCGCGAGCCATCGCCAGGCTGGTGGCGCGGCCGATGCCCGAGCCGGCGCCGGTGACGAGGGCGCTGCGCCCTTCGAGCAGGCCGCTCATGGCGCGCTCCGGATCGGTGAACGAGGGCGGCGGGACGCGGGCATCGCAGGCTCCTGGGCGACGAGGGGAAGGACGATGGTAAGGCGGGCGACAGGGCGCCGCCGCGGCGCCGCGCGGGAATCGGTCCGGCCGGCGCGCGCTCGGCTACCATCGCCGTTTACCCACGCTCAGGCCGCCGCGCCCGCCTCGCCGCCATGAAACGCAGCTCGCAGCGCATGGATCGGGTCGATACCCCGATCATCCCCACCATTGCCGCGCTGGTGCGCGCCAATCCCGGCACGATCTCGCTCGGACAGGGCGTGGTCAGCTACGGGCCGCCGCCCGACGCGGTGGCGACGCTGCCGGCGCTGATGGCCGACGTGCAGCTCAACAAGTACCAGGCGGTGAGCGGCTACGGCCCCCTGGTCGAGGCGATCGAGGCCAAGCTAGCCGCCGAGAACGGCCTGGATGCGCGCGCAGGCGGCGACAGCGCCATCATGGTGACCGCCGGCAGCAACATGGCCTTCCTGAACGCGGTGCTCGCGGTGGCCGACCCGGGCGACGAGTTCATCCTGCCGATGCCCTTCTACTTCAACCAGGAGATGGCGATCCGCATGGCCGGCTGCGTGCCGGTGCCGGTGCGGGTGCGCGACGACTGGCAGCTCGACGTCGATGCGATCGCCGCGGCCATCACGCCTCGCACCCGCGCGATCGTCACCGTGTCGCCCAACAACCCCACCGGCGCGGTCTACGCGGAGGCCGACCTGCGCGCGGTCAACGCGCTGTGCGCGCGCCACGGCCTGTACCACTTCAGCGACGAGGCCTACGAGTACTTCACCTACGACGGCGCGCGGCACTTCTCGCCCGGGTCGATTCCGGGAGCGCAGGCGCACACGCTGTCGTTCTACTCGTTCTCGAAGAACTACGGCATGGCGAGCTGGCGGGTCGGCTACGTGGTCTACCCGGCCGACCTCTTCGACGCGATGAACAAGGTCCAGGATACCAACCTGATCTGCGCGCCGGTGGCCTCGCAGCTGCTCGCGCTGCAGGCGCTGCAGGCCGGCGGGCGCGCGCCGGTGGCCCCGCGCGTGGCCGAGCTCGCCGCGGTGCGCGCCTCGGTCTTCGAGGCGCTGGCCGGGCTGGGCGACCTGGTGCGCTTTCCGCGCACGCAGGGCGCCTTCTACGTGCTGATGCGCCTGCCGGGCGTGCCCGATGCGCTCGCCTTCAACCGCGCGATGACCGAAAAGCATCGCGTGGCCACCATCCCCGGCTTCGCCTTCGGCCTGACCGACACCGCGCGCGACAACTACCAGCGCCTATCGTACGGCGCGCTCGACGCGGCCACGGTAGCCGAGGGCGTGCAGCGCTACGTGGCGGCGGTCAGGGACTGGTATCGGGGCTGACCTCACCAGAACGGGCCCAGGAAGACGTAGACCGCGTGCCCGCCCTGGTGCGTGGCGCCGAGGGCGAGGTAGACCGGACCGACGCGGGTGTCGACCGAGACGAAGACGCTGCCCGCCTTGCGGACGTCGTCGATCCTGCGGCCTTCGCCCGGTCGCGAAACGCCGCCGAGCTCCAGCGAGAACCCCGCCCGCACGGCCCCGCCCAGGCCGATGGGCATCTGCGCGATCGGCAGGCCCATCACGACCCGCCCGAACAGACTCGACTGCCCGTCCACCGAGTTCATGGGCGTGCCCGACAGCCTCAGGAAACCGCCCAGCGAAAGCGGGGCGTAGCCTTCGCCCCCGTGCGATCCGTCGGCATAGACGTGGCCGCCCCAGGGACCCAGCCGGAAGCCGGTCAGGACGCGAAACTCGGTTTCCGCGGAAGTCACCGCGACGCTGCGCGCGTCACGGGAACGCCAGACGGCCTGCAGCAGCGTGCCCTGGGTGGGAAAGGCGACCGAGTCCAGCGTGTCGATGCGCAGCTGTCCGTAGAGCTGCTGCGCCGTCAGGGTGGTCGAGCCGGGCATCAGCTGATCGCTGAGAAAGGGCTTGAGGCTCATGCGGGTGTGCTCGACCCCGAGCTGCAGGTCGCCCGCGCGTCCGAGCGACAGGCCGGCGCCCAGGCGTGTCACGGCGGCGGCCACCCCCACCCGCGAGACCCGCTGGCCGTCGAGGTAGACGTCGCGCGTATCGGCATCGCGCCGCCACGAACCGACCGCGAAGACGGGACTGCCGGCCCCCAGCGGCTGCCACCACTCGCCCATCACGGTGGTGTTCGACCCCAGGCGCAGCAGCACCCGCGCCTGGGCCCCCCAGGCATTCAGGGCGTTGAAGGTGGCCAGCGCCGTCGCCGTGAAGCGCGTCGCGTCCTCCCGGCTGCCCTGCTCGGTCTGCATCTCCAGCCCAAGGCGCAGGGGGTTGGTGCGCCAGGGTGCCGGCACCGGCACGAGGATGGCCGCCCGACCGTCGGGCAGCAGCGACGACCGGACCTCCACGCGCTCGAACTCGCCGCTCGCATAGAGCCGGTCGGCCGCAGCGCGGGCCTGCGCCTCGTCGACCGGCTGGCCGAGGCGGGCGCCGGCAGCGGCGGCCAGCAGCTCGGCCGAGTAGCGGCCCGTGGGACGGATCTGCAGGCGCGCGGCCGCCGGCTCGCCGCCCTGCGCCTCGCTCTGCCCGACGCGAGCCTGGTCGAAGGCCTGCCAGCCCGCGGCATCCGCGGCGAGCACGGCCAGCCGGTCGGCCGCGGCGCGCGCCGCGGCCTCGCCCGCCGCGATCGCCTGCGCCGCCCCGGTCGCCAGGGCGCTGGCGTCGAGACCGCCCAGATCGGGCTGGATCAGCACGTCGCCGGGCTGCAGCTCGCGCAGCGAGCGCTGGGCGTTCTGCTCGGTCAGCACGTTGATCATCTGCTGGGCCACGCCCAGCGCGCTGCCAAGCTCCCGGACATGACCGACGGGCGTGCCCACGTTGACCACGATGAGCACCTCGGCGCCCAGGGCGCGCGCGAGGTCCACCGGCACGTTGCGCACCAGTCCGCCATCCACCAGGGTGCGCCCGTCGTGCACCAGCGGCGCAAACAGGCCGGGCACCGACAGCGATGCCCGCAGCGCCACGGCCAGGGGGGTGTCGGTCAGCTCCACGAGATCGCCCGTGCGCAGGTCGGTCGCGACGGCGCGGAAGGCGACCCGCAGGCTGCCGGCGGGACGCTGCGCCATCCCCGGCGGCAGCAACTGCTCCAGCGCCCGCTCGAGGGCCTGACTGCCGACCGCCGCCGGCGGGCCGATCAGGGTGCCGGCCGGCCCCAGGCCCAGTTCGATGCGCGAGGGCACCTCGAGTTCGGCCTCCCGGCGCCGGAAGTCGCCATCCCGACGCGGCGGACGGTCGGCCAGCACGGCGGCCCAGTCGGTCCGGGCGGCAAAGTGCTCGAGCTCCGCCGGGGTGCGCCCCGCCGCGTACGCGCCGCCGACCACCGAACCCATGCTGGTGCCCACGACGATGTCCACCGGCACGCGCAGCTGCTCGAGCACGCGCAGCACCCCGATGTGGGCGAAGCCGCGCGCGCCCCCGCCCGAGAGCACCAGGCCGACGCGTGGGCGCGGACTGGCCGAGGACAGGATGGCGGACGGCGATGCGGGGACCTCCGATCGCGCGGGCTGCGCCGCCTGCGTCGATGGCGACGGCTGAGCCGAAGACGGGGCAGCGAGCGGCTGCGCGGGCGTGGCGGCCGGCATCGCGCACGAGACTGCCAGGCCGATTGCGCGGCACCACGCGGCCAGCCGCCGCCGGGCGCCACGACCGGGTTGAACGTCGGGCATGGGTGAAGCTTGGGTTGCAGGAGGCAGGACCGATGGTAGATCGCCGGGGACCAAACATGCGACGCCGCGTGGTCGCCGGGAGACATCGGCGGCGCGCGACCGCCTCGCATGGCCGCAGCGGGCGCGCGACCGTCTTCCCCGGCCGCAGCAGGCAAGGGGCCGCTAGAAGCTGGAGCCGGGCTGCTGCAGGAACGCGAGCTCCTCCTGCGTGGACTCGCGCCCGAGGATGGCGTTGCGGTGCGGGTAGCGGCCGAAGCGGTCGACGATGGCCTTGTGGCGCAGCTCGAAGTCGAGGTTGCGGGCCGGCGCGTGCTGCCGGAACAGCGCCTCGGCCCGCGCGTGCACGACACGCGACTCGCTGTGCATGTACGGCATCAGCAGGAAGACCCGCTCGTCCTCGCCGAGGTGCGACAGCGCGCCGGCCGACACCGCCTCCTGGGAGAGCGCGAGCGCCATCGGGTCCTGCGCGAAGGCCAGCGGCGTGCCGCGATGGATGTTGCGCGAGAACTGGTCGAGTACCAGGATCTCGGCCAGCCTGCCGCGCGGGCCGACGCGCCAGTGGGCGAGTTCGCCGGCCGCGGCCTGCTGCAGCAAGGTGAGGAAGCGCTCGCGCAGCAGCGCGTCGAAGGCCGGCTCCGCGGCCCACCACTGCCGCGGTTCGATCTCGCCGAACCAGAAGGCGAGGACGGCCTCGGGGCGGGGAGGCTCCCGGGACGCGACGCCTTCGCTCACCGACGCCTCAGTCGTTGCCGCGGACGATGGCCTCGACCTCGATCACGAACTCCTCCTTCACCAGCCGGTCGACGATCAGCAGCGTGTTGGGCGGATAGAGCGGGCCCTTGAAGAGCCGCGGGAACAGCGCCGCTCGGCGCTTCATGAAGAGCGGGATGTCCTGCGAGTGCACCAGGTAGGTGGTGAACTTGACGACGTCGTTGTAGGTCAGGCCCATGCCCTTGAGCACATCGCCGAGGTTGCTGAAGACCTGCCGGAACTGCCGGTCGAAATCGTGGGCGCCGACGACCTCGCCGTTGGCGCCCACCGACAGTTGCCCGGCCACGAACAGCAGCGAGCCCGAGCTGACCTTGCCGATGTGCGAGTAGAGGCCCTGGGCCGGGCAGGCGCCCGGCGGGTTGATGTACTCGACCGCGGGGGCGGCGGAGGGCGCGGCCGGCCGCGCCGA
>JBIIHU010000399.1:0-2692 GCA_044235405.1 Burkholderiaceae bacterium
GCCGCCGCGGAAGCGCCCGGCGCCGCCGGAGTCGACGAGTTCCTTGCGGTACAGGTAGAGGATGGGGAACTGCTGCTCGGTGTGCTCGACGTTGGGCAGCTTCGAGATCGGCGTGCGCGACTGGCCACCGGTGGAGACGCCGTCGCCCACCGCGAAGGCGCCGATCGCCCCGCCGATCGGGTCGATCAGCCCGTAGCCGAAGCGCTCGCCGCGCTGGTCGATCCCCTGGAACAGCGTGCCCGGCCACTGTGAGCATCCGCCCATGCACATCACGTCGGGGCGGCGTTCCGGATCGGGGTAGATCATCTTCGACAGCACGTTGTAGGCCGGATAGAGCGAGATCTCCATCGCCTGGATCGGCGCGGTCGACACCGAGGCGGGGAAGTTCGCGCAGTTCAGCGTCCCCATCGTCGGATTGAAGGTGACGTGGCGCAGCGCCCCGCCGATCGCGAAGTACTGCTCCCAGCACAGCAGCTGGTTGAGCACGACCATGATCGAGCCGCGCCATCCCGAGTAGGTACAGTTCATCGCGCCGATCTGCGGCGCGGTGCCGTCGTTCTCGAAGGTGAGCTCGGTACCGCGCTTGGACAGCGTGATCATCACCGGGTAGACGTTGCGATCGCCGGCGTGCGCGCACTCGACGTAGGTACGCTCGCGCCAGACCCCGTCGGGCAGCGCCGCCATCTTCGACAGGAAGGCGCGCTCGCCGTTGGCGATCACGCGCTTCATCACGCCCTTGACGGTGCGGGCCCCGTAGCGCTCGATCAGCCGCCGGACCCGGGCCTTCGCGGTGAGGTTGCCGGCCATCTGCGCGCGGAAGTCGAGCGCGACCATGTCCGGGCGGCGCGAGGCGCGCAGGTAGAGCGCCTCGACGTCGCGCCGGATCGTGTCGTTCTCGACGATCTTGATCGGCGGCACGAGCAGGCCCTCGTCGAAGGCGTCGCGTGCCGACGGGCAGAAGCTCGAGGGCGTGACCCCGCCGACGTCGTACTGGTGCAGGCAGTTGGTGACCCAGCAGAAGAGCTCGCCCTCGTGGAACACCGGGCAGATCAGCATCACGTCCATCTGGTGCGCCGCGCCGACCCAGGGGTCGTTGGCGAGGAACATGTCGCCGTCGCGGATGCCCGGGTTGTCGGACCGGTACTCGAGAATCCACTTGACCTGCGTGTCGGTCACGCCCGACATGTACTGCATGTAGGGGCCGAAGTAGACGAACTCGGCATCCTCGGTGAGGATCGACGGATTGAGGTCGATCGCGTAGATCGCCACCGGCGAGCCCGAGATCCGCTGGATCGTCGCGCCGTGCTCCTCGTTGATGTTCCAGAGGTTGTGCCGGATCACCTCGTAGGTGATCGGGTCGACGTCCTCGTCCCAGTCGCGATGCAGGCGCAGCGAGGGCGAGATCGACAGCTGCGCGGGCGGCACGTAGGGGTGGTTGACGCCGTCGAAGCGGATGCCGTGCGCATCGAGGATCCTGGTCATCGTCATCGTCTGCTCCCGAGTCAGGCGGCGCCGAAGCCGAGCTCGAAGTTTCCGAAGCGGTCGACGGTCAGCCGCTGGCCGGCGTGGACCACCACCGTGGTGTCGGCCGTCTCGACGATCGCCGGCCCGTCGACCCGATGGCCTGGCGCGAAGCGGTCGCCGTCCCACACCGGCGTCTCGCGCCAGTCGCGCACATCGCTCCAGTAGACCCGGCGTGGCCGCCGGCGCGCCTGCTCGGGAGGCTGCGGCGGGCCGGGATCGACCGGCCGCAGCACGGGCTTGGGCATCGGCGCGACCGCCCGACAGCGGAAGGTCACGGCCTCCAGGCGCGCGCCCCGGAACGACGAGCCGCGGCCGTAGATCAGCTCGTAGCGCTCGTAGAAGCGCTCGGCAAGCGCCGCGAGCGCGGCTTCGTCGAGCCCGTCCCCATCGATCGGCACCTCGACCTCGTTGATCTGGCCGCGGTGGCGCAGGTCGACCGAGAACGCGAAACGCCCTCCCGACAACCCGTCGCGCTCGAACTGCGCGACGCCGCGCGCGCGCAGTTCGGCGAGGTCGGCGACGATCCGGCCCGGATCGAAGGGCGACAGCATCACGTCGACCTTCTCGTAGACATGCAGCACGTCGGCGGCGGCCGCGCCGAAGGCGCACCATACCGAGGCGGTGCGCCGCTGCGGCACGATCACCTTGCGCACGCCGAGCTCGGCGGCGAAGACGCCGGCGTGCACCGGGCCCGCGCCGCCGAAGGCGAAGAGCACGAAGTCGCGCGGATCGAAGCCCTTCTGGATCGTGGTGCGCCGGATCAGGTCGGCCATGTTGAACGACGCGATCCGGGCGATGCCCTCGGCACACTCGGTGGGGCTGATCCCGAGCTTGCCCGCGAGTTCGGCGATCGCCGCCTGCGCTGCGGGCAGGTCCAGCTTCATCGTCCCCCCGGCGAACTCGTCGGGGTCGAAATAGCCCAGGCAGAGATCGGCGTCGGTGACCGTGGGAATCGTGCCGCCGCGGCCGTAGCACACCGGTCCGGGCAGCGCCCCCGCGCTCTCGGGCCCCACGCGCAGCGTGCCGGTCAGCGGGTCGAAGCGCGCCAGCGAGCCGCCGCCGGCGCCGATGGTCTCGATATCGACCTTGGGCAGGAAGTACTCGTACTGGTTGACCGAACTTCGGTGGGAGGTGCTTGCCTGCCCGCCGTGGATCACGCCCACGTCGA
>JBIIHU010000401.1:0-2687 GCA_044235405.1 Burkholderiaceae bacterium
CACCCCGGGCAAGGTGCTCTACGAGATCAACGGCGTTCCCGAGGCCCTCGCCCGCGAGGCGTTCACGCTGGCGGCCGCCAAGCTGCCGCTGCGCTGCACGTTCGTTGCGCGCCAGGTCGGCGCCTGAAGGAGTCGTGCGAATGAAAGCATCTGAACTGCGCGCCAAGGACGTGGCGGCGCTCGAGAAGGAAGTCTCCGACCTGCTGAAGGCGCACTTCGGCCTGCGCATGCAGAAGGCAACCCAGCAGCTGACCAACAACGCCCAGCTGGGGCGCACGCGGCGCGACATCGCGCGGGCGCGGACGATCATCGCCGAGAAGAAGAAGGAGGCCGCGAAGTGAGCGAGGCCCAGACGCAGAAGAATACCCGCACCCTGGTGGGTCGCGTGGTGAGTGCCAAGCGTGCCAAGACCGTCACCGTGCTCGTCGAGCGCCGTGCCGCCCACCAGCTCTACGGCAAGATCGTCGCCCGCAGCCGCAAGTACCACGCGCACGACGAGAACGGCGAGTACGGCATGGGCGACCTGGTCGAGATCAGCGAGACCCGCCCGATCTCCAAGACCAAGGCCTGGGCCGTCACGCGCCTGGTCGAGAAGGCCAAGCTGGTCTGACACCGCCAGCGCCGGCTGCCGGTCGGCCCGTCGCCCCCTGCGACGAAGGCTCTACGGCGCCAGGCGCAGCACCGATGCCGATCGGGCGCCTCACGGGTCCATCGGCCTTTTGTTCCACCGCAGGAGGATCGTCCAGATGATCAAGATCGGGGATCGGCTGCCCGCCGGTACGCTCAAGGAATTCGTCGAGGTCGAGGGCAACGGCTGCACCGTCGGCCCGAACGACTTCGACATCGCGAAGGCTTCGGCCGGCAAGACCATTGCCATCTTCGGGCTGCCCGGCGCCTACACGCCGACCTGCTCGGCCCAGCACGTGCCCGGCTACGTCCAGAAGGCCGATGAGCTGAAGGCCGCCGGTGTCGACGAGATCTGGTGCGTCGCGGTCAACGACGCGTTCGTGATGGGCGCCTGGGGCCGCGACCAGAAGACTGCCGGCAAGGTGCGCATGATGGCCGACGGCAGCGCGGACTTCGCCAAGGCCACGGGCCTGACGCTGGACCTGACGTCCCGCGGCATGGGCCTGCGCTGCACGCGCTACTCGATGCTCGTCGTCGACGGCGTGGTCAAGCAGCTCAACGTCGAAGGCCCCGGCAAGTTCGAGGTCAGCGACGCGGCGACGATGCTGCGCCAGGTCAAGGGCGCTTGACAGGGCGGACCCTTCCCGCCGAGAATCGTAGGCTTTCTCGAAATCAGCGGCCGCGGGCTCGAAGGCCCGCCGCCGCAGGTGTCGATTCCGCCCAACCGGATGGCCGGGGCCCAGCGCCCCGGGCAGACGACGGGCCCAAGACTGATCCGCACCGGTGGCGGGTCCCGCTGCCGCGGGGCTTGCGCCCCACAGCGGCTCAAGTTGGGGACATGCAATGATCCAAATGCAATCGCGGCTCGATGTCGCGGACAACACGGGCGCGAAGTCCGTCATGTGCATCAAGGTGCTCGGCGGCAGCAAGCGGCGCTACGCGGGCATCGGCGATGTGATCAAGGTTTCCATCAAGGAAGCTGCGCCGCGGGGCCGCGTCAAGAAGGGCGAGGTCTACAACGCCGTCGTCGTGCGCACGGCCAAGGGCGTGCGTCGCCAGGACGGGTCGCTGATCAAGTTCGACGGCAACGCCGCCGTGCTGCTGAACGCCAAGCTCGAGCCCATCGGCACGCGCATCTTCGGCCCCGTGACCCGCGAGCTGCGCTCGGAGCGCTTCATGAAGATCGTCTCGCTGGCACCCGAAGTGCTGTGAGACCGGCGTCCAAGGACTCACGATGAACAAGATTCGCAAGGGTGACCAGGTCATCGTCCTGGCCGGTCGCGACAAGGGCAAGCGGGGCACCGTCAGCAGCCGCGTCGACGACGACCGCGTGGTCGTCGACGGCGTCAACGTCGTCAAGAAGCACGTCAAGCCGAACCCGCTGAAGGGGACGACTGGCGGCGTGATCGACAAGACGATGCCGATCCACCAGTCCAACGTCGCGATCTTCAACCCGGCCACCGGCAAGGCCGACCGGGTGGGCATCAAGCTGCTGGCCGACAAGACCCGCGTGCGCGTCTACAAGTCCAGCGGCGAAGAGATCAAGTCGGCCAAGGCCTGACGCGACCCGAACAGGACTCGAACATGGCTCAACAGCAAGCAGAACGGACCGTGTCGCGCCTGCAGGCGCACTACCGCGAGGCCGTCGTCCCCGAACTGATGAAGAAGTTCGGCTACAAGACCTCGATGCAGGTGCCGCGGCTGACCAAGATCACGCTGAACATGGGTGTCAGCGAGGCGGTCTCCGACAAGAAGGTCATGGACCACGCGGTCGGCGACCTGACGAAGATCGCGGGCCAGAAGCCGGTGGTCACGAAGTCGAAGAAGGCCATCGCCGGCTTCAAGATCCGCGACGGCGTCCCCGTGGGCACCAGCGTGACCCTGCGTGGCGTGCGGATGTACGAGTTCCTCGACCGTTTCGTGACCGTGGCGCTGCCCCGGGTGCGCGACTTCCGCGGTGTCTCGGCGCGCTCCTTCGACGGGCGCGGCAACTACAACATCGGCGTCAAGGAACAGATCATCTTCCCCGAGATCGACTACGACAAGATCGATGCGATCCG
>JBIIHU010000400.1:0-2687 GCA_044235405.1 Burkholderiaceae bacterium
AACCGCCTCCGGGGCGAGCGCCGCCGCGGCGCGCTGGCTCCGCGCAAGCTACCGTGCACGCGCGCCCCTGTCGGCCCTGCCGAAGGAACTCGCGCCGGCGGATCTCGCGGGCGCCTACGCGATCCAGGACGCCTTCGTCGCGCTCAAGGCGCGTGGTTGCGGCGCACCCGTCGGGTGGAAGATCGCGCTCTCCAATCCCGCGATGCAGGCCATGGTCGGCCTGCCCGCGCCGATCGCCGGGCGGCTGATGCGCCGGCAGGTGGTGGGCGGCCCGGCGCGCACCCGGGTGTCGGCCTACACGCGCCTGGCGATCGAGTTCGAGATCGCGGTCGAGCTCGGCGCCGACCTGCCGGCGCCCGACGGACGCTGCAGCCGCGAGCAGGCCGCCGCCGCGGTGGCGGCGATACGGCCGGCCTTCGAACTGGTCGACGACCAGCAGGCGGACTACGCCGCGCTCGGCAGCTATGCGCTGCAGATGGTCGCCGACAATGCCTGGAACCAGGGGGCGGTGCTCGGGCAGCGGCGTACCGACTGGCGCGCGCTCGACCTCGGCGCGCTGCACGGCAGGGTCTTCTGCGACGACGCCGCGGTCGGCGAGGGTCATGGCCGCGACCTGATGGGCCATCCGCTGGACGCGCTGGCATGGCTTGCCGGCTGCGCGAGCGCGCGCGGCCACACGATGCGCCGCGGCGAGGTCGCCATCCTGGGCAGCATGGTCACCTCGCGCTTTCCGAAGCCCGGCGAGCGCTGGCGCTTCGAACTCGAGGGCTTCGCGCCGCTCGAACTCGCGATCGACGCCTGAGCACCGTCGGCCCCGAGTGCGCGGCGCGTCCGTCGCGCCCCGGGGTCGCGCACGAAGCCTCCGCGCTGGCCCTTAGCGGATCAGCTCGGTCATCAGCCCGGTGGAGCTCGCGCGCGCCGTCATGCGGCCCTCGCTGTCGAAGAGCTCGGCCTCCATGAAGGCCACGCGCTTGCCCCGACGCACCACCCGCGCCTCCACCGTGCCAGGGCCGGGCCCCATGCGCTGCAGGAAACTCACCTTGATCTCGAGGCTCGCGACGTTGAGCTTGTGCTCGCTGTCGTGCATCACCGCATGGGCCATGCCGGCGTCGAGCCAGGCGGTGACGAAGCCGCCCTGCGCGGTCGTGCCATTGGTGTGGCAGAACTCGCGGCGCACCGTGAAGCCGGCGCGCAGGCAGCGCGCCTGCGGATCCCACGACAGCACATGGAAGTCGCCCATCGCCTCCATCAGCGCGCGCCCGCTGCGCACTTTCGCGTCGAACTCGTCGTTGCCTGCGGCGTCCATCCGTTTCCTCTCGCGTCGAAGCCGGCGATTGTAGGGCCGCTCGTAGAATGCATCGACTCGAAAACCGCCCCATCCCGATGAGCGCCACCGGCCCCGCCCCGTCCTCGAACGCACTGTCCTCGACCTCCGCGAGCGCGCCGCAGCCCGCGGGCCCCGGCCGCCTGCTGATCGCCAACCGCGGCGAGATCGCGATCCGGATCGCGCGCGCCGCCGACGACCTCGGCCTGGAGAGCGTGGCCGTGCATGCCGGCGACGAGCGCGACGCCCTGCACGCGCGCCGCGCCACGCTGGCGCGCGAACTGCCGGGGCGCGGCGTCG
This sequence comes from Burkholderiaceae bacterium, assembly GCA_044235405.1. Lineage (GTDB taxonomy): Bacteria > Pseudomonadota > Gammaproteobacteria > Burkholderiales > Burkholderiaceae_E > Quisquiliibacterium. Next base: position 1,625 of record JBIIHU010000400.1, read on the forward strand.
CGGCCTATCTCGACATCGCCGCGCTGCTCGCGGTGGCCCGCGACAACGGCTGCGGTCTCGTGCACCCCGGCTATGGATTCCTCGCCGAGAACGCTGCCTTCGCGGCGGCCTGCGAAGCCGCGGGTCTGGTCTTCGTCGGACCGACCCCCGAGGGCCTCGCGCTCTTCGGCGACAAGCTGCGCGCCCGTGCGCACGCGGCGAGCCTCGGCGTGCCGGTGCTGCCGGGCACCACGGCCGCGGTCGGCCTCGAGCAGGCGCAGGCCTTCCTCGCGGGGCTCGGCGGGCGACCGGCGATGATCAAGGCGGTCGCCGGTGGCGGCGGGCGCGGCATGCGCATCGTGCGCGACGCCGAGGCGCTGCCCGCGGCCTGGGCGCGCTGCGCCGCCGAGGCGCAGGCCGCCTTCGGCGACGGCTCGCTCTACCTCGAGGCGCTGATCGAGCGTGCGCGCCACATCGAGGTGCAGGTGATCGGCGACGGCAGCGGCGCGGTCGCGCACCTGTGGGAGCGCGACTGCAGCCTGCAGCGCAGCCACCAGAAGCTGATCGAGATCGCGCCCAGTCCCTGGCTCGCGCCCGCGCAGCGCGAGCCGCTTTTCGCGCACGCCTGCGCGATGGCCGCGGCGGCGAAGTTGCGTGGCCTCGCGACCTTCGAGTTCCTGCTCGACGACGCGGGCGGTGCCTTCTTCATCGAGGCCAATCCGCGCCTGCAGGTCGAGCACACCGTGACCGAGATGGTCACCGGTATCGACCTCGTGCAGGCGCAGCTGCGTATCGCGCAGGGCGCGACCCTGGCGGCGCTGGGCCTGGTCCAGGACCGCATCCCGACCCCCCTCGGCCACGCGGTGCAGCTGCGGGTCAACGCCGAGCAGCTGCAGCCCGACGGCAGCGCGCGGCCGGCGGTGGGCACGCTCGCCCGCTGGGAGCCGCCCGCCGGCCCCGGCGTGCGCGTGGACGGCTGCGCCTTCGGCGGCGCGGCGATCGGCGCGACCTACGACTCGCTGATCGCCAAGCTGATCGTGCACGCGCCGCACAGCGGTTTCGAGGAGCTGCTGCCGCGCGCGCG
>JBIIHU010000155.1:0-9002 GCA_044235405.1 Burkholderiaceae bacterium
CTCGAGCAGCGCGCCGATGAAGTGCGGCACGGAGCCCGCGGCGGGCGAGCCGTAGTTGGCCTGCGCGGGGTTGGCCTTGGCCCAGGCGAGGAAGTCGGCGACGTTGCGCACCGACGCCGGCACCATCGGCCCGACCGCGAAGCCGAACTCGAAGCGGCAGGCGAGCGAGACCGGCGAGATGTCCTCGAAGGGGTTGTAGGGCAGCTTGCGGTAGATGTGCGGGTAGATCATCAGCATCGACGCCGGCGTCTGGAGGATGACGCTGCCGTCGCGCGGCGCCGCGCGCATCAGGTCGATCGCGACCTGGCCGCCGGCGCCGGTTCGGTTCTCGACGACCGCGGTGCGGGCGTAGCTGCCGCGCAGGCGGTCGGCGACCCGCCGGCACAGGGTGTCGGAGGTGCCGCCGGGCGCGAAGCCGGTGACCAGCTTGACGGTGTCGAGGGCCGGGGTGGCCTGGGCCATCGCGCCGGTCGGCAGGGCGGCGGCGGCGAGCGTCGCGCCGGCTGCGCGCAGCGCGTCGCGGCGGCCGGCGCCGGACGGCGCGGCGAGGATCGGTTTCCGGGAAGTCTGCATCGGGTGTCTCCTGAGGCGAATTCGAAGTCGTCTGAGTCGCATCGTGGCCAGTGGCCTGACGTTGCGGCGGATCTCAGATGCCGCGGAAGCTCGCGAATTCGTCGAGCGGCGCGCGCCGGGTGACCAGCTGGTTGATCGGATGGCTTTCGTCGCGCCAGCCGATCGCCATACCGGTGAAGAGCATGCGTTCGGGCGGGGTGCCGAGGAAGCTGGTGATGGTCTGAGGATAGACGGCCCAGCACTCCTGCGCGCAGCTGTCGAGGCCTTCGTCGCGCAGCAGCAGCATCACGGTCTGCAGGTACATGCCGAGGTCGGACCACTGCGGCAGGCCCATGCGGCGGTCGACGGTGCAGAACAGCGCGAGCGGCGCGCCGAAGAACTGGTAGTTCCGGGCGAACCACGCGAGCCGCCCGGCCTTGTCGTCGCGCGGCACGCCGAGGATCGCGTACATGTCCTCGCCGACCTGGAAGCGGCGGTCGCGATAGGGCGCGACGAGTTCGGGCGGATAGATGCTGTAGTCCTTCTGCGCATCGCCGCCGGGCGCCTCGATGACGCGCTCGCGCATGATGGCCTTCAGGCGGTCGAGGTCGGCGCCGCCGACGACATCGATGTGCCACGGTTGCAGGTTGCCGCCCGAGGCGGAGCGGGCGGCGGCGGCCAGCACGCGGCGGATCACGGCGCCGTCGACGGGTTTGTCGAGAAAGGCGCGAATCGACCGCCGGCTGGCGACGGCTTCGTAGACATTCATGCGGAACTCCCGGAAACGAAGAGGCGAGGCGCCGCCCGCGGCCGCGGTCGTCGCTTTCGACGATGCGAGCGGGCGATGCCGGGGCGAGCATTGTCGCATCAGGCGTCGGGCGCCCGGCGTCGCTGCACCGGCAAGACCAACGACGAAGGAAGGAGACACGGCATGACGGGTCCGCTGAGCGGCTTGAAGGTGATCGAGATGGTCGGCATCGGGCCCGGCCCCTTTTGCGCGATGGCGCTCGCCGACCTTGGCGCCGAGGTCATCCGCATCGACCGCCCCCAGTCGGCCGGCGGGCGGCGCGCGGCCGGCGCCGAACGCTTCGACGTGCTCGCGCGGGGGCGTCGCTCGGTGAGCCTCGACCTGCGCAAGCCGGGGGGCACCGACACCGTGCTGGCGCTCGTCGAGCGCGCCGACATCCTGATCGAGGGCTTTCGCCCGGGCGTCATGGAGCGCCTGGGGCTCGGCCCCGATGTCTGCCTGGCGCGCAACCCGCGCCTGGTGTTCGGCCGCATGACCGGCTGGGGCCAGTTCGGCCCGCTCGCCCAGGCCGCCGGCCACGACATCAACTACATCTCGATCGCCGGTGCGCTCGCCGCGATCGGTCCGGGCGGCGGCAAGCCCTCGGTACCGCTCAATTACATCGGCGATTTCGGCGGCGGTGGCATGCTGCTGGCCTTCGGGGTGATGTGCGCGCTGCACGAGGCGCGGCAGTCGGGCCGCGGCCAGGTGGTCGACGCTGCGATGACCGATGGCACCGCGATGCTGTCGGCGATGATGTACGGCATGCGTGCCCGCGGCGTCTGGAGCACCTCGCGCGGCGAGAACCTGCTCGACGGCGGCGCGCATTTCTACGACACCTACGCCTGCGCCGACGGCAAGTACGTGTCGGTGGGCGCAATCGAGCCGCAGTTCTACGCGAAGCTGCGCGAGATCTGCGGCATCGACGACCCCGCCTTCGATGCGCAGCTCGATGCCGCCCGCTGGCCGGTGCTCAAGCACCGGCTCGCCGATGTCTTCCGCACCCGCACCCGCGACGAATGGTGCGCGCTGCTCGAGGGCACCGACGCCTGCTTCGCACCGGTCCTCGACTGGGACGAGGCGCCGCAGCACGCGCACAACCGCGCGCGCGCCACCTTCGTCGAGGTCGCGGGCGTGACCCAGCCGGCGCCCGCGCCGCGCTTCTCGCGCACGCCGGCGGCAACCCCTTCGGCGCCCTCGGCGCCCGGCGCCGACACCGAGGCCGTGCTTGCCGACTGGGGGCTGGGTGCCGACGCGATCGGCGCGCTGCGCGCGGCCGGCGTCATCGAGTCGAACTGAGCGCGAGCCGCGCGGCGAGTTCGGCGACGATCGCGTCGGGCTCGCCGGCGACGTCGATGCGCCACGCGTCCGCGGGTGCCTCGAGCGCCGCGAACTGGCTCGCGAGCAGCGAGGCCGGCATGTAGCGGTGCTGGCGCCCGGCCACGCGCTCGCCGATCAGCGCCGCATCGCCGTCGAGCCACGCCACGCGCAGCCCCGGGACCCGGTCGGCCAGGCGTTCGCGGTAGTGCCCGCGCAGCGCCGAGCAGGCGAGCACCACCGGCTCGCCGCGAGCCACGCTGTGGCGCAGCAGGGCATTGAGCCGCGCGAGCCAGGGCGCCCTGTCGGTGTCGTCGAGCGGCGTGCCGGCGCGCATCTTGGCCACGTTGGCCGGCGGGTGGTAGTCGTCGCCGTCGACGAAACGCCAGCCCAGGCGCTGCGCGAGCGCCGTGCCGATCGTGGTCTTGCCGCTGCCCGACACCCCCATCAGCAGCACAACCGGCGCGAGGCTCATCACTGACGCTCCGGCTGCACCGCGTGGCCGCCAAAGGCCTGCCGCATCAGCGCAAGCAGCCTGTTGGCGGGATCGGCCCGGCCTTGCGAATCGAAGCGGCTCATCAGCGACGCGGCGATCACCGGCACCGGCGTGCCCTGCCGGATCGCTTCCTCGACGGTCCAGCGACCCTCGCCGGAATCGGCCACCACCGGCGCGAGCGCCGACGCGGCCTGCGGGTCGGCGAGCGCGCCGGCCGTGAGGTCGAGGAGCCACGAACGCACGACGCTGCCGTGACGCCAGAGTTCGGCGACGTCGGCCAGCGGCAGCGAAAGGTCCCGGCGGCCCTCGAGCAGCGCGAAGCCCTCGGCGATCGCCTGCATCATGCCGTACTCGATGCCGTTGTGAACCATTTTGACGAAATGGCCCGCGCCGCTCGGCCCGCAGTGCAGCCAGCCGGTGTCCGGCGATGGCGCGAGCAGCCGGGCGTAGGGCAGCACCGCCGCCACCGCGTCGTCGTCGCCGCCCAGGCTCAGGCAGTAGCCGTTCGCCAGGCCCCAGATCCCGCCCGACACCCCGCAGTCGACGAATCGCAGTCCCGCCCGGGCCGCCACGCCGGCACGCTGCTGCGAGTCGCGGTAGCTGGCGTTACCGCCGTCGACGATCAGGTCGCCGGGCTCGAGCAGCGCGAGCGCCTGCGTGAATGCGCCCGCCGTCGCTTCCCCCGCTGGCAGCATCAGCCACAGCACCACCGGCGCGTCGCCTGCGCGCAGCGCCGCCACGAGCGCCGGCAGCGTCGCATGGGTGACCACCCCGGCCTCGCCGGCGAGCACCTCGCGCGCCGCCGTCGCGGCATCGTGCCCGTGCACCGGCACACCGGCGCGTGCCAGCCTACGGGCCATGTTCGCCCCCATCTTGCCCAGGCCCACAAGGCCGATCGGATTCATGCGAGTTCCTCGATCAGGTTGAAGACGCGCTCGACGGCGTCGGCGCGAAGGCAGTCGACCACCCGGCGTCCGGGCATCGATCGCAACCAGGTCAGCTGCCGCTTGGCGAGCTGCCGCGTGGCGGCGATCGTGCGTTCGCGCAGCGTGGCCGCGTCGCCGTCGCCGTCCAGGTGCGCCCAGGCCTGACGATAGCCGACGCAGCGCATCGCGGGCAGGCCGGGGTGGAGGTCGCCGCGGTCCCGCAGCGAGGCCACTTCCGCGAGCAGGCCTGCGGCGAGCATCGCATCGGTGCGCTGCGCGATGCGGGCATGGAGCCCGGCGCGCTCGGCGGGCTCGAGGGCGATCACCGGCAGCGCGGTGCCACCCTGCGCGGGTCGCGCGAGCAGCACCGACATCGGCTCGCCGGTGAGCGCGAAGACCTCGAGCGCGCGCTGGATGCGCTGCGCGTCGCCCGGCGCCAGGCGGCTCGCGGTGGCCGGATCGAAGCCTGCCAGCCGCGCGTGCAGCGCGGGCCAGCCGAGGCTTCGTGCCTCGTCCTCGATCCGCGCGCGCAGGGCCGCGTCGGCCCGAGGCAGGTCGTGCAGCCCCTCGAGCAGTGCCTTCGCGTAGAGCATCGTGCCGCCCACCAGCAGCGGCAGCCGGCCGCGGGCCCGGATCGCCGCGATGAGGCTGCGCGCATCGGCCGCGAACTGCGCGGCGGAGTAGCTCTGCGTGGGCTCGAGGATGTCGATCAGGTGGTGGGGTACCGCTGCCCGCTCGGTCGGTGTCGGCTTCGCGGTGCCGATGTCCATGCCGCGGTAGACCAGGGCCGAGTCGACACTGACGATCTCGACCGGTCGGTGGCGGGCGATCGCGAGCGCCGCCGCGGTCTTGCCCGAGGCCGTCGGGCCGAGCAGCAGCACCGCGGCCGGCGGCGAGGCGAGGGGGGTGGCGCCGGTCATCGTGTATTCAGCGGCCCCGCGCGCTGCCTTCGCGGCGCGGATCGGCGGCGCCGCTCCAGCCGGCCGGCACGGCAGACCCCGCGTCGGTTGCGGACCGCGCCCCTGGCCCCGCGCCCGCCCCAGCCCCGGCTCCAGCTCCAGCCCCGGCCCCGGCATCGCGCACGATGCCGTGCAGGCCGCTGTTGAGATCGACGATCGCGACGCGGTGTCCGAGCGCGCGAAGCGCGGGGGCGAGCCCGGCGATCGGTGTGTCGCGCTCGAGCAGGGTGGTGGCCCCGCCGAGCGCGCCGAAGTTCGGCATCGCGATCGCCGCCTGGATGTCGAGGTCCCAGTCGATCAGCGCGACCAGTGCCTTGACCACGTACATCGCGATCGCGGCGCCCCCGGGCGATCCGATCACCGCGCGCAGCGCGCCGTCGGGTCCGAACACCAGCGTCGGCGCCATCGTGCTGCGCGGCCGCTTGCCGGGGGCCAGCGCATTGGCCGCGGCGCGACCGCGCGCGTCGACAGGCAGCCATGCGAAGTCGGTGAGCTGGTTGTTGAGCAGGAAGCCGCCGGTCATCTGCAGGCTGCCCAGGCCGTTCTCGATCGAGCTCGTGAGCGCGACCGCGTTGCCTCGGGCATCGACCACCGACAGATGGGTGGTGCCCGGCGGGCGCTCGCTGCGGTCGATCGCGGCGGCGGTGGGCGCGCCCGCGGGAAGGCCGGGCGCCGCTTCGCCCAGGCTGCGCTCGGGATGGATCGCGGCGGCCCGGCCGCGCAGGTACGCGGGATCGAGCAGACCGGCGACCGGTACCGTGACATGGTCGGGGTCCGCGAGCCAGGCGGCACGATCGGCGTAGGCGAGCCGAAGCGCCTCGCTGATCAGGTGGACCGCCTCGACGCCGCCCGGCCGCAGCTCGCGCAGCCCGAAGTGCTCCAGGATGCCGAGGGTCTGCAGCACCACGATGCCGCCCGACGACGGCGGACCCATGCCGCAGATCCGGTGCGCGCGATAGCTGCCGCACACCGGTTCGCGTTCGCGGGCCCGGTAGGCCGCGAGATCGGCCGCCGTCATGGATCCGGGGCGGCTCGGGTGGCCGCGCACGCGGGCGACGATCGCCTGCGCGAGCTCGCCCTCGTGCAGCGCGTCGGCGCCTGCCACGGCCAGTCGGCCCAGGGTGTCGGCGAGATCGGGGTTGCGCAGCAGACTGCCGACGGGGCGCGCTCGTCCCTCGGCGTCGAGCAGCCAGCTGGCGATCGGCTCGCCTTGCGCGCGCAGCCGCGCGGCTGCCGCGGCCGCCTGCTGGTGCGTGCGGCGGCTCATCGGGAAGCCCTGTCGCGCGATCGCGATGGCCGGCTCGAAGAGGCTGGCCCAGGGCAGGCGCCCGTGATGGCGGTGCGCGAGCTCGAGCATGCGCACGAGCCCCGGCACCCCGACCGACAGCCCGCCATCGACCGCGTCGTGCCAGCGGAGCGGTCGGCCGGCCCCATCGAGGAACTGGCGCGGATCGGCGGCCGCGGGCGCGGTCTCGCGGCCGTCGTAGCTGCGCACGCGACCGCTCGCGGCGTCGTGATGCAGCAGGAAGCCGCCGCCGCCGATGCCCGACGATTGCGGTTCGACGACATTGAGCACCAACTGGGCCGCGATGGCCGCGTCGATCGCCGCGCCGCCGCGTTCGAGCATCGCGATGGCGGCGTCGACCGCCAGCGGGTGGGCTGCCGCGACCATGTCTCGCGCTGCCCGGGCGAGCGGGCGCGCCTCGAAGCCCGATGCCGGCTCCGGGGCGAGGGCGCGCTCGGAGGCGGAGGCCGGGGCGGGGGCAGCGGGCTGCGCCACCGCCGGCACCAGCCCCGGGGGCCATGCCGAGCCCAGCGCCAGGCCGAGCGCCAGGCATGCGCCCCTGAGCCATGCGCGGCCGCTCATCGCCCGCGCAGGAACCAGCCGTCGAGCTCGCCGATGCCCACCTGCACCCAGGTCGGGCGACCGTGGTTGCACTGGTCGGCGCCCGCGGTGTTCTCCATGTCGCGCAGCAGCGCGTTCATCTCCGGCGGGCTCAGGCGCCGGTTGGCCCGGACCGCCGCATGGCAGGCCATCGTGGCCAGCAGCTCGTTGCGGCGCTCGGCCAGCGCCCGCGAACTGCCCACCTCGCGCAGCTCGCCGATCACGCTGCGGGCGAGCGAGGCCGGATCGGCGTCGGCCAGTGCGGCCGGCACGCCGCGCACCGCGAGCGTGCCCGGCGCGAGCACGGTGATGTCGAGCCCCAGGGCGGCGATCGCCTCACCGGATTCCTCGACCGTCCGGACCTCCAGCGGATCGGCGCGAAAGCTCGCCGGCACGAGCAGCGACTGCATCGGGGCGCCGCCGGCGTCGAGCGCCGCCTTCAGGCGCTCGAAGACGACGCGCTCGTGCGCCGCGTGCATGTCGACGATCACGAGGCCGCGCGCGTTCTGCGCCAGAATGTAGATGCCATGCAGCTGGCCGATCGCGTAGCCGAGCGGCGGCATGGTCTGGCCCTGCGCGTCGGGGGCCGCCTCGGCGGCTGTCGGTGCGGGCGACCCCCCGCCGGGCGACTCGGGCGGGAAGCCGGTCGGCGGCTCAGCGGCCGGTTCGGCCGCCCGCAGCCACGGGGCGCCATCGCGCGCATCCGGGGCCGCGAACGCGAGGGCCAGCGCGCGCTGCGAGGCGCTCGGCGCCGCCATGGGGTGCCAGCCGCCGGGCAGCGCGCGTCCCGGCGCCGCCCGGGCGAGATCGGCCAGCGAGCCGGGCGCCGCGGACGCCGGGTCGCGCAGCGCCGGGTGCTCGGCTGCGCCGGTGCGCACGGTGTCCTCGATCGCCTGCGCGAGCGCACGGTGCACCGCCTGCGCATCGCGGAAGCGCACTTCGGTCTTGGCGGGGTGGACGTTGACGTCGACCAGCGCGGGATCGATCGCGAGGAAGATCGCGTAGGAGGGGTGGCGGTCGCCGTGGAGGAGGTCGGCGTAGGCCTGGCGGGCGGCATGCGTGAGCAGTCGGTCGCGCACGAAACGGCCGTTCACGAAGGCGAACTGCCGGTCGGCACGACCGCGTGCGGCGGTGGGCAGTCCGAGCAGGCCGCGCAGGCGCAGCGGCCCGATCTCGCGCTCGAGCACCCGATGAGCCTCGGGGGAAGCCTCGCCGAGCCCGGCGAGCGCACGGCCGATCCAGTCGCCGGCGGGCCACGAGAGCGTCGTGCGGCCGTCGACCACCAGGCTGAAGGCAACTCCGGGATGGGCCAGCGCCACGCGGCGCAGCGCGTCGGCGCAGTGCGCGCTCTCGGTGGCCGCGCTGCGCAGGAACTTGCGGCGCGCCGGGGTGGCGCTGTAGAGATCGATCACCTCGACCGTGGTGCCGGGCCGGCCGGCGGCCGGCTCGAGGGCGCCGTCAAAGCTGTCGAGCAGCGTCGCGTGCGGGTCGTCGCGCGTGCGGCTCGTCAGGCGCACCCGGGCCACGGCCGCGATCGAGGCGAGCGCCTCGCCGCGGAAGCCGAGCGTGGCCACATGCTCGAGCTCGGTCAGGCTCGCGATCTTGCTGGTGGCGTGACGGCGCAGCGCGAGCGCGAGCTCGGCGGCCGGGATGCCCCAGCCGTCGTCGGCGATCGCGATACGGCGCATGCCGCCCTCGTCGATGCGCACCTCGATGCGGGTCGCGCCGGCATCGAGCGCATTCTCGAGCAGTTCCTTGACCACCGAGGCGGGCCGCTCGACGACCTCGCCCGCCGCGATCTGGCTGACCAGCAGGTCGGGCAGCGGCAGGATCGGCCGGGTACGGACAGGGGGGGCGGCTGACACGGGCGGCGTGGCCGCGCCGGGGGGCGGCTGACGTGGCTGTAGGGCCTGCGAGTATAGCCGGGGGGTATCATCGTGCGATGGATACGGCTTATCTCGTCGACATCTTCCTGCACCTCGATCGCCACCTGGTCGAGGTGGTCCGCGACCACGGGGTCTGGGTCTATGCGCTGCTGTTCCTGATCATCTTCGTCGAGACCGGGCTGGTCGTGATGCCC
>JBIIHU010000156.1:0-8972 GCA_044235405.1 Burkholderiaceae bacterium
CGTGGCCCGCCTCATCCCCTCCGAATTCGACCTCGACCCTCTGGCCCGCGACCGCCACGGGCCGGAGGCGCGCACGCTGCTGCGCCTGCGCGACGGCCTCGGCGACGGTTTCGTCGTCTATCACGGGGTGCACTGGACGCGGGCCGACGGATCGGGCTCGGTCTACGGCGAGATCGACTTCATCGTCGCCAACCGCTGGGGGCGCCTGCTCGCCATCGAGCAGAAGGACGCACACATCGTCGTCGACAACCGCGATGTCTACGCGCGCTATGGCGGGCCGGGCCGCGCCTCGCACGGCGCGCCCGCCGGCATCGACAAGAGCGTCACCACCCAGGTCAACCGCAACCTGAATGCGCTGCGCGCGCAGTTCACGCGCCGCCACCCCGGCCGCGTGCTCGACATCGACCACCTGCTGTATCTGCCGGGTGCACGGCTGGCGGGGGCGCTGCCCTCGTCGGTGGACCCGGCGCGCGTGGTCGACGCCCATCGCGATGCCGAGCTCGTCGCGGTGATCGAGGCGCTGCTCGCCGATCCGCCCGCCGGCTGGTCCGACGACCGGCTGGACGACCTGCCGCACATCGAGGCCTTCCTCACCCAGCGCGTCGGTGCGGTGCCCGACATCGGGCTGCTGGGGCGCGCGGCCCGCGAGACCACGACGCGCCTGTCCGGCGGGCTCTCGACCTGGGCGGGACGCCTGTCGATGGCGCCCTGGCGACTGAGGGTGCAGGGCACGGCCGGCTCGGGCAAGACGCAGCTCGCTCTGCAGGTGCTGCGCGAGGCGCGCGCGGCCGGGTGCGGCGCGCTCTATGTCTGCTTCAACCGGCCGCTCGCCGATGCCATGCGCCAGCTCGCGCCCGATCCCGGGGCGGTGGTCACCTTCCACGAGTTCGCGCGGCTGGCGCTGGCGCAGGCGGGTCGCCCGGACGTCGCGTTCGACAGCCCCGACGCCTTCGACGTCCTCGCGCGCGGCTTCATCGAACTGGCGCCCGCCTTCGCCGGCACCTTCGACACGCTGGTGATCGACGAAGGACAGGACTTCGAGCCGGCGTGGGCCGACAGCCTGGTCGCGATGGTGCGCCCGGAGGGCCGGCTTCTCTGGCTCGAAGACCCGGAGCAGTCCCTCTATGATCGCGCGCCGGTCGCGCTGCCCGGCTGGGTGACGCTGGCCAGCCCCGTCAACTACCGCTCGCCGCGCCTGCTGGTCGATTTCATCAACTGGCTGGGTCTCACCGCCGACGCGGTCGAGGCGGGCAGCGCGGTCGTGGGCTTCGACCCGCGCTGGTACGTTTTCGACGACGCGCATCCGGTGCAGGCCGCGACCGAGCAGGCCGTGGCCGACCTGCTCGCGCAGGGGTACGAGCCCGACCGGATCGCCGTGCTCAGCGTTCGGGGGCTGGCGGCCAGCCTGCTGGCCGGCGCCCACGGGCCCGCGCGCCTCGCGGGCCTGGGGGTGCGTCGGCAGGCCGGCTACGACGCGCAGGGCGCCGCCCTCTGGACCGACGGGAACCTGCTCGTCGACACCGTCTTCCGCTTCAAGGGCCAGGCCGCCGACGCGGTGGTGATCACCGAGATCGACTTCGAGACCTTCGGCCTGCGCGAGCGGCGGCGACTGTTCGTGGCGCTCACGCGCGCCCGCCTGCAGGTGGCGCTCGTGACGAGCGAAGCGGCGGCGGGGGTGCTGAGGGCGAGGTTGGGGGGATAGGGCGTTCGCGGTCGCGCAAATGGGCGTCGATACGCGGTACGAGCCCGTGCTGCGCGATCATCCGTCACGCCTCGCGCCCCACTACAATCGGGCCACGTGTCGAGTCGAGGAGCCGCGCATGCCCTGGATCCCGCCTGTTATTCGGTCGCGCGTGCTTGCCGCGGCCGTCCTGCTGCTTCCCCTCTTTCCCCTCGCGGTTCACGCCCAGATCCCGGGCGAGCGATGGCGGGTCACCGCCTCCGGCGAGATGCCGGGCATGAAGATGCCGTCGCGCACCACCGAGGCCTGCCTGCCGCGCGACAAACCCGAGGAGGCCTTCCGCGAGCCCCCTGCCGATGGCGCCGACTGTCGCCTGCTCGATCTTGCCGTCCGTGGCAACCGCACCACCGGGCGTATCGAGTGTCGCGGCGACGGCGAGAGCATGCGCGGCACCTTCGAGGTGATCAGCGAGCCCAATCGCATGCGCTCGAACTTCGACCTCACCACCCGCGACGGGCCGATCGTCATGCGCAACGACGCGACCCGGCTCGGCGTGCCATGCACGATCGCCACCGCGGTGGTCAAGGCGCCGCCCCCGCTGCCGGTGGTGGCGGCGCAGCCCGACACCTGCGCGGCGCAGCTCGCCAAGCTGCGCGAAAACCCGGACGAATTCGACAATATCCACTCCTCTTTCTTCGGAGTGATCGCGAGCTGCAAGTCGCCCGCGCAGCGTCAGGGCTTCTGCGAACTCGTGCGCGCCCCCGAGGGCTTCGCGTCGCTGCGCCGGCTCGACGCCCGCGCGCAGGGCGAGGGTGCCGATGCCGTCGCCCTGCGATCGATTCGCGGCCAGCCGATGGCCGAGGTGTTCGCGGGCTGCGGCTTCGGTGCGAGCGATGCCGCCGTGCTCGCGATGCGCACCCAGACTGCCGAGGCCTCGCGCAAGCTCTTTGCTGGTGGCGGGGTGGGCCGCGGTGCGGCCACGCTGCTGGTACTCGAGGGCGCCGACGCCGACTACCAGATGCTTCGCGACTCGGCTCGACAGCAGTGCCGCGGCCGCATGTCGACCAGCATGGCCAATCAGGATCTCTACCGCTTCTGCAGCACCTACGGCGAGGCGCTGGTGCGCGACGACCGCAACGCGGTTCGCGAGATCGCCGGTCTTCCTCCGACCGGGCAGGGCGCATCCTCGGAGGTGGCGCGCTCGGATGGGGCTTCCGGAGCGAACAGTGCCGCGGGTGGCTCATCTGGAGCCGCCGGAAGTTCGGGAACCCGTGCGACCGGCGCAGCGCCGGCGGCCGGGCAGGCCGGATCGTCGGCATCGAGCGCTTCGGCGCCGGCACAGGGCGGGGGCCGGGCTCCCGCGGCCGACGGCTCCCCGGTCAATGCCGTGGGTGACCTGCTGCGGCGCGGCCGGGGCATGCTCGACGGCATCCTCGGGCGCTGAGCCGGCGCCCCGGCGCTGGCGTCGCACGCGGATGGCTGACGCTCGCAGCCGGATCGCGGCCGCGGCGTCGGTCGCGCTGCTGGCCGCAGGCTCGGTGTTCGTGGCGCCGGTCGCCGGGCTCGCCGCCGCAGGTGGCCTGCCGCCCGGGCCCGTCACCTTGCCAGCGCCCGCATCCACGCCCATCGACCGCTGGCCCGGTGTGGCCACCGCCTATGCGCTCGCGCGCGATGGCGAGCTGATCTGGGGCGCCGAGCTCGACCGCCCCCATGCTCCCGCGTCGCTCGCCAAGCTGCTCACCGCGCTCGTGCTGCTCGACGAGAGCTGGCGACCTCAGGCGCCGGTGGCGGTCAGCGCGGCCGCCGCGCGGGTGGTCGGCAGCCGTGTGGGTCTGCGCGCCGGCGAACGGCTGCGGGCCGACGACGCCCTGACCGCGATGCTGGTGCGCTCGGCCAACGACGCCTGCGTGGCCCTGGTGGAGCACGCAGCAGGCAGCGTGGTTGCCTTTCGTCCTCGGCTCGCGGCCGCCGCTGCGCGATTCGGGCTGACGCACTCGTCCTTCGTCGATCCCTGCGGGCTCGATGCGCCCGGCCAGCACAGCACGGCCCGCGATCTGCTTCGCCTGGCCGATGTCGCGATCGCGCGGCCCGAGATCGCGCAGCGCGCGCGCCTGGCCTCCGCGCGTCTGAGCACGCTGGGCGGGCGGGAGCTCGCCTTCGACAGCACCAATGCCCTGCTCGGGCGCGCACCCGGTGCGATCGGGCTGAAGACCGGCTTCACCACCGCTGCCGGGCGGTGCCTGATCGCGGTGGCCGAACTCGGCTCGCGTCGTGTGGTGCTGGTGATGCTCGGCGCCACGCCCGAGCGCTGGTCGATCGCCTCGGGCATGCTGGCACAGGCGCTCAACGCGGCGGTGCCGGTACCGGCGCGGGCCGGGTCGCCGGCGCGCGGTGGCGATGCGCCCGCGCGCTGAGTCGATCTTCGCCGCCGCGCTTGCGCTGGCGGTGGTGGCGGTGTGGGCACCCGCGCTCGATGCGAGCTTCCAGTTCGACGACTGGGCGGTGATCGTCGGCGATGCGCGCGTGCAGTCGTTGTCGGCGTGGTGGGCCTCGATGCCCGGCATGCGGGCCCTTACCAAGGCCACCTGGGCCCTCGACCACACGCTGGGCGGCGGCGTGGCGGGCTTTCGCGCCACCAGTGTGGCTTTGCACGCGCTCAATGCGGTGCTGGTCTTCGCGCTGCTGCGTCCGATGGCCACCGGGGCCGCGGCGGTTGCCGCGCTGGTCTTCGCGTTGCACCCGGTGCAGACCGAGTCGGTCACCTACCTCGCGGCCCGCGCCAACCTGCTCGCGGCCACCGGCGCGCTGCTCGCGCTGCTCGCCTGGCGACGCCAGTTCGATGCGGCGCGCCCCTGGGCATGGCAGGCCCTGTCGCTGCTGGCGCTGGCGGGCGCGCTCGCCGGCAAGGAGACCGCGGCCGTGACGCCGCTGGCGATGGCGCTGATGGCGGCTACCGCCTGCCGACCGCTGCGCGGCGCCCACGCGCGTGCCCTGCTCGCGCCGGTGCTGCTGGTGCTGGCGTCGATGGCGGCGGGCCTGGCCTGGATGCCCTATGCCGGTCTGATGCGTGTCAGCCTCGAACTGCGATCGCCGCTGGAGAACCTGGTCGCGCAGGTGAGCGCGCTTGGCGAGCTCGCATCGCACCTGCTCCTCTGGGGGCGGCTGAATGCCGATCCGGGTGCGGCTCTTGCGGTGCCGATCGGGCTCGATGCGGGTACCCTCGCCGGGATGGCGCTGCTCGCCGCCGGTCTTCTCGCCGGCTTCGCGGCCCTGCGCCGCCGGCCCGCGGTCGCGCTGGGGATCCTCTGGACCTACCTGTGGCTCGCACCCACCAATTCGCTGCTCGCGCGCCTCGACCTCTACAACGACCGCCAGTGGTACCTCGCCCTGGTGGGCCCCGCCTGGCTGCTCGGTCTGGCGATGATGCGGCTTGGCCTCCTGGGAGGCCGCGCCCTGGTGGCGCGGCGTGCTGCGCTGCCCGGCTCACTCGCGATCGCCGCGCTCGCGATCGCGCTCGCCGCCGGGACGGTCGTGCGCAACCGAGTCCATGACACCGAGCTGAGCTTCTGGCAGGACGTCACGTCGAAGTCGCCCGACAACCCGCGCGCCGCCAACAATCTGGGCATCGCCCACGCGCGCGCCTGCGATGCGCAGGGCGCCGCCCGCGCCTTCGAGCGGGCGATCGCGCTGGCGCCGCGCGAACCCGTGCCGGCCGTCAACCTTGCGCTGCTACGGCGCGGGGAGCTGCCTGAACTGTCCGCGGGTTGCGCCGGACGTGCGCGGCCGTGATGACCTGGTCACGACCCGCGTTTGCCCGATCCGGGCACGAGGCGGCGCGCTCGATCAGTCGGCAAAAACCTCCTCGAGCGACGCGGCATCGAGCACCCGATCGCCCCAGCTCCATGCCGAGAATACCTCCTGCACCCGCGGCGCTCCAGCCACCAGCGCTCGAAGATCGGCGATCGCCGACAGCAGCGCTTCGCGGCCCGTGGTCCGATCGAGCCGCATCACCGCCGCCATCAGGTTGCGCATCGTCGAGAGCTGCGCCTCATCGAATCGGGCCTGGTCGATCAGCAGGTAGCGTATCCGCGGCATGTGCGGCGCCAGGCCCGCGGATACCGGCGCGATCAGATCGCCGATCTCGGTGGCGGCACGCCAGGGGCTCGTGCCGTTGTAGATGACCACGGGCAGGATCGGCGGCAGGCGTTCGGGATCGCCTTCGCCCGCCTCAATGCGCACCCGCCAGATGACATCGCTCGTGCGCCTGCGCAGCCGCCGGTCGGTGAACTCGGTGGGCACCTTCTCGAGCATGCCGAGGTCGAGCGAGCGCAGCCACGGATCGTCGATGAAGCCGCTGACGAGGTCGCGCACGATCTCGGGCGTGGAGAACAGCAGCTTGTAGGCGGCGTCGGAGCGCTTCTGCATCCGCCGAGCATGACGTGCCGCGACCCCCAGGGCGATTGCACCGAAGTTTCGTCGGCCCTCGCCCGAAAGGACGAGGCATCGGCTTTCGTCGAGGTCGGCCGCATGCCCGGGGGAAGCGGCCGGGCCCCCGCCCTAATCCAGCCTGGCCCCTGACTCCCGCACCACCTTCGCCCACTTCGCGACGTCGGCCTTCAGCAGCGCCGCGAACTCCTCGGGCGCGATCAGGAAGGCGTCGGCGCCGGCCTTGGCCACCTTCTCGGCGACCTCGGGGTTGCGCATCGCCTCGGCAACGTCGGCGTTGATCTGGCGCACCACCGCGGCCGGTGTGCCCGCCGGTGCGAACAGTCCGAACCAGGGCGTGACCTCGAAGCCGGCGATGCCGGACTCGGCGATCGTCGGGATGTCGCGAAAAGCCGGCGAGCGCTTCGGGCTGGTGACCGCAAGCGGGCGGATCGCGCCGTTGGCGATGAAGCCGGCCACCGAAGGCAGGCTGGTGAAGACCATGTCGATCTGGCCGCCGATCAGGTCGGTGAGCGCGGGCGCGGCCCCGCGGTAGGGCACGTGGTCGATGCGAACGCCAGCCGCGGCGTTGAACATCTCGCCGAGCAGGTGGTTGACCGATCCGTTGCCCGCCGAGCCGAAGGTCATGCGTCGGGCGCGCGCCTGCGCGGCGAGATCGCCGATCGAGCGCGGACCGCTCTTCGCATTGACCGCGAGCACGAACGGCACCGTCGCGATGGTTGCGACCGCAACGAAATCGCGCTCCGGGTCGAAGGGCAGGTTGCGGTACAGCGATCCGTTGATCGCGTGGGTGCCGACGTAGCTCATCAGCAGCGTCAGCCCGTCGGCGGGCGACTTGGCGACCGCGTCCATGCCGATGTTGCCGCCGGCGCCCGGCCGGTTCTCGACCACGACTGGCTGTTTCCAGACGTCGGCCAGCCGCTGGCCGACGATGCGCGCGAGCGTGTCGGATGCGCCGCCGGGGGTCTGCGGGACGATGATCTTCACGCCACGCGCCGGGAAGGCCTGGGCGCGCGCGGCGCTCGCGCCCGCCAGCAGCAGGCCCGCGGGCATGGCGCGGACGGCGAGGTGCGCGGCGCGGGCGCCGAGCAGCGCCGCGGCGGCGGCCAGTGTGTTGCGCCGGCTCATGACCGATCTCCCGCGTCGTAGGCGATGCCGTGCTCGACCGTCTCCCAGATCCAGCGCGCGCTCGGACGCTCGCGCTCCTCCCAGATGTGGCCCACCAGGCCCGCGGCGCGGCTGATCACCGCGATGCCGCGCATCACCGGCTGCGGGATGCCGATCTCGCCCAGCACCGCGGCGATTGCGCCGGTGGCGTTGATGGTCAGGTGGCGGCCGAAGGCGCGATCGATCTCGCGCGACAGCGCAAGGAGCGCATCGATGTGCCGGCCCGGCACGCCCTGCGCGCGGGCGACCTCGAAGAGCCGGGGCGAGCGCGGGTCGTCAGGCTTGTGGAAGGGATGGCCGA
Organism: Burkholderiaceae bacterium; assembly: GCA_044235405.1. Classification (GTDB taxonomy): domain Bacteria; phylum Pseudomonadota; class Gammaproteobacteria; order Burkholderiales; family Burkholderiaceae_E; genus Quisquiliibacterium. The sequence continues at coordinate 7,596 of JBIIHU010000156.1, forward strand.
AACCGTGCGCGGGCCTGCGCTCGGCGCGAAGGCGGTCGGCGATCGTCGCGGCGCGCGCGGCCACGCCCTCGGGCGCGGCCAGCATCTCCTCGATCATCGCCGAGCAGCCTTCCATCGTGCCGACGAAGGTGCTGCCCACGCCCAGCAGGCCAGCCGCCACCGCCGACTGCAGCGCCTCGGGCGCCGAGTCGTAGATCACGCGCGTGGCGATCGCGCTCGGGGTGAGGCCATGCTCCATCAGCGTGACCAGCACCGCGTCGAGCACCGCCACCTGCGCGGGCGAGGGCCGCCTGCCGAGCAACTGGAAGAGCATCATCTCGGTGAAGCTCACGCGGCCGATCAGCTCGTCGACGAGGCTCGCGCCGCGGATGTGGATCGCGTCGGTGGTGGCGTGGCAGATCGCGGTGGTGGGGGCGGGTCGTGAACGCATGCGGTGATTCCTCGGTTACGGGGCGCGCGCTGCCGCGCGAGGCGGGCCGCGGCATGATGCGGGCTGCGCGCAGCATCGCCGATCGCCACAACGGCGTCCACCGACTGTCTCGCCGGCTGCCCGGTTGTTTCGCTTCGCGGCCGCCGCGCCGTCGAACCAGCCCGTTCGCCGCTAGCATCGACCGCTTAACGAATCGTCTTGCAGGGAGTCGCGCGATGACCTACCGCCGCATCCAGGTCCGGCAGCTTTGCGGCGCGGGGGGCGCCGAGATCACCGGCGTGAACCTCGCCGCCGGCGCCGACGACGAGACCGTCGCCGAGATCCGCCGCGCGTTGCTCGAGTACACGGTTGTCACGATCCCCGAGCAGCCGCTCGACGACTCGGCCCTCGCAGCCTTCTCCGCGAAGCTAGGGCCGTTCGGTCTGGAGCCTTTCGTCGAGGGCTCCGAGACCCATCCGAACGTGATCGCGGTGGTCAAGGAGGCCGACGAGACCACGCGCTTCAACTTCGGCGGCAACTGGCACAGCGACTGGAGCTTCCAGGACACGCCGCCGAGCTTCACGCTGCTGCACGCGCGCGAACTCCCACCGGTGGGCGGCGACACGCTGTTCGCCAACCAGTACCTCGCCTGGGAATCGCTGTCGCCCGGCATGCAGCGCATGCTCGCCGGGCTGCGCGGCATGCACAGCGCGCGCCGGCCCTACGGCCCGCAGAGCGTGTTCCGCAAGGGCATTCTGCGCTCGATGAAGATCCGCACCGGCGAGGAGGCGCTGGCCGAGCGCGCCCACCCGATCGCACGCCGCCACGCCGAGACCGGCCGCACCGCGCTCTACGCCAACCAGGGCTACACGATCCGCCTCGAGGACATGACCGAGGCCGAAAGCGCCGGCCTGCTCGGCTACCTGCACGAGCACTCGATCCGGCCGGAGTTCATCATCCGCGTGGTG
>JBIIHU010000157.1:0-8882 GCA_044235405.1 Burkholderiaceae bacterium
TTGGCCCGAGCCGCCCTGCTGGGCGCGCGACTGCCACAGGTCGGCCACGTGCAGGAACGCGGCGCGCTCGAGGCCGATGTCGATGAAGGCCGACTGCATGCCCGGCAGCACGCGCGACACCTTGCCGAGGTAGACGTTGCCGGTGAGGCCGCGCGCGGCGGCGCGTTCGACGTGCAGTTCCTGCACGACGCCCTGCTGCACGACCGCGATGCGGGTTTCGTGGGGACTGTGGTTGACGAGGATGTCTTCGGTCATGGCGAGGCGGGCGGCGACGACCGGGGAGGCTGCCGCGTGCCGCGAGCACGGGCCAGCGCCCTGCGGACGAGTCGGGTGGTCTCGTGCAGCGGCAGCCCCATGATACCGGAGTGGCTACCCTCGATGCGGCGGACGAAGGCCGCCGCCGCGCCCTGGATCGCGTAGCCGCCCGCCTTGTCGAAGGGCTCGCCGCTGTCGACGTAGGCATCGATCTGCGCAGCGCCGAGGCGCGCGAAACTCACCCGCGACACCTGGACCACCCACTCGGTCTGTCGGCCATCGCCGACCGCCACGGCGGTCAGCACGCGGTGGCTGCGGCCGGCCAGCCGGGCGAGCATCGCCCGGGCCTCGTCTGCGCTCGCGGGCTTGCCAAGCAGCGTGCCGCCGATCGCCACCGTGGTGTCGGCGGCGAGCACCGGAGCCTGCGGCAGTCCGCGCCGGGCGAGCCTTGCCTGCGCGGCCTCCAGCTTGGCGAGCGCGACCCGCCTCACATAGGCCGCGGCGGCTTCACCGCCGCGCATGGCCTCCAGCGACTCGGCATTCTCGGCGGCATCGGGCAGCAGCAGTCGGAACGCGATGTCGACCTGGCGCAGCAGTTCCTGGCGGCGCGGGCTCTGCGAGGCGAGGTAGATGAAGTCGCTCATCGGGGTTCGCGCTGCCTCAGTCGCGGTGGTAGGGGTGCCCGGCGATCACCGACCAGGCCCGGTAGAGCTGCTCGGCGAGCACGCAGCGCACGAGGGGGTGGGGCAGCGTGAGACTGGACAGCCGCAGTCGTTCGGCGCAGGACTGCTTGAAGGCGGCATCGAGCCCGTCGGGCCCGCCGATCACGATGCCCACCGGGCGTCCGCCCTCGCGCCATGCCGCCATCCGCGCCGCGAAGGCGCGGGTGTCGAGATCGGCGCCACGCTCGTCGAGTGCCACCCGGTGAGCGCCCTCGGGCAGCGCGGCCACGATGCGCTGCGCCTCGCGGGCCATCCAGGCTGCTGCGCTGCCGCTGGCGCCGCGGGCTTCGGCCCTGACCTCGCGCCACTCGACGCGCGCCTCGGCGGGCATCCGCGCCGCGTAGGCATCGACCGCGGTGTCGACCCAGGCCGGCATCCGGGTGCCGACCGCGACGACGCGTATCAGCATCGACGCCGCGGGCGTTCTGGCGACGCCACGGTGCGCGGGCCCTGCTTACGCGGCCGCGGGGCGCGGCGCGCGGCTCCGGGGGCGAGCGGGCTTCGACGGCGCGGCCTCGCGCGCGGCGGCGGCCGATGCCGGCGTCGCGCGCGTCGCACCGAGCTTCACACGGACCGATTTGCCGCCCCAGATTTCCTCGAGGTTGTAGTAGGCGCGGATGGCGGGCTGCATCACGTGCACGACGATGTCGCCGAGGTCGACCAGGACCCATTCGCCACCATCCTCGCCCTCGACCGAGATCACGTCGCCGCCCGCGAGCTTGACCTTGTCGCGAACGCTGGCCGCGAGCGCCCGGGTCTGGCGATTGGACGTGCCGCTGGCCACCACCACCCGGTCGAAGAGGCCGGTCAGTCCGCTGGTGTCGAAGACCCGGATGTCCTGGGCCTTGACGTCCTCAAGGGCGTCGATGACCAGCCGTTGCAGTTTGCGTAGATCCATGGGGTGTCAGTCCTGTCCGCCCGGGGCGGCGCCGTAGAGCCGGTGCGATTCAATATAGTGGAGAACCTGAGGTGCGACCAGTTCGGCCGGCCGCTCGCCACGAGCCAGCGCAGCCCGCAGCGCGGTGGCCGATACCGGCACCGGCGGCATCGAGAAGAAGACGATCGCCCCGGCTGGCGCGTCGGGCAGCGCATCGCGGCCGCGCGAGCGCACCAGCGCTTCCACCGGGTCGGGCAGGTCGGACAGCGGAACCTGCTCGCGCTGCGTGCAGGCGATATGCGCGAACTCGAGCAGCGACTCCCAGCGCCGCCAGGTGGCGAGGTTGCGCAGTTGGTCGCTGCCCAGGATCAGCACCAGCGCCGGCTGCGGCCCGAGCTCGGCGCGCAGTTCGGCCAGCGTGTCGATCGTGTAGGAGGCACCGGCTCGGCGCACCTCGCGGTCGTCGGCGCAGAGCCCGGCTTCGCCGCCGAGCGCGAGCCGCAGCATCGCGAGGCGTTCGGGGGCACTCGCCACCACGCCGGACTTCTGCCAGGACGCGCCGGTCGGCATCAGCCGGACCTCGGCGAGCCGCAGCGCCGCCCGCGCCGCGCGGGCCAGCGCCAGATGACCCACGTGCACCGGATCGAAGGTGCCGCCGAGCAGCCCGATACGCACTCGCGAATCGGCCGGTGGCGCTGTGCCGGCCTCGATGGCGGCCGGGGTGCCGCCGCTCAAACCCAGTCTCGCGCGCGCAGGAAGTCGGTGTAGAGCCGTGCCTCGGGCGAACCCGCCTCGGGCTGCCAGTCGTAGCGCCAGTGGGCGACCGGCGGCATCGACACGAGGATGGACTCGGTGCGGCCTCCCGACTGCAGGCCGAACAGCGTGCCGCGGTCGAACACCAGGTTGAATTCGACGTAGCGACCGCGGCGGTAGCACTGGAACTCGCGCTCGCGCTCGCCCCATGGCATGTCGCGGCGCCGTTGGGCGATCGGCAGCCATGCGGGCAGGAAGTGCTCGCCGACGCTGCGCAGCAGCGCGAAGGAGCGCTCGAAGCCGAGTTCGGCGAAGTCGTCGAAGAAGATGCCGCCCACGCCGCGCGGCTCGTTGCGGTGCTTCAGGAAGAAGTACTCGTCGCACCACTTCTTGAAGCGCGGATGGTAGTCGGCGCCGAAGGGCGCGAGCGCGCGCTGGCAGGCCGCGTGGAAGCCGATCGCGTCTTCCTCGAAGGGGTAGTAGGGGGTGAGGTCCATGCCGCCGCCGAACCACCACACCGGCTCGTCGTCCGATCCCGGCGGCGGGTTGGCGATGAAGCAGCGCACGTTGAGGTGGACGGTGGGGATGTAGGGATTTCGCGGATGCAGCACCAGCGACACGCCCATGGCCTCGAAGGGACGGCCGGCGAGAGCCGGTCGCTGGGCGCTGGCCGAAGGGGGCAGCGCCGACCCGGTGACATGCGAGAACAGCACGCCGCCGCGCTCGAGGACGTTGCCGTTTTCGATGACCCGCGAAACGCCGCCGCCGCCGCCCGGGCGTTCCCAGGCGTCGGCGCGGAAGGCCTGGCCGTCGAGTTCCTCGAGGCCGGCGACAATCGAGGACTGGAGCGACAGCAGCCAGGTGCGGACCGCGACGGCGTCGACGGGAGCATGCATGGGGAAGTCTCCGGGGGGCGTCAGCGCTTGCGCGCAAGCGCGCGGTGGCCGATGTCGCTGCGGTACTGCATGCCGGCGAAACGGATGCCGGCGACGCGCTCGTAGGCGATCGACTGGGCGATCTTGACCGAGTCGCCAAGCGCGGTGACGCACAGCACCCGGCCGCCGCTGGTGACCACCCGTGCATCCGGTGCCTGCGCGGTGCCGGCGTGGAAGACCAGCACGTCGTCGCGTTCGCCATTGCCGTCGCCCGGAAGACCCTCGATGGGATCGCCCGCACGGGGGGCTTCCGGGTAGCCGTGGGCGGCCAGCACGACGCCGAGCGCGGTACGCCGGTCCCAGGTGACCTCGGCACGGTCGAGGTGGCCGTCGATCGCCAGTTCGAAGAGCTCGGCGAGGTCGCTCTTGAGACGCGCCATGATCGGCTGCGTCTCGGGATCGCCCATGCGGCAGTTGAACTCCAGCGTGCGCGGGTTGCCGGCGTCGTCGATCATCAGGCCGGCATAGAGGAAGCCGGTGAAGGGGATGCCGTCGCGGGCCATGCCGGCGACGGTGGGGTTGATGATCTCGCGCAGAACCCGGGCATGGATGTCGGGCGTGACCACCGGCGCGGGCGAGTAGGCGCCCATGCCGCCGGTGTTGGGGCCCTGGTCGGCGTCGCGCAGCCGCTTGTGGTCCTGGCTGGTGGCCAGCGGCAGCACATGGCGACCATCGACCATCACGATGAAGCTCGCCTCCTCGCCCGCGAGGAACTCCTCGATCACGACGCGCGCGCCTGCCGCCCCCATGCGGTTGTCGACCAGCATGTCGTCGACGGCGGCGTGCGCCTGCGCCAGCGTGGTGGCCACGACCACGCCCTTGCCCGCGGCCAGGCCGTCGGCCTTGATGACGATCGGCGCGCCGTGCGCGTCGATCCACGCGTGGGCGGCGGCCGCGTCGGTGAAGCTGCGCCACTGCGCGGTGGGGATCCCGTGGCGCGTCATGAAGGACTTGGCGAAGTCCTTCGAGGATTCGAGCTGCGCGGCTGCCCGGGTGGGCCCGAAGATGCGCAGGCCCCGCGCCCGGAAGTGATCGACGATGCCGGCCGCCAGGGGTCCTTCGGGGCCGACCACCGTGAAGGCGATCGACTCGCGCACCGCGAAATCGGCGAGCTCGGCGAGATCGGTGATCGGCAGGTTACGCAGCCGCGCATCGCGTGCCGTGCCGGCATTGCCGGGCGCCACGAAGACCGAGGACACCCGCGGGGAGCGGGCGAGCCGCCAGGCGATCGCGTGCTCGCGACCGCCCGCGCCGACGACGAGCACCTTCATGCGTCGACCTCGTCGAGCACCGCGTTCGTGAAGACCTCCTGGACGTCGTCGAGCCCCTCGAGCGCGTCGAGCAGACGCCGCATGCGCAGCGCGTCGTCGCCCTGGAAGAGGGTTTCGGTGAGCGGCTTCATCAGGATGTCGGCGACCTCGGCCCGCAGGCCCGCGCCGGCGAGTGCGGCCTTCAGCGCCGGAAACGCGGCGGGCGCGCACAGCACCTCGATGCCGCCTTCGTCATCGGTGAGGACGTCATCGGCGCCCGCGTCGATCGCGACTTCCATCACCTTGTCCTCGGGGGTGCCGGGGGCGAACAGGAACTGGCCGCAGTGCCGGAACAGGAAGGCGACCGAGCCGTCGGTGCCGAGGTTGCCGCCGTGCTTCGAGAAGGCGTGCCTCACCTCGGCCACCGTGCGGGTGCGGTTGTCGGTCAGGCAGTCGACGATGACCGCCGCGCCGCCGATGCCGTAGCCCTCGTAGCGCACTTCCTCGTAGCTGGCGCCCTCGAGGCCGCCCACGCCCTTCTGGATCGCGTTGGCGACCTTGTCCTTGGGCATGTTGGCGTCGGACGCCTTGTCCATGGCGAGCCGCAGCCGCGGGTTGGCGTTGGCGTCGGCGCCGCCGAGCTTCGCGGCGACGGTGATCTCACGGATGATCCGGGTGAACAGCTTGCCGCGCTTTTCGTCCTGCCGGTTCTTGCGGTGCTGGATGTTGGCCCATTTGCTGTGGCCGGCCATGAAGTGCTCTCCAGGGTGCTCGCCGACCCGCCGGCTTGCGCGAGGCTGCCGCGGCATGATCGAATGATCGGCTCGCGAAATCATGCGAGCCAGCCTTCGATTCTACCATCGGGGCGGTCTGCGACCGGCCCCTCGCAACCCCACCCGGACCACGCCCAAGCCATGCCCGAGCCGCTTCGCATCGCCGTCGTCCCGCCCGGTTCGCCGGGCGGTCAGGGCCAGCCGCTCGGCCTGCTGCCGGCGCTCGCCAACCGCCACGGCCTGATTGCCGGGGCCACCGGTACCGGAAAGACCGTCACGCTGCAGGTCATGGCGGAATCCTTCTCGGCCATCGGCGTGCCGGTGTTCATGGCCGACGTGAAGGGCGATCTCACCGGCATCGCCCGGCCAGGCACGGCGAGCCCGCGGCTTGCCGAGCGGGTGGCCCGCCTCGGGCTGACCGAACCGGTCTTCGCCGGCTCGCCGGTCACGCTCTGGGATGTCTTCGGCGAGCGTGGCCATCCGCTGCGCGCCACGATCTCCGACATGGGGCCGGTGCTGCTCGCACGCATGCTCGGGCTGAACGAGACCCAGGAGGGTGTGCTCAACCTGGTGTTTCGCATCGCCGACGAGCGCGGCCTGCTGCTGCTCGATGCCAAGGACCTGCGCGCGATGCTGCAGTACGTGGGCGAGAACGCCCGCGAGTTCACCACGGCCTATGGCAACGTGTCGTCGGCCTCGGTGGGCGCGATCCAGCGGGCGCTGCTGGTGCTCGATTCGCAGGGCGCCGACCGTTTCTTCGGCGAGCCGATGCTCGATCTCGACGACATGATGCAGACCGACGCCGCGGGCCGCGGCGTGGTCAACATCCTGGTGGCCGATCGACTGCTCAACGCGCCGCGGCTCTATGCCGCATTCCTGCTGTGGTTGCTGTCCGATCTCTTCGAGCGGCTGCCCGAGGTCGGCGACCGCGACCGGCCCCGACTGGTCTTCTTCTTCGACGAGGCGCACCTGCTCTTCAACGACGCGCCGCGGGCGCTGGTCGAGAAGGTCGAGCAGGTGGTGCGCCTGATCCGCTCGAAGGGCGTCGGGGTCTATTTCGTGACCCAGAATCCGCTCGATGTCCCCGAGACCGTGCTCGGCCAGCTCGGCAACCGCGTGCAGCACGCACTGCGCGCGTTCACGCCGCGCGACCAGAAGGCGGTGAAGACTGCCGCCGAGACGCTGCGGCCGAACCCCCGCTTCGACGCGGCCGCCGCGATCACCGAGCTCGGCGTGGGCGAGGCGCTGGTGTCCTTCCTCGATGACAAGGGACGCCCCTCGGTGGTCGAGCGTGCCCTGGTGGTCCCGCCGTGCTCCCGCATCGGTCCGGTCGACGATGCCGAGCGGGCGGCGCTCATCGCCGGCTCGGTGGTTGCCGGGGTCTACGAGCAGGTCGTCGACCGCGAATCGGCCTTCGAGCGGCTGCGCGGACAAGGCGGCGGTGCCGCAAGCGCCGGGCGTGGCGGCGCGCCGGCGCCCGCACCCGCGCCTGACGCGCCGGCGGGGGGCGGTTTCGGCGACACGCTTCGCGATGTCTTCGGCACGCTGGGAGGCGGGTCGGCCGGCTCCGGTTCCGCGGGTGGCGGCGCCCGCGGCGCGTCGCGTCGCACCGAATCGGTGATCGAGGCGGCCGCCAAGAGCGCGGCGCGTTCGATCGGTTCGACGCTCGGCCGTGAGATCATCCGCGGGGTCCTGGGCTCGTTGCTCGGCCGCCGGCGCTAAGCGGTCGCCGGCGCCGCCCGCCCGGTCGGGCGCCTCGCCCCGACCGGTGCGGTCGCCCAACAGGCTTCTCCATCCTCATCCACGGAGCTTTCGCACATGGATCTCGGCATCAAGGGCAGGTGGGCGCTGGTCTGCGGCGCCAGCAAGGGCCTGGGCTACGGCTGCGCGCTGTCGCTGGCCAGGGAAGGCGTCAACCTGGTGATCAACGCCCGCTCCGCGCAGCCGCTCGCGCAGGCTGCCGCCAGCATTCGCGCCGAAACGGGCGTCACGGTCTTCGAGGCGGCCTGCGATATCACCACCCCCGAGGGTCAGGCGCAGGCGCTGGCCTGCGCGCCGCACATCGACATCCTCGTGAACAATGCCGGTGGCCCGCCGCCGGGCGACTTCCGCAGCTTCACGCGCCAGCAGTGGCTCGATGCGCTCAACGCCAACATGCTCACCCCGATCGACCTGATCCGGGCCACCGTCGACGGCATGATCGAGCGCCGCTTCGGCCGCATCGTCAACATCACCTCGAGCTCGGTGAAGGCCCCGATCGACATCCTCGGCCTGTCCAACGGCGCGCGCTCCGGGCTCACCGGTTTCGTCGCCGGTCTTGCGCGCAAGACCGTCGCGCACAACGTCACCATCAACAACCTGCTGCCCGGCATGTTCGACACCGACCGCCTGCGCGGCACCATCGAGGCGTCCGCGCGGGCCGCTGGCGTCAGCGTCGACGAGGCGCGTCGCATGCGCGTGGCCTCGGTGCCCGCCGGCCGCCTGGGCGACGCCCTGGAGTTCGGGCAGGCCTGCGCCTACCTGTGCAGCGCGCAGGCCGCGTATGTCACGGGCCAGAACTTCCTCATCGACGGCGGCGCCTACCCGGGCACGTACTGAGTTTTTCCCTGGAGACTGCAGATGACCAAGGCGATTCGAATCGAGCGGACCGGCGGTCCGGAAGTCATGCAGCTGGTCGACGTCGAGGTCGGCCCGCCGGGGCCGGGCGAGGCCCAGGTGCGCAATCACGCGATCGGCCTCAACTACATCGATGTCTATTTCCGCACGGGGCTATACCCGATGCCGCTGCCCGCGGGCATCGGCCTGGAGGGCGCCGGCGTGGTCACGGCGGTGGGGGCGGGGGTCGAGTCGGTCAAGGTCGGCGACCGGGTCGCCTACTGCGGCCAGCCGCCCGGCTCCTACGCCGAACTTCGCAACATGCCGGCCGCGCCCCTCGTGAAGCTGCCCAGGTCGGTGGCCTTCGACACCGCCGCCGCCATGATGCTGAAGGGCCTCACGGTGCAGTACCTGTTCCGGCGCACCTACAAGCTGCAGCGTGGCCAGACCATCCTGTTTCACGCCGCGGCCGGCGGCGTCGGCCTGATCGCCATGCAGTGGGCCAAGGCGCTCGGCGTCACGGTCATCGGCACCGTGGGCTCCGAAGCCAAGGCCCGGCTCGCCCGCGAGTTCGGCGCCGACCATGTCATCCTCTACAACAAGGAGAACGTGGTCGAGCGGGTCCGCGAGATCACCCGCGGCGAGATGGTGCCCGTCGTCTACGATTCGGTGGGCAGGGATACCTTCCAGGCCTCGATCGACTGCCTGCAGCCCTTCGGGCT
>JBIIHU010000403.1:0-2638 GCA_044235405.1 Burkholderiaceae bacterium
ACGGCGCTGAAGCCTCGCTGCTCGCGGCACGCGCGTCCTGGATCGCAGGCTTCGACGGCACCGCGACCGCGCTGGCGGGGTTGCGCTGGGGCATCCCCGTCACCGGCACGATGGCTCACAGCTTCGTGCAGGCGCACGACGACGAGACGAGCGCGTTCGCGTCCTTCGCCCGTGCGCGGCCGCAGGCGGTGACGCTGCTGATCGACACCTATGACACCGAGGCGGCCGCTGCGCGGGTGGCGCGTCTCGCGCCGCAGCTGGCGGCCGAGGGCGTGCGGATTGCCGGCGTGCGGCTGGACAGCGGCGATCTGGCGGCGCATGCCCGCGCGGTGCGCGCGATTCTCGATGCGGCCGACCTGCGCGACGTGCGCATCGTTGCCAGCGGCAATCTCGACGAATGGCGGGTGGCCGTGCTGGTGCGCGAGGGCGCGCCCATCGACGCCTTCGGCGTGGGCACCGCGCTGAGCACCTCGAGCGATGCGCCGGCGCTCGATGCTGTCTACAAGCTGCAGGCCTACGCCGGGCGGGCGCGGCGCAAGCGCTCCGAAGGCAAGGCGACCTGGCCGGGTGTCAGGCAGGTCTGGCGGCAGTTCGACGAGCGCGGGCGCATGGCGGCGGATCGGGTCGGGCTCGCCGACGAGCCTGCCGACGGCGCCGTGCCGCTGCTCGAGCCGGTGATGATCGACGGCCGACGGGTCGGGCCGCCAGTGCCGCTCGCACGGTCGCGGCGCCATTGCGCCTGGCAGCTGGCCTGCCTGCCCGATGCGTTGCGGGCACTTGTGCCCGCAACCCGCCCCTACCCGGTGGGCATCTCAGCGCGGCTTCGGGATCTCGCTGCCGTGATCGATCGGGGGTCGGCGGCGCGGTGAGGGCAGCGCCGCCTCGCTCGGATCGTCGAAGTAGAGGAACAGGCGGCGCGCCGTCCGTCCGGCCACCTGCGAGAGCGCGCGCGCGGTCTGCAGCGGAGCGTCATCGCGCGCGCGCCACGAGGCCTCGATCTCGTAGCGGCCATCGGGCAGCGTGGCCATCAGCCAGGGGCCGTCCATCGTGACCACGAGCACCGGCGCGCGCGACCCGGCCTCGATGATGCGCACCTGCGCGCCGCTGAGGTAGGCGCCCGAGCGTCGCGCCGCGGTCGTGAGCCACAGCCGGTGGCGTTCGCCCTCGACAAGCAGCAGCTCGCGTTCCGATTCGCCGATGCCTCCGCTCGCCCAGGAGGCGCCGCTGTCGGCGAGGCCGCGCTCGATCGCCAGCGCGGCGCCGGCGGGCGCAAGCAGCGGCAACCCGGCCGCGGCGCCCAAGGCAAGCAGCCAGCGCCGCCGTTCGATCAGTTCAGCTTGCGCTCGACGTAGCGCCCCGTCTCCTCTTCCCAGCGGTGTGTCCGCTGGAAGGCGGTCGCCTCGCGGCGCACCTCCGCGCGCGAACGCGCGCTCAGTTCCCGGGGGCCGGATGTCACCGGCGCCCACCGGTTGTCGATTTCGTTCCATCGATTCGCCTTCAGGAAGCTGTCGCGTTCCGCGCGGATCTCCTCGCGCGACTTCACGCCCTCGGGGGGACGCTCGCCGGACTTCAGGATCCAGTTGTTGGAGATCTCGTCCCAGCGATGCTTGCGCAGGAACTCGGTGCATTCTGCGCGAACCTCGGCGCGGGTTTTCTGGCAGACCTCGGGCTCGGTGCCTTGGGCGAGGGTGGTGCCGACGAGCCAGAGGCCGCCGATGGCGGCGGCCGCCGCGCTCCATCCGATGTTGCGCATGCTGAATCTCCTTCGAGGACAATGACGGGACGGCGAACGCGCCGCCTGCCCGCCGATTGTCCGCAGCCCGTCGTCGGCCCGATTGAGTCGGGTCAACCATCGTGCGCGCGCCCGTGGGCGCGCCAGCTTTCGCATGACCTCACGGAGATCAAGCCGATGCGCATCGAGGAAGCGGTCTGGATCGAGGGGGCGCTGGCCCGCCACCTGCCGGCCCTGCGCGAGCGCGAGCCGGCCCGTGCCGTGCTCAACCTTGGCAGCGGCCCGCGGCGCGCGCGCGAGGTCAACAAGCCGCACGTGCACGCGCGCACCATCCGGCCGCTCGTCGATGCCGGCTACCGCGTGGTGCACAGCGACCTGGTCGCGGCCGACGGTGTCGATATCGCCGGCGATCTCTTCGATCCGGCGCTGCAGGCGCGACTGCGCGAGCTCGACGCCGTGCTCGTGATGTTCTGCAACGTGCTCGAGCACCTGCCCGCGCGCCTGCTGCCCGCGCTGCCCGCCGCGCTCGATGCGGTGGTGCCGCCGGGCGGGCTGCTGCTGGTGGCCGCCCCGAACTCCTACCCCTACCACCCCGACCCGATCGACAACCTGGCGCGCCCATCCCTCGAGGAACTGGCCGCGATGTTTCCGGGCTGGGGCGTGGTCGATCGGGCGCTGCTGGAGGCCGAAGGCTACGGACCGGAGTTCCGCCGGGGCAGCGCCTGGAAGCGCGCGCGCAAGATGCTGCGCCTGCTGTTTCCGTTCGTGCGACCGCGCCGCTGGCTGTCGCACGCGCACCGGATGCTTTGGCTGGGTCGTCCCTATCGGCACGCGCTGGTGCTGCTGCGCAAGCCACCGAACGACACGGCGGGGCGTTGACGCACGGCGGTCGCCGGCGGAGCCTGC
>JBIIHU010000158.1:0-8830 GCA_044235405.1 Burkholderiaceae bacterium
CGGTCTACATCGGGGGCTTCGAGGAGGCCTTCCTGCAGGTTCCGCAGGAGTGCCTGATCCTCACGATGCGCACCAACCAGAAGTACTTTCCGCTCTTCGACGCCGCCGGACGACTGCTGCCGCGCTTCCTCATCGTCTCGAACATGGCGATCGACGACCCCTCGCTGATCATCGACGGCAACGAGCGCGTGGTGCGCCCGCGCCTTGCCGATGCGCGCTTCTTCTTCGAGCAGGATCGCCGCACCCGGCTGGCCGAGCGCGTGCCGGCACTGGCCGGCGTCGTCTACCACGCGCGCCTGGGCACCCAGGCGCAACGCACCGATCGGGTCCGTCGCATCGCCGCGGCGATCGCCGCCGCGCTCGGCGCCGATGTCGCGCTCGTCGAGCGCGCAGCGCTGCTCGCCAAGACCGACCTCCTCACCGGCATGGTGGGCGAGTTCCCCGAACTGCAGGGCATCATGGGCGCCTACTACGCCCGCCACGACGGCGAGCCCGACGCCGTGGCCACCGCGATCCTCGAGCACTACCAGCCGCGCTTCGCCGGCGATGCGCTGCCCGCCAGCCAGACCGGCACGGTGCTCGCGCTGGCCGACAAGCTAGAGACCCTGGCGGGGCTGTTCGGTATCGGGCAGCTGCCTACCGGCGACAAGGATCCCTTCGCGCTGCGCCGTCATGCGCTCGGCGTAATCCGCATGCTGGTCGAGAAACGTCTGCCGCTGCCCCTGCCGGCGCTGCTCGACAGCGCCTTCGCGGCCTTCGAGCTCGGTGCCGCGCAGGGGCGCGCCGCCCTCGAGGATTTCATCCTCGAGCGGCTCGCGGGCTGGCTGCGCGAGCGCGGCGCCACCGCGCAGGAAGTGGCGGCGGTGCTCGAACTGCGCCCGACCGACCTCGGGCGTGTGCCCGACCGGCTGGCGGCGGTTCGCGCCTTCTCGGCGCTGCCGCAGGCGCAGGCGCTGGCTGCTGCCAACAAGCGCATCGCCAACATCCTGCGCAAGTCCGGCGACGGCGCGGCTGCCGCGGTCGATGAGGCGCTGCTCGCCGAGGCGGCCGAGCGCGAGCTCGCGGCGCAGATCGCCGAACTCGAGCCCGAGGTCGCGAGCCGCCTGGCCGCGCACGACGATACCGGCGCACTGGTGGCCACCGCGCGTGCCCGCGAAGCCGTCGACCGCTTCTTCGACCAGGTCATGGTGATGGCCGAGGACGGCCGCGTTCGCGCCAACCGGCTCGCCCTGCTCGCGCGCCTGCACGGCCTGATGAACCGCGTCGCCGACATCTCCCGACTGTCCGCATGAGCGCGCGGCTGGTCGTCCTCGATCGCGATGGCGTCATCAACCACGACAGCGAGGACTACATCCGCAGCCCCTCGCAGTGGCGCCCGATCCGGGGCAGCCTCGAGGCGATCGCCCGCCTGCGCAAGGCGGGCTGGCGCGTGGCGGTCGCGACCAATCAGGCGGGCATCGGCCGGGGGCTCTTCGACATGGCCACGCTTGCCGCGATCCACGCCACGATGGGTCGTGCGGTCGCGCAGGCCGGCGGCCACCTCGACGCGGTCTTCTTCTGCCCGCATGCCCCGGCGGCCGACTGCGATTGTCGCAAACCCCGACCCGGGATGCTGCACGAGATCGCCCGCCGCTTCGCCGTGGAGCCCGCCTCGATGATCATGATCGGCGATTCGCTGCGCGACCTGCAGGCGGCCGATGCCGCCGGCTGCCAGCCGGTGCTGGTGCTGACCGGCAACGGCCGTGCCACGCTGCGCGAGGGCGGACTGCCGCCGTCCACCCGCGTCCGAACCGACCTGGCCGCGGCCGTACGCGACCTCCTGCCCTGACCCGGAGCCGTCGATGCCCGTGCTGCGTTCCCTGGCCTTCACGCTGCTGCAGATCATCACCGTGATCCCGATGAGCGGGCTGTGCCTGCTCATCGCGCCCTTGCCGCGACCGCTGCGCTACCGCATCACCGTGGGCTGGCCACGCCTGATGGTCTGGGGCGCACGGCACATTCTCGGCATCGACCATCGCGTGATCGGTCTCGAGAACCTCCCCGACGGCCCGGCCATCGTGCTCTCGAAGCACCAGTCGACCTGGGAAACGCTGTACTACGTGTCGCACCTGCCGCGCGAGCTCTGCTTCGTGTTCAAGCGCGAACTGCTGCTGCTGCCCTTCTTCGGCTGGGGCATCTGGCTGCTCGACATGATCCACATCAACCGCTCCAGGGGCCGCAACGCCTTCGAGGAAGTCGTCGAGCAGGGCTCCCGCAAGCTCGCCGAGGGTCGCTGGATCATCATGTTCCCCGAAGGCACGCGCACCGCGCCGGGGTCGGCGCCCCGCTACAAGACCGGTGGCGCGCGCCTGGCGGTGCGCACCGGCGCGCCGGTGGTGCCGATCGCGATGAATTCCGGCGACTTCTGGCCTCGGCGCGCCTTCCTGAAGAAGCCGGGGACGGTCACGGTCTCGATCGGCCGCCCGATCCCGACGGCCGGGCGCTCGCCCGACGAGGTGCTCGCCGATGTGCAGACCTGGATCGAAGGCGAGATGCGGCGCATCACGCCCGCGGCCTATGGCGCTGCCTGAAACCCCGTGCCCGCGGCCCGGTCGCCGGTGAGCCGGCTGCGCGAGCTGGTCGATGGGGCGCTGCAGCTGGTGCTGCCGCTCTTCGATGCGGCGCCTGCCGCTCCCGCCAGCGCGCCACCGCCGACACCCGCGTCGCAGCCCGGCGAGCGCCGATGCGTGGCCCAGCTTCGCGGACACGAGGTCGCCTACACGCTGCGGCGCTCGCGCCGTCGCACGATCGGCTTCACGATCGACGACCGCGGTCTTAGCATCACCGCGCCGCGCTGGGTCGGACAGCGCGAGATTGACGCCGCGCTGGCCGAGCGCGCCGACTGGATCGTGCGCAAGCTCGTGGCATGGCGCGACTACACCCGTCGGCGCGAGCGCACCGCGATCCGCTGGGAGGACGGCGCCACGATGCCCTTCCTGGGGCGCGACCTCGTGCTGCGCCTCGACCCCGGGCATCGCGGCAAACCACGCCTCGAGGGTGCCGAGCTGCGGCTCGGGCTGCCCCCGCAGGCGAGCCCTGATCAGCTGCGCGACCGGGTTCAGGCCTGGCTGCAGCAGCGCGCCCGCGAACACTTCGCCGAGCGACTCGCGCACTTCGGGCGCGAGCACGGGGTGGCTCCCGCTCGCTGGGCGCTGTCATCGGCGCGCACGCGCTGGGGCAGCTGCGGCGCCGACGGCACGATCCGCCTCAACTGGCGGCTGATGCATTTTCCGCCGGAAATCGTCGATTACGTGATCGCCCACGAACTCGCGCATCTGCGCGAGCTCAACCACGGGCCAGCCTTCTGGTCGACCGTCGGCGAGCTCTTCCCGGACTGGCAGCGCGCTCGCGCCTGGCTTCGCACGCAGCCAGGCGAGACACAGCGCTAGGCTCAGACGCGGCGGCTGTCAGTCTGGATCAGCTCGACCTTGTAGTGGTCGGGATCCTCGAGAAAGGCGATCACCGTGGTTCCGCCCTTCACCGGCCCGGCCTCGCGGGTCACGCGCGCACCTGCGGCGCGGGCACGCTCGCAGGTGGCCGCCGCATCGTCGACGCCGATCGCGATGTGCCCATAGGCGCCGCCCAGCTCGTACTGGTCGACCCCATAGTTGTAGGTGAGCTCGATCTCGGCGTGGCCGTCGGCGTTGCCACGACCGTAGCCGACGAAGGCGAGCGAGTACTTCTGCTCGGGGCGGTCGGTGGTGCGCAGCAGGTTCATGCCGAGCACGCGGGTGTAGAAGTCGATCGACCGCTGCATGTCGCCAACGCGCAGCATCGTGTGAAGCAGTTTCATGTCCGGAGCCCTGAACGTTCGAGCCGGCGATGTTACCGCGCGCCGCCGGCACGCGCGCGCGCAAGCCTCGCCGCGAGCGCGACCCACTGGGCAACCGGCACATCCTCGGCCCGGGCCGTCGGTGGCAGGCCGCTGTCGTCGATACCCTGGCTGGCGAGCCACGGCAGCAGCGTACCCCGCAGCATCTTGCGGCGCTGGCCGAAGGCCGCTGCCAGCAGCGCCGACAGGCTCGCGGGATCGGCGGCCACCGGCTCGAGCCGCGGCAGCATCCGTACCACGGCCGAATCGACTCGCGGCGGGGGATCGAAGGCCGCCGGCGGCACCTCGAACAGCGATTCGACGTCGTAGTAGGCCTGCAGCAGCACGCCCAGGCGCCCGTAGGCCGCGCTGCCGGGCCCGGCGACGATGCGGTCGACCACCTCCTTCTG
Source organism: Burkholderiaceae bacterium (assembly GCA_044235405.1). Lineage (GTDB taxonomy): Bacteria > Pseudomonadota > Gammaproteobacteria > Burkholderiales > Burkholderiaceae_E > Quisquiliibacterium. Next base: position 4,261 of record JBIIHU010000158.1, read on the forward strand.
CAGCATGAAGTGCTGGTCGATCACCTTGTCGCGGCACTCGAGCAGTCGCACGAGCAGCGGGGTCGAGATGTTGTAGGGCAGATTGCCCACGAGGCGCAGCGGACCCTCGGCTACCAGCGCGGCGAGATCGATGGCCAGCACATCGGCTTCGATCAGCGCGAGCCGGTCGCCGAAACGCCGGCGCAGACGCGCCGCGAGATCGCGGTCGATCTCGACTGCACCGAGCCGCGGCACCCTCGCCAGCAGCGCGCCGGTGAGCACGCCGTCGCCGGGCCCGATCTCGAAGATCCGCTGCGCCGGCCGCGGGTCGATCGCCGAGACGATTGCCGCCACCACCGACGCATCGACGAGAAAGTGCTGGCCGAAGCGCTTGCGCGCGATCGGGGGCTTCAAGGATGCGCCACCGTGAAAAGGGCCGCGCTCACCGGCTCAGCGGTCGCGGTACTCGACGAAGGCGCGGTCGCGGAGTTGCCGCAGCCAGTCCTGGGTCTCCTCCTCGATGCGACGCTCCCGAAGCGCGCCACGCGCGGCCTGGCGCTGGCGATCGACGGTGGCCACCTCGGTGCGCCGCTCGAGCACCTGGATCAGGTGGTAGCCGAACTCGCTGCGTACCGGCTCGCTGATCTCGCCGGGCTTCAGCGCATTCATGGCCCGCTCGAAGGCGCTGACGGTATCGCCGGGCAACAGCCAGCCGAGGTCGCCACCGCGACTGGCGCTGCCGTCCACCGAGTACTGCCTGGCCATGTCGGCGAACTCGACGCGGCCCGCGATCAGGCGCTCGCGGACCTCGGCAAGACGCCGAAGCACGTCGGCCTGCGGCGTGATCTCGGAGGGCCGCATCAGGATATGGCGCGCCCGGGTCTGCAGCACCGGTGCCGTGGCGAGCGTCCCGCCGCCCGCGCGGCGATCGTCGAGGCGCAGCACGTGAAAGCCGTTGGGGCTGCGCAGCAGCCGCGCTGGATCCCCGGGCTTCAGGGACTCGACGGCCTCGAGAAAGAGCTGCGGCAGCCGCTCGGCGGCCCGCCAGCCCAGGTTGCCACCGCTCATCGCCTCGGGCGCATCGGAGAAGGCCGCCGAGAGCCTGGCAAAATCGCCACCGCGCTCGAGCTGGCGAAGGATCTCCTCGCCGCGCAGCCGCTGCCGCTCGATCTGCGCCGCGCTGGCGCCTTCGGGCACTCGCAGCAGAATGTGCGACAGCAGGTATTCCGGCGCCACCGTGCCGGCCGCCTGACGCTGTTCGGCCAGGAAGGCATCGACGTCGGCCTCGCTGACCTGCAGCCGGCCCTCGATCTCGCGCGAGCGCAGCCTCGAGATCAGCATCTCGTCGCGGAGGTCCTCGCGAAAGCGGGCGAAGGCGATGCCGTCGCGCTCGACCTGCGCGCGCAGCTGCGCGGGCGTCAGGCGGTTGTCCTCGGCCAGGCGGGCGAGCTCCCGGTCGAGCTGGGCATCATCGACGCGCAGGCCGGCCTCGCGCGCCGCCTGCACCGCCGCGCGGTCGGTGATCATCCGCTCGAGCACCTGCCGGCGCAGCTCGTCGGCGGGCGGCACCTCGATGCGCCGCTGGCGCAACTGGCGCTCGACCGCCAGCCGGCGTGCTTCGAGCTCGAGCAGCGTGATGACGTCGGTGTTGACCACCGCCACCACCCGGTCGATCTCGATCGGCTGGCGCGGCGAGGTCGCGGGCTGGGCTGCAACCGCCGCCGAGAGGCAGCAGGCGGCGACGAGGGCGAACGCGCGCAAGGGGGGATTCATTCGTACCCGAAGAAACGCGACGAGGGCGGCGGTCGGTCGGAGGGCAACCGGTAGCCGGGGATGTTCCGACGCAATATATCAAAGGGGTCGGAGCCGATGCGCCCGAGCCCGCTGAGCTCGAGCTGCAGGAAGAAGGTGCTGGTCGAGCGGCCTGCCGCCGTGACGAATCGCTGCGCCACGAAGCGCAGCGTCCAGCAGTCGGCGCTGCGCTCGAAGCCGCCGATCGCCTCGATGATGCCGGGCTGCGCGTCGACGACCGTGAGCGTGGCTGGATCGGTGCGACGCGTGAGCCACGAGTAGTTGACCCGGCCCAGCGCGGTCCATCCCGCGACCACCGGCCAGCGCCAGGAGGTGTCGACCTGACCGAGTTCATTGCGCAGGAAGCGCACCCCGGCGTTCAGGATGCGGCCGTCGCCGGGCAGATAGCGCATCAGCAGATTCAGCCGCGGCACGTCGGCATCGCGCAGGCTGTACTGCACGCCGGCGTCGACGGCGAAGCCGCCGCCGAGCGCGGCCGAAGCGGCCAGCAGGATGTCGGAGCGGGCGTCGGTGCGCGGCGCGATGCCGGGGATCGCGACCCGCTGGTCGCTGAAGTGCAGGCGCTGCCCGATCGCCACGCGCAGCGACTCGCCACCGCTTCGGGGGTCGATCAGGCGCGAGACCACCGCCGACGTGAGCTGGTTCTGGTCGGCGATTCGATCGTGGCCGATGAAGGTATTGTCGGCGAACAGCTGCGCGAAGTTGAAGTCGGCCACACCGGAATCAAAGACCGGAAAGGCCGACTGGTCGCGATAGGGCGAGCGCACGTAGTAAAGGCGCGGCTCGAGGGTCTGCGTGACTTCGCGGCCGAACAGGGTGGTCGGCCGCTCGAACACCAGGCCGCCCTCGAGCGAGGCGATCGGAACCGCGCGCGCGAGCGAGGTGGCCTGCCCGGCATTGTCGGCCAGCCGGTAGCTCGACAGGTGCATGCCCAGGCGCGGCACCACGTACCAGCCGGGCCGCACCCAGGGCAGGCTCAGGCGCGGGTAGGCGACGAACCGGGTGCCCTCGGGCGAACCGGCCAGCGGACGCTGGAACCGGCTGGCGTCGTAGAGCTGCTCGAGCTCGAAGCCACCGAGGTCGCGGTCGTGCCGGCTGAAGCTGACCTGCGGGAGGCGCTCGTAGGGCGGCGCCAGACGCGCATCGAGGATCGACTGCCAGGCGGTGGCACGCAGCAGCACGGTCCAGTCGTTCCACTGGCGCGTGGCGATCAGGTCGCGCGGCAGCACCCGCTCGGAGCTCGCGAGGATCGAGCGCGAGTAGTCGACGAAATAGTTCTCGTCGGAGACGCCGCGCGCGGTGATCGCGCCCGACCAGCCTCCGACGCCGCTGTAGGTGTGCAGTGCGCTCCAGAAACTGCGGCTCGTGCCGGTGAGCGCGTCGCGCGGCGTGTACTCGGCGCGCAGGTCGCCGGCGGCGCGCGGCTCGAGGTAGCGGAACTGCGCGCCGAGCTGCGGGCCGCGGCGCACCATCATGCGCGGGTAAAGCGTGAGGTCGCGGTTGGGCGCGATATCGAGATAGTAGGGCGCGAGCAGCTCGGGGCCGCTGCGCGAGGTGAAGGCGAAGCTCGGCGGCAGGAAGCCGCTGCGACGCCCCTCGCCCAGCGGAAAGGCGAAGAGCGGCGCGGCGAGGAGCTGGCGCCCCTTGAAGTGCAGCGTGGCTCCCTCGCCGCTCGCCTGCTCGGCCGCCTCGTCGAGCTCGAGCGAGCGGGTGCGCAGGTACCAGTCGGGGTCGTCGGCCTGGCAGGTGGTGTAGCTCGCCTCGCGCATTGCCACGCGTCGATCGCCGAGGAACTCGATGCGCTCGGCTCGGCCGCGCCCGCCGTAGAGCCCCAGCGCGAACGAAGGCGCGAGGAACACCCCCGCGCTGCCGTCGAGGCGCAGCTGCAGCGCCGGACCGGCGAACACGTTGCCCTGGCGGACCACTCGCACGTTACCCACCGCGACGACCTCGTCGTCACTCTCGTGCCAGGTGATGCGTTCGGCGCGGACGACGGTGCCGGCGCGGCGCAGCTCGGCGTTGCCTGACAGCGTGAGATCGCGCTCGACCCGCCCGACGAGCCGATCGGCGCTGCCCCACAGCGGCCGGCCTTCGGTCTGCAGCGCGGCGGCCTCCGACAGGCGCGGCTCGAGGCGCAGCGGGAACGCCGACGGTTCAGCCGCCGCTGCCACCCCGCAGACGGTCATCAGAAGCGCGGCGGCTCGAAGGCGTGGATGCGGCATGGCACAGTCAGCGACTATTATACGAAGCGATGCCACCGACTCCGCCCGATCTGCGCCTCGACGCCCTGCGCGCCTGGCTCGACACCCTGCCCGCCTCGCTCGGCCTCGACCCTGCCTCGCTGCGCCCAGCCTCCGACGACGCCAGCTTCCGGCGCTACTTCCGCCTCGAGGCCGCCGCCCATGGCAGCCTGGTCGCGATGGACGCGCCGCCGCCCCACGAGGACGTGCGCCCGTTCCTGCATGCCGGCGATGCCCTGGCGCGCGCGGGTCTCAGCGTGCCGGCCGTGCACGCAGCCGACCCCGGCGCGGGCTTCCTGCTGCTGCAGGACTTCGGCGCGCTCACCTACCTGCAGGCACTCGACGAACGCACGGCGCCGGTGCTCTACCGCGAGGCGAGCGTTGCTCTGGTGCGCCTGCAGACCGCCACGCCGGCCGGCGTCTTTCCGTCCTACGACGAGGCACTGCTGCGGCGCGAACTCGAGCTCTACCCCGAGTGGTACCTGCAGCGCCACCGCGGCTGCCACCTCGACCCCACGGCCCGACAGGTGCTCGACGAT
>JBIIHU010000404.1:0-2629 GCA_044235405.1 Burkholderiaceae bacterium
CTGAGCGTGCCGGGCCTGCGCGCCGTCGTGCCGCGCGCACGCCACTTGCGCTACCACGGCGTCGACCCGCAAGGCGCGCGCATCGACCGCACGGTGTCGGACTTCCACGCCCGCGTGGTGCAGCACGAGTGCGACCACCTCGACGGCCTGCTCTTCCCGATGCGGGTGCGCGACTTCAGCCGCTTCGGCTACACCGACGTGCTGTTCCCCGACGGGCTGCGCGGCGCCGACCCTGCCAGGCGAACGGGTTGAGGCCTGCCGGCTACACTGCCTGCCTCCTCATCCGGAACGAGGCGGCACCATGCCCCTGGACAGCACCCTGGATATCCTGCGCACCCTCGTCGCCTTCGACACGGTGAGCAGCCGCAGCAACCGCGCGCTCATCGACTGGGTCGCCAACCGCCTGGACGACCACGGCATCCGGGCCACCATCCAGACCGGCGACGAAGACGGCAAGGCCAATCTCTACGCCACCATCGGCCCCGACGATGTCCCCGGCGTGATGCTCTCGGGCCACTCCGACGTGGTGCCGGTGGCCGGCCAGGACTGGTCCTGCGATCCTTTCACCCTGACCGCCCGCGACGATCGCTGGCTCGGCCGCGGCAGCGCCGACATGAAGGGATTCATCGCCTGCTGCGTCGATGCGATCCCGCGCTTCAAGGCAGGCGGCCTGCGCACCCCGGTGCACCTCGCGCTCTCCTACAACGAGGAAAGCAACATGCACGGCATGCGGCTGCTCGCGCGCCAGATCGCCGCCGCGCCGGTACGCCCGGCGGCCTGCATCATCGGGGAGCCCACCCGGATGCGGGTGGTGGTGGCCAACAAGGGCACCGCGATCTACCGCTGCCGGGTGCGCGGTTTCTCCGTGCATTCGTCCCTGCGCCACCAGGGAATCTCGGCGGTCGAGATCGCCGCCGAGATCATCGTCTTCCTGAATCGCCTGCAGGACGAACTGCGGCGCGCCGAGCGCCATGACGGCTTCGAGTTCCCGCACACCAGCGTGCACGCAGGCCTGATCCAGGGTGGCACGGCGCACAACATCACCGCGAAGGACTGCGAGTTCCTGTTCGAGATCCGCACGCTGCCCGGCGTGTCGGCGCCGGCGCTGCTTGCGCGGGTGCGTCACCACTGCGATACCGAGCTCGTGCCGCGCATGCGCGAGGTCGACCCGAGCTGCGGCATCGCGATCGAGGAGATCCTCGATGCGCCAGGTCTCGACGAACGCGGCAACCGATCGCTCGCCGAGGCACTGATGCCGCTGTGCGGCTGCGACGCGCCGGGGCGGGTGAGCTTCGGCACCGAGGCCGGCATGCTGCAGGAGGCGGGCGTCCCCACCGTGGTCTGCGGGCCGGGCGAGATACGCGTGGCCCACCAGCCCGACGAGTACGTCGAGGGCTCGCAGCTGCAGGCCTGTCTCGACTTCCTCGACACCCTGAGCGCGAGGCTGCAGCGCGGCGAGCTGACCGCCCCGGCGGCGAGCGGCTAGACCGCGGGCGCAGCCTGCCAGGTCGCGAGATCGCCCGGCGGGAGTCGGGCGATGTGCGACAATCGTCGGCCCCCGACTATCCCCGTCCGCATGTTCGTCTTCTGGACGACGATCGCCCTGCTGGCGTGCGCCGCCACGCTGGCCGTGGTCTGGCCCCTCGTCCGCGCGCCGCGCGACGCGGGCCCCGGGCCCGATGCCGTCCCCGACGACGAAGCCCGCCGGCTTGCGGTCTACCGCGACCGCCGTGCAGAGATCGAGGCCGAGCGCGAAGCGGGTCGGCTCGACGCCGACGAGGCCGCGAAGGCGCTCGACGAACTCGCCGCCGAAGCCGCGGCGCAGTTCGCAGGCAAGGCGCCGGGCGCGGTACCTCCCGCCGCCCGCGCGGCCCGTCTGCCGGTGCCCGCGGTACTTGCGGTCGCGCTCTTCATCCCGGCGCTGGCAGCCCTCGTCTACGACCGCACCGGCGCGCCCGCGGCGGTCTCGCTCGACGAGCACGAACTGCGGGGCGAACTCAGCCCCGCCAGACTCGACGACGCGATCGCGAGGTTGCGTGCGCGCACCGCCGCGGCGCCTGCCGACGGCGAGGGCTGGGCCATGCTCGCCGAAGCCCAGCGCCTCAAAGGCGATCTCGCCGCCGCGGCTCAGGCCTACGCGCAGGCCGGCGCCCACCTTCAGCCCCCCGCGGCCAGGGTCTTCGCCGACCATGCCGACGTCCTGGTCGCGCTGGCCGGCGGCGAGTTCGTCGCCGAGGCCATGACGCTGCTCGAGCGCGCCCTCGCGATCGATCCCCGAGATCCCAAGACGCTCGCGATGATGGGCGCGGCGCGCTACCGCGCGGGGCGCCCGGCCGAGGCGCTGGCCATGCTGCGCCAGCTCACCGAGGTGCTGCCGGCCGGCTCCGAGCAGGCCGCGGCGATGGCGCCCGTGATCGCGCGCCTCGAGGGCGAGATCGCCGCCGGAGCCGGCGGCACTGCGGGAACGGGCAGCGGTGCGGGGGCAGGCGGCGCGGCGGGGGCAGGCGGCGGCGCGGGGACGAGCAGCGCGGCGAACCCGCCGACAGCGCCCGCGCCGGCCGCCCCGGGCGCCTCGACCGCCCCGGCCGAAACCCCGGTCGCCACCCGCCTGGCCGGGCGCATCGCCATC
>JBIIHU010000159.1:0-8827 GCA_044235405.1 Burkholderiaceae bacterium
TCGCGGCACTCGCGTCAGCGCTCGGCGGCTCCCATCATCAGGGCGTTCCGATGCCGGTATCGCTCGCGCGCGAGCTCGCCACGCGCTTTCACTGGCTGGCCTCGCCAAATCCGATCGCGTGGCGCCTGCTCATCGAGTCCGCCTCATGAAACCGACCCGTCTGCATGCCGTCCTGGAATCGCTGCTGGGGCAGCGCTGGCCCGCCTTCATCTGGGGGGCTCCAGGTGTCGGCAAGAGCTCGATCGTGCGCGCGATCGCGGCGGCCCGCGGCCTGCCGGTGGTCGACCTGCGCGCCAGCCTGCTCGACCCCACCGATCTGCGCGGCATCCCGGCCATCGAATCGGGGCGCGCAGTATGGTGCCCACCCGCCTTTCTACCCTCGGCCGACCAGCCGCCCGGGTTGCTCTTTCTCGACGAGATCAATGCCGCGCCACCGCTGGTCCAGGCGAGCCTGTATCAGCTCGTGCTGGACCGACGCGTCGGCGACTATGCACTGCCACAGGGCTGGTGGATCGTCGCCGCAGGCAATCGACACCAGGACCGCGCCGTCACGTTCAGGATGTCGAGCGCCCTCGCCAATCGCTTCGTGCACCTCGACCTCGAACCCGATGTCGAAGACTGGAGGGCCTGGGCTGTCGGCCGCCGCCTCGATCCGCTGGTGGTTTCCTTCATCGGCGTGCGGCCGGCGATGCTCTGGCAGGAACCCGGCGAAGGCGCAGCCTACCCGACGCCTCGCGCCTGGGAGATGGCCTCCGACGTGCTTGGCGCCTTCGGCGGATACGGCCGCTGCAGCGACGTGCTGCCTGGCATCGTGGGCAAGGCGGCAGCCATCGAATTCGGCGCACACGCGAAAAGGGCGATCAGCGAGCGCAGGATGCGCGCGCTGATCGACGATCCCGAAGCTGGCGCGGTGCCCGAGACGCTCGACGGCCTCCACCTGCTGACATCCTGGCTCGCCTGGCAGGCGGCCGACGAACGTGTCTCGCAAGCGAGCGCCCGGCTGCTCGGACGACTGCCCCCGGAGTTCGCGGTCGTGCTGGCGCGCGACATGCTCCAGGCACGGCCCGACTTCGCCCGCGAACCCGGCTACCGCGAGTTCCTCCGGCAGCACGGATCGCTGATCGCGCGATGACCGCGATGACCGCCACGACCGCGATCACCGACCGACTGACCCGTGCCCGTGTACGTCTGGCGCTCGCTTACCCCTTTCTCGCCGCCGCGGTCCTGCGACTGCCACTGCGGCCCGTGATCGCGCAGCGCTGGTGCCCGACCGCAGCCACCGACGGCCACCACATCTTCGTCAACCCGGCGTGGATTGCGACACTGGACGACGCATCACTGCAGGGACTCCTTGCACACGAGGTTCTGCATGTGCTCTTCGCGCATGCCGCCCGCCGCACGGACCGCGACGCGCGCCTGTGGAACTGGGCGTGCGACTTCGCGATCAACAATCTGCTGGCGGACCAGGGATTCACCCTGCCGGCCGGCGGACTGGTCGATAACGCCTTCCAGGGTCAGACCGCGGAGGCGATCTACCGGCGCCTGCGCGAGCATGGTGGGTCGGGCCGATCGCCTGCGGTGACCGCGACGGGCCGTCTGCGCGGCCGAGTTCGCGCAGTGGCACGCTCATCGACCGAGCCGAGCACGCTGCCCGTCGGTTCGGGGTCGTCCATCCCTGACGCGGGTGCCGACCTGGTCGATCCGGACGATCCGCGTGTACGTCTGCACCGCGACGCGAACGCGCCCGACCGAGAACAGGCCGAGGACCTGCGACGCGAGTTGCGCGCCGACGCGCTGGCCCGGCTGAGCGGCGGTGCGGCCGGGCGCTTCGAGAGCGCTTGTCACGCTGCCGACGCTGCACGCATCGACTGGCGGGCGCTTCTTCGCGATTTCCTCATCGATCGCATCAAGGGCGACTGGACCTCGTACCCCTTCAGCCGGCGTCATCTGCACCGCGGGCTGTTCATGCCGTCGCCGGGGATGTCCGTGCCGGGGCACATCGTCTTCGCGATCGACACCTCGGGCTCGATGAGCGAAGCGGTGCTGGGCGGCATCGCCGGGGAACTGCGCGCCTTCCGCGAAACCTTTCCCTGCCAGCTGACCGTGATCCAGGCCGACGACCGCGTGCGCAGCATCACGCGCCTCGAGGCACTCGACGGGGTGGCCATCCCGCAACGGCTGCCGCTGCAGGGTCGCGGCGGCACCGATTTCCGCCCGGTCTTCGAATGGGTGGCCTGCGAGGCGCCCGATGCCCTGCTGCTCTACGCCACCGACGGCGAGGGCAGCTTTCCTGCCGCCGCACCGGCCCTCCCGGTGATCTGGCTGCTCACCCGCGAGGTCCCTGCGAAACTGCCCTTCGGGATGGCGATCCGGGTCACCAGCTCTTGAACGGAAAGCGGCATGGTCGCGCTGGCCCTGTTCCCGCTGTCGCTGAACACGAGCATCGCGATGGCTCGCGAACGACTCCTTCGCGGGGACGCCCGCGCGCCTGCGCCAGCTGGAGAGGCCATGACCCGCACCCGCGGTCCCGGGACCTGCTCGCGCAGCACGGGACATCCCGGCATTGATCCCGCGCCCGCGAGCGGGCGAGCATCGACCGCTGCGCGCGCTCGCGCGCGATCAACCAGGAGACGACCTTGTTCAAGGTTTCCGTGCTGTACCCGAGCGCCGAAGGCGCGACCTTCGATCATGTCTACTACCGCGACCGCCACATGCCGCTGGTCGCGGAAAAGCTCGGCTCCGCGCTGCGCCGCTGGACGGTCGACCGGGGTCTGGGAGGCGGCGCGCCCGGTTCGCCACCTGCCTTCGTCGCGTCCTGCGCGCTCTACTTCGATTCGCTCGAGGCCTTCCAGTCGGGCATGGCCACGCATGGCGCCGCCATCATGGCCGACGTGCCGAACTACACCAACATCGCGCCGCGCATCGAAGTGTCGGAAGTCGTGGTCGGCTGAATCGTCAGAGCCTGCGCCCGGGCCAGCCCATACAGGCCGCGGCCGGGGCGCTCAAAGGCCGAGGTCCCGGCAGCGCGCCACCGCGCGCGGCCGCGAATCGACACCGAGCTTCGCGTACAGCAGCGAAAGGGCATTGCGCACGGTCTTGTCGGCCACCCCGAGCTGCGCGCCAATCTGCGCATTGTCGAGGCCCCTGGCAATCAGGCCGGCAAGTTCGCGCTCGCGGCGCGTGAGCTTCGGCAGACCCTGCTCGCCGATCACGAAATCGACCGCGGTGTCGCAGAACCGGGCGAATGCCGGCTCGTGTCCCAGCGGCACATGATTGACCGAAGGCAGCGACTCGAAACGGGCTTCCGGGATGGCCGCCGCGATCTCGTGCCCGAGTGAAACCGGGCAGGCCCGGTCACCCTCGCAGTGCATGACGAGCGTGGGCACCCGCACCAGCGGCGCCAGCGGGCGCACATCAAGCGCGGCGCGCCCGCGCAGGCTAGCGGCAGCGCGCGCCCCGTCGCAGCTGCGGCGCTGCTGTTCGTTCAGCCCTTCGCGCACCTCGGGCGAGGCATCCGGCACGAAGCGGCTGGTGAAGAACTCCTGCACCGCCGGGTCGTCGCGACTCCAGCCGGTCTCGATCAGCCGCCACTGTGCCTCGAGGTAGGCCCGATCCGCCTCGCTGGCCGAGCGGGTCAGCGCCCCGTTCAGATACCCGCCGAGCATCACGAGATGCGACACGCGCTCGGGATGCCGAACGGCATAGGCGATCGCCGCCGGCGCCCCCCCGCTCACGCCGAGCAGCGCCACCCTCTGCTCGCCGTGGGCGTCGATGACGGCCTCGAGCTCCTCGACCAGCGATTCGAGATCCTGCGGTCGTTCGTCGGCACTCGACAGGCCGCAACCGCGCTCGTCGTAGCGCACCAGTCGGAACGACCGGCTCAAGCGCTCGACCCAGGGGCGCCAGACGGGAGAGCGCAGGTCGTAGTCGACATTCGTGAGCCAGTGCGCGACCCGCACCAGCGTCGGAGCGCCGGGCCGGCCGCTGCGAGCCCAGGCGATCCGCGCTCCCGACGATACGCGGACGAAACGCACTTCCTGGGAGGTGCCTTGCTCGATGCTCATTCCGGGACGTGCTGGTCGGATGGTCCACCTGGCAGGCACAAGCACCGACCTGAAGCCGCTGCTCGGGCTCGCGATTTCACGCGGATTTTACTGCCAGGATCATGCATCCAGCGCTCGCACCGGAACCCCGAGATCCCGCCAGGCGGCCGGATGGCAGGTGAAGATCAGCATCTGGTGGCGCGACGCCGCATCGTAGAGAACACGCTTCATCTGCCCGAGGCGGTCCTCGTCGGTATGGACCAGAGCATCGTCCAGGATCAGCAAGGTGGGGCGCCCGGCTTCCTGGAGCAGGTCGGCGTAGGCAAGGCGCGCGACGATGCCCATCTGTTCGCGGGCGCCCAGGCTGAGTTCCTCGAAGCTGCCGCGCTCGTCGCCGAGCGGGCCGGTGCGGGTCATGGCCCCCGGCGAGAGATCCTCGGCGACCTCGATCCGCGCGCCGGGAAAGAGGATCTGCAGGTAGCGGTCGAGATGGCGCTGCAGCGGTGCCCGCAGTCGCCTTGCGAGCGCCGCGCGCCTGTCGCGCAGCAGCCCCAGCAGGTGATCGAGCGCGGCCGCGCGCCGGGCGAGCTCATCGACGCGGCGCGAGATCTGTTCGAGCTCGCGCGCACGCTCGGCGCGCTCCTCCTCGAGGCCGCGCGCGCCCCGGGTCTCGAGTTCGGCCTCCAGGCGGGCGATGTCGGTGCGTCGCGTGTCGTGCGCGCCCTCGAGCTCGGCGGCGCTCTTCTCGAGCCGCTCGACATCCTGCCGCAGCAGGATGAGGTTCACCGCCTGCAGCTCGGCGCCGATCGCATCGACACGCTCGCGCGCCGCGCTCTGCCGGGTCCGCGCATCGGACAGCTGCTGCCCGGCCTCGAACAGCTGGGCCGCGCGCCGCGGATCGTCCACGGTCGCCCGGGCCGCGGCCAGCTCCTGCTCGGCGCCGGTCCGGGCGACCTGAGCCCTGGCCAGCTCCAGCCTCGCGTCGTTCAGCAAGGCTGCCACGGACTCCAGGGCCTCGCGCGAACGAGCCTGCGCCGATTCGGCCTGCGCCCTGTCGGGCAAGTCGGCATCGTCGGGTGCAGGTGGCGGCAGGTCGGCGAGCGCGGCGCGAAGCTCGCCCAGCCGGGTCGCGCGGGCCGAGGAGTCGGCCTCCAGCGCCTCGACCCCTTGCGGCGCGAGCGCCTCGAGCAGCTTGCGAGAGCCCTCGGCCTGCTGCTGGCGCTGGGCGCTCCTGCGCGCCCGCTCCTCGGCGTCGGCAAGACTGGCCACGCCCAGCCGCGCCAGTCGTTGCGCGATCTGCGTGGCCAGCGTGTCGCGACGGACGGCCAGCGCATCGAGGTCCGGGCCGCCCGGCACGACCGTGATGCGCCCGACGCCGGCAATCTCGATCTCGGTGCGGCCAACGACCGTGCGGCGCGTCCGTCCCGTGAGCGACTCCTCGCCCAATCGCACCTCGCGCCCGTCCTGCAGATCGAACTCGATGCCGGTGGCCACCGCGTCGAGCCGCGTGGTGGCCTCGCGCAGCGAGTCCGACAGGATCTTGAGGTCCGCGAGGTCGGCCGCGGGCAGAGCGAAGGCGGCCGCCTCGGACTGCAGCACGGCCAGGCGCGTGCGTTCCTCGCGGGCCGCGGCGAGCGTCACCTCGGCGCCGTGCAGAGCCGCCTCGAGCTCCTCGGCCGCCTGCATCTTCTCGGCGCGCGCGGCCACGGCGCTGACCCGCTCCCAGGCCTGGCGGGCACGGGCATGCGCGTCGCCTGCCTCCCGATGGCGACGCTCCCAGGCATCGACATCGGCCTGCGCCGCCTCGGCAGCCGACGCGGCGGCACGCAGGGCCTCGGCGCGCGCGACGACCGCGGCCGCCTCCCGGTCGAAGGCCTCGAGCCGGGACTGCAGCGCCGACACCTGCGCAGTCCATTGCCGAAGGCTCTCGCGTTCGGCCGCCTGCCGCAGCTCCAGGCCCTCGGCGTCCTGCAGCCGCGCGCGAGCTGCCTGGTGCTGCGCCCGGATGGCTGCCCACGGTCGTTCGCGTTCATCGCGCAGGAATTCGCGTCGCATCGCAGCCAGGCGGTCGACGCTGTCCTGGTAGGCGAGGATCTCGGCGGTGATGCCGGCGATCTTCTCGTCGAGGGCGCGCCGGCGCTGCAGGGCATCGGCGTACGAGCCCCGCGGAAGGCCGCCTGCCGGCGTGAGCAGTTCATGGCGCGCGGCCTCGACCGCCTGCAGCAGCGCGTCGCCGCCGGAAGCCGCGAGATCGCCCAGCGACTCGCCGAGCACGCTTCGCAGATGATCGGCGGCATGCGCCACCGGATCGGCCAGCTCGTGCGAGGTCCCCTGCCGGATCCAGAGCAGGCCCGGGATGCCCATGTGCTCGGGCGCGCTCGCCCCCTTGCCAGGGAAGCGGAACCCGAGCAGGCCGGCGAGATGGTCCTCGGCGGCCGCACCGTCGAGGGCCTGGCCGTCGATGATGAGGTCGCAGCGCTTGCGTCCCAGGAAGGCCTTGGTCAGGCGATAGGTCCGGCCGGCGAATTCGAAGGTCACCTCGACGGTCGGCGTGCTCGACGGCTCGCCCCAGGGGCGCAGGTGTTCGACGCTGCCGGAGCGGTGCCGCTCGAAGAAGGCGGCGCGGATCGCCTCGGCGATCGTGGACTTGCCGGCCTCGTTGGGCGCCGCGAAAAGGTTGATGCCGTCGGCCAGGCCCTCGATCACATGGGGTGCCCGAAAGCGCCGGAAGCTCTCGAGGCGCAGGCGACGCAGCTTCATGCCGCACCCCGCGGACCGGCGCCGCGCTCGTGCAGCAGGCCGGCGAGGATGACGAGGGCATCGCGCGCCACATCGGCCTGCGGCCCCGACTGCCCGGCCCGCAGCGCCTGCAGCACCTCGCCGACATAGCCGTCGGCGTGCAGCGCCTCGATGTCTTCGGGCGTGGGCTCGAGATGCAGCCCGGAGGCATCGTGCACCAGGGCCCGCACCCGTGCGCGGGCAGCCTCGACCGCATCGTGCAGGCGTCGATGACCGCCGAGATCGCAGGTGCCCGACACGCGCAGCTGCACGACATCGTCCGGGCCGAAGGCGTCGAGCGCCAGCAGCACCGCATCGAGATCCGAGGCGACGCTCAGCCTGGGCTCCAGCGGGTGCCATCGGTACCGGCCGGTCCTCACCGTCTCGACCGCGGGGATGGCGCCCGCGCCCGCGAGGGTGACGAGCAGGGCCTGGCCGGAGTCGTTGGCCTTGAAACGATCGGTCTCGGGCGTGCCCGCGTACCAGGTGCGCTCGTCGACCGGCCGGGTGCCATGCCAGTCGCCCAGGGCCAGGTAGTCGAGCCGCGCGGCGGCCGCGCGATCGGCGGCGATGGGATTGGTTGCGTCGACCTCCTCGGGCAGGATGCCCTGAACGCAGCCGTGGGCCAGGCCGATGCGCGGCAGGCCCTCGGGGGTCTGCGCCTCGGCGAACCACTGGGTCAGGTCGCCGTAGGTGTGCCGCTGAACCAGCGGCGCGGGCAGCAGCGCGAAGCGCTCGCCGACCAGGTGCACCTCGGGTTCGAGGCAGGCGGTCACGTTGGGCGGGATGGCGCCGAGCCTGCGGGCGCGGGTCCAGACCGACTCGGCAAGCGCGGCATCGTGGTTGCCGGGCAGCAGCAACCAGGGGCCGCCATAGGCCTGCATCGCGTTGAACAGGCGCCGCACCGTCTTGTCGGACACGGTCTGCGCATCGAACACGTCGCCGGCGACCAGCACCGCATCGACCTCGCGCTCATGGGCCAGCGCCGCCAGCCGCTCGACCGCCCGGAAGCGCGCCTCGAACAGCGCCAGGGCGTCGTCGGGCTCGAACGGAGCATGGATCCGGCCGATCTGCCAGTCGGCGGAGTGAAGCAGGCGCAGGGGCATGGTCGGGTCGAGTCGGGTCGGGTCGGGTCGGGCGAGGCGAGGCGCGGCGGCAATGGCGCGCCGTGGCATTCTGCGCAGGCGGATGGCCCTGGACTGTAGCGCGGGCGGGGATCAGGCGGTGAGCCTGTAACCGTCGGACCGGTCATCGCGAATAGTCGATGTCATTCCACGCCGAGCCCATCCCGATGCACCCGACACTCCCCCTGCTCGCCGCCACCGACTTCCCGCCGATCCGGCGTCGCGCGCTCGACACCCTCCAGGTCAACCTGGGCTACCGGTGCAACCAGAGCTGCCTGCACTGCCACGTGGCCGCCAGCCCGCAGCGCACGGAGATGATGGACGGCGACACCGTCGCGCTTGTCCTGCAGATCCTGCGCGCGCGCCAGGTCTCCACCCTGGACCTCACCGGCGGCGCACCGGAACTGAACCCGCACTTCCGCGACCTGGTCCGGCAGGCGCGGGCGATGGGCGTGCGCGTGATCGACCGCTGCAACCTCACCATCCTGTCCGAGCCCGGGCAGGAGGACCTCGCGGGATTCCTGGCCGAGCAGGGTGTCGAGGTCACCGCCTCGCTGCCCTGCTACTCGCCCGCCAACGTCGATCGCCAGCGTGGCGACGGCGTGTTCGAGCGCAGCATCGCGGGGCTGCGCCAGCTCAACGCGCTGGGCTACGGCGATCCGGCGCGCGGCCTGGTGCTCAACCTCGTCTACAACCCCCAGGGACCCTCGCTACCGCCCCCCCAGGAGCCGCTCGAGGCCGACTACAAGCGCGAGCTGCTGCTGCACTTCGGCATCCGCTTCAACCACCTGTTCGCGCTGACCAACATGCCCATCCAGCGCTTCGGCAGCACGCTGGTCAGCAAGGGCACCTTCGGCGCCTACATGGAGCTGCTGCGCGACA
>JBIIHU010000405.1:0-2625 GCA_044235405.1 Burkholderiaceae bacterium
ATCCGCGAAGCCTGCGAGCGCGTGCACGCGGCGGGCGGCCAGGTCTACATGGACGGCGCGAACCTCAACGCGCAGGCCGGCCTCACCTCGCCCGGGCTCATCGGCGCCGACGTCTGCCACATGAACCTGCACAAGACCTTCTGCATCCCGCACGGCGGCGGCGGCCCGGGCATGGGCCCGATCGCGGTCGCGGCACACCTCGCGCCGCACCTTCCCTCGGACCCGCTGGCCTTCGGGCTCGCGGCGGCCGCGGGCGCCGATGGCGACGCCGCAGCCGCCGGCGCCGGCGCGGTATCCGCCGCGCCCTTCGGCAGCGCGCTGATCACCGCGATCTCGTGGATGTACATCCGCATGATGGGCGGCAGCGGCATCCGCAAGGCGACCGAGGTGGCGATCCTCAACGCGAACTACATCGCCCATCGGCTGCGTCCCTGCTTCCCGGTGCTCTACGCGGGCGAGGGCGGCAGGGTCGCGCACGAGTGCATCCTCGACATGCGGCACCTGAAGTCGACCTACGGCGTGAGCGCCGAGGACATCGCCAAGCGGCTGATGGACTACGGCTTCCACGCCCCGACGCTGTCCTTCCCGGTGGCCGACACGCTGATGATCGAGCCCACCGAGTCCGAGTCCAAGGCAGAGCTCGACCGTTTCTGCGACGCGATGATCGCGATCCACGGCGAGCTCGAGGCGATCCGCCGCGGCGAGCTCCACGCGACCGACAACCCGCTGAAGTGCGCACCGCACACCGCGGCCGAGATCGCCGGCGAATGGACGCACCCCTACTCGCGCGAGCTCGCCGTCTATCCGCTGCCCTGGATTCGCGAGGCGAAGTTCTGGCCGTCGGTCAAGCGGGTCGACAACGCCGCGGGCGACCGCAACCTGGTGTGCACCTGCCCGCCGGTGTCGGACTGGGCGTGAGGGGCGCGAGGTGAACACGACTTCCGCCACCGACGCCGGCACGAAGCCGGCGCCGACCTCCGCCCCATCGCCAGACCCCTCCCCGGCCGCCTCCCCGGCGCGTGTCCCGCTCGATGCCCTGCATCGGAGCCTGGGGGCGCGCATGGGCGCCTTCGCCGGCTGGGACATGCCGATCCAGTACCCGGGCGGGCTGAAGGCCGAGCACCTGCACACCCGCGAGAAGGCCGGTCTGTTCGACGTCTCGCACATGGGGCAGCTGCGGGTGAGACCGCGCGATGGCAGCCCCGACACGCTGCGCCGCGAGCTCGAGGCTGCGTTGCCGGTCGACCTCGTCGCCTGGCCTGCCGGCCTGCAGCGCTACTCGGTGCTGCTGAACGACGCAGGCGGCATCGAGGACGACCTGATGGTGATCAATCTCGGCGACGAGGTGCGCATCGTCGCCAACGCCGGCAACCGCGCGCACGACCTCGCCCTGCTGCAGGCGCGCTGCCCGGGGCTCGCCTTCGACTGGATCGACGCCGCGCTGCTCGCCCTGCAGGGCCCATCCGCCGAAGCCGTGCTCGCGGCGCTCGATCCATCGGCCGCGGCGATGCGCTTCATGGAGGCGCGCACGCTGTCACTCGAGGGCGTGGCCTGCCTGGCCACACGCTCGGGCTACACCGGCGAGGACGGCTACGAGATCTCGGTGCCGCTGACCGTGGCAGAAAGCCTCGCGCGGCGGCTGCTCGCCGACCCCGCGGTCGCGCCGGTGGGCCTGGGCGCGCGCGACACGCTGCGCCTGGAAGCCGGGCTGCCGCTGCACGGCAACGACATCGGGCCCGCCATCACACCCATCGAAGCCGGCCTGCCCTTCGCGATCGCCCCGGCGCGTCGCGCGAACGGCGCGCGGCCGGGGGGCTTTCCGGGAGCGGCCACGGTGCTCGCGCAACTGGCGCATCCGCCGGGGCGCCGCCTGGTCGGCCTTGCCTCGAGCGAAGCGGTTCCGATTCGCGCACACGCGCCGATCGTCGACGCCGCGGGCAATCCGGTGGGCGAGGTGACGAGCGGCACGGTGTCGCCGAGTCTTGGTCGGCCGATCATGCTGGCCATGCTTTCCGTGGAGGCCACGAGCGCCGAGGGCCTGGCCGCCCTCGTGCGGGCGCGGCGCGTCGCGGTGCGGGCGGCCCCCCTGCCCTTCGTGCCCAAGCGCTACCGGCGCTGAGCCCCGCGCGGCGCCGCCGCGCCGCGGGGGCTGGCTCGCCGACCAGGCCGGCGACCGCGCGAGACCGGCTACATCCGGAAGATCTTGCCGGGGTTCAGGATGCCCTCCGGATCGAGGGCCTGCTTGATCCGGCGCATCAGGTCGATCGCGTCCTCGCCGACCTCCTCGGCGAGAAAGCCGATCTTGTGCAGACCGATGCCATGCTCGCCGGTGCAGGTTCCGTCCATCGACAGCGCCAGCCGCACGATCTCGTCGTTCAGGCGCTCGGCCTGCTCGACTTCCGCGGCGTTGTCGGGGTCGATGAGCAGCACCGCATGGAAGTTGCCATCGCCGACATGGCCGAGCAGCATGGTGGGAAACGCGCCCTTGTCGAGGATTGCACGCGCGCCGGTGATCGAATCGGCCAGCCGCGAGATCGGCACGCAGGTGTCGGTGGAAATTGCACGGCAGCCCGGTCTTACCTGCAGGCAGGCGAAGTAGGCATTGTGCCGCGCGTTCCAGAGCCG
>JBIIHU010000160.1:0-8789 GCA_044235405.1 Burkholderiaceae bacterium
GGGCGACAACGTGCAGATGACGGTGCAGCTGATTGCGCCGATCGCGATGGAGCAGGGTCTGCGCTTCGCGATCCGCGAGGGCGGCCGCACCGTGGGCGCCGGCGTCGTCGCCAAGATCCTCGCCTGAGTCAGGCCTGCCCACCCGGGCCTGACGGCCCGGGTCCCGACATCCGGCGGCGCTCGCGTCGCCTTCGCTCTTTGGACACCCCATGACCAATCAGAAGATCCGTATCCGCCTCAAGGCCTTCGATTACAAGCTGATCGATCAGTCCGCCGCGGAAATCGTCGAAACCGCCAAGCGCACCGGCGCAGTCGTTCGCGGCCCCGTGCCCCTGCCCACGCGCATCGAGCGTTTCGATGTCCTGCGTTCGCCGCACGTCAACAAGACCTCGCGCGACCAGTTCGAGATCCGTACGCACCTGCGCCTGATGGACATCGTCGAGCCCACCGACAAGACCGTCGATGCGCTGATGAAGCTCGACCTTCCGGCAGGTGTCGACGTCGAGATCAAGCTGCAGTAAACCGGCTTCACCGCTTGCCCTGCCGAACGGCAAGCGTTATCATCGAAAGCTTTCCTGCTTTGCGGGGCCTTGCGCGCCCGTGCGAAGTTCCTTCGCGGCAGGATTCATCACACCCGGCCAACCGTAGCCGGGATCGGAGAGCACAATGAGCCTTGGCCTTGTGGGGCGCAAGGTCGGCATGATGCGCATCTTCTCGGACGATGGTGACTCCATCCCCGTGACGGTGCTCGATGTGTCCGACAACCGCGTCACCCAGATCAAGACCGTCGACAACGACGGTTACACCGCCGTACAGGTCACGTTCGGCAAGCGGCGGGCAAACCGCGTCACCAAGGCCCAGGCGGGCCACTTCGCGAAGGCGGGCGTCGAGGCCGGCGTGCTCACGCGCGAGTTTCGCGTGAGCCCCGACAAGGCGGGCGAGCTTGCGCCTGGCGCTGTCGTCGGCGCGGAGCTGTTCGCGGTCGGCCAGAAGGTCGACGTCGCCGGCACCACGCACGGCAAGGGTTTCGCGGGCACCATCAAGCGGCACCACTTCGCGTCCAATCGCGCGTCGCACGGCAACTCGCGCTCGCACAATGTGCCTGGCTCGATCGGCATGGCGCAGGATCCCGGCCGGGTGTTCCCCGGCAAGCGCATGTCCGGTCACCTGGGCGCTGCCCAGCGTACCGTCCAGAATCTGGTCGTCGAGCGGGTCGACGCCGAGCGGCAGCTTCTGCTCGTGCGCGGCGCCGTGCCCGGGGCCCGCAACGGCAGCGTCGTCGTCACGCCGGCCATCCGCGTGCCCGCGAAGTCCTGAGGGAGCGACGATGGAACTGAATCTCCTCGATGACCAGTGGCAACCCGCTGCCACCGTCACCGCAGCCGACACCGTGTTCGGCCGCGAATTCAATGAACCGTTGGTGCACCAGATCGTCGTCGCGTTCCAGGCCAATGCCCGCAGCGGCAATCGTGCCCAGAAGGATCGTGCCGAGGTCAGTCACACCACCAAGAAGCCGTGGCGCCAGAAGGGCACCGGTCGCGCGCGTGCGGGCATGAGCTCCAGCCCGCTGTGGCGCGGTGGTGGCAAGATCTTCCCGAACAGCCCCGACGAGAATTTCAGCCAGAAGGTCAACAAGAAGATGTATCGAGCCGGCATGCGCTCGATCCTCTCGCAACTGGCCCGCGACGGCCGGCTCGCCGTGATCGAAGGCCTCGCTCTCGAGGCTCCCAAGACCCGCCTGCTGGCGGCGCGCCTGAAGGCGATGGGCGCCGGTTCCGTGCTCTTCATCACCGACAGCCTCGACGAGAATGTCGCGCTCGCGTCGCGCAACCTCGCCGGTGTGCTCGTCGTCGAGCCGCATCAGGCCGATCCGGTGTCGCTGGTGCATTTCGAGCGCGTCCTGATCACCCGTCCGGCGCTCGCCAAGGTCGAGGAGATGCTGGCATGAATCAGGAACGTCTCTACAAGGTGCTGAAGGCGCCCATCGTCTCCGAGAAGGCGACGATGATGGCCGACAAGAACCGCCAGATCGCATTCCAGGTGCTCCAGGATGCCACCAAGGCGGAAGTCAAGGCCGCCGTCGAGTTGCTGTTCAAGGTCCAGGTCGAGTCCGTCCAGGTGCTGAACCAGGCTGGCAAGGCCAAGCGCTTCGGTCGCTTCCAGGGTCGGCGCAGCAACGTCCGTAAAGCCTATGTCTGCCTGGCCCCTGGCCAGGAGATCAACTTCGCGGAGGCTCTGTAATGCCGCTGATGAAGACCAAGCCGACCTCCGCGGGTCGGCGATCCATGGTGAAGGTCGTCACGCCGGGTCTGCACAAGGGCGGTCCTTTGGCGTCGCTCGTCGAGCCGCAGATCCGTGGCAGCGGGCGCAACAACCTCGGCCATATCACCACGCGCCACAAGGGCGGTGGCCACAAGCACCACTACCGCGTGGTCGATTTCCGTCGCAACAAGGACGGCGTCCCGGCTAAGGTCGAGCGCATCGAGTACGACCCCAACCGGAGCGCGCACCTCGCGCTTCTCTGCTACGCCGATGGCGAGCGCCGCTACATCCTGGCGCCGCGTGATGTCGGCGTGGGTGTGACTCTGCAGTCGGGCGCCGAGGCGCCGATCCGTGCGGGCAACGCGCTGCCGATCCGCAACATCCCGGTCGGGTCGACGATCCACGCGATCGAGATGATGCCGGGGAAGGGAGCGCAACTCGCCCGTTCCGCTGGGGCCTCGGCGCGCCTGCTGGCGCGTGAGGGCATCTATGCCCAGGTGCGTCTGCGTTCCGGTGAGATCCGCAAGGTGCACATCGAGTGCCGGGCCACGATCGGTGAAGTCGGCAACGAGGAGCACAGCCTTCGCACGATCGGCAAGGCTGGTGCCAACCGCTGGCGCGGCATTCGCCCGACCGTTCGCGGCATCTGCATGAACCCCGTCGACCACCCCCATGGTGGCCGTTCCAATGGCGGTGGCCATCCGGTGTCGCCCTGGGGCACGCCGACCAAGGGCTACAAGACCCGCCGCAACAAGCGCACTGACACGATGATCGTGCAGCGCCGCGGTCGCAAGTAAGGGGCGAGGACGCATCCATGGCACGTTCAGTCAAGAAGGGCCCCTTCGTCGACGCCCACCTGATGAAGAAGGTCGACACCGCGCTCACCACCAAGGACAAGCGCCCGATCAAGACCTGGTCGCGCCGTTCCACGGTGGTGCCGGAATTCATCGGCCTGACCATCGCGGTACACAACGGCAAGCAGCATGTGCCGGTCTACATCAACGAGAACATGGTCGGGCACAAGCTCGGCGAGTTCGCGCTGACTCGCACCTTCAAGGGCCACGCCGCGGACAAGAAGTCCTCGGTCAAGCGCTAGGGAGCCACGCATGGAAACGCAAGCCATCCTGCGCGGGGTGCACCTGTCTGCCCAGAAGGGCCGACTGGTTGCCGACCTCGTCCGCGGCAAGCCCGTCGAGCAGGCTCTCGACATCCTCGCCTTCTCGCCGAAGAAGGCCGCGCGCATTGTCAAGAAGGTGCTCGAATCGGCGATCGCCAACGCCGAGCACAACGACGGCGCCGACATCGACGAACTGAAGGTCACCACGATCCACGTCGAGAAAGGCACCTCGCTGAAGCGCTTCCAGGCGCGCGCCAAGGGCCGCGGCTGCAAGATCGAGAAGCAGACCTGCCATATCGTTGTCAGGGTCGGGAACTGAGGCCGCGCGGAAGGACATCATGGGACAGAAGATTCATCCGACCGGGTTCCGTCTCTCGGTCAGCCGCAACTGGGCCTCGCGCTGGTACGCCAACAGCCGCCAGTTCCCGCAGATGCTCAACGAAGATCTTCGCGTGCGGGCCTACCTGCGCAAGAAGCTCAAGAACGCATCGGTCGGTCGCGTGCTCATCGAGCGCCCGGCCAAGAATGCGCGCATCACGATCTTCTCGGCGCGCCCCGGGGTCGTCATCGGCAAGAAGGGCGAGGATATCGAACTCCTCAAGGCCGATCTCCAGCGCCTGCTCGGTGTTCCGGTTCACGTGAACATCGAGGAGATCCGCAAGCCCGAGATCGACGCGCAACTGATCGCCGATTCGATCACCCAGCAGCTCGAGAAGCGGATCATGTTCCGTCGCGCGATGAAGCGTGCGATGCAGAACGCGATGCGTCTTGGTGCCCAGGGCATCAAGATCATGAGTTCCGGCCGCCTCAATGGCGCCGAGATCGCGCGCGTCGAGTGGTATCGCGAGGGTCGGGTGCCGCTCCACACGCTTCGTGCCGACATCGAGTACGGCTTCTCCGAGGCGCTGACCACCTACGGCATCATCGGCGTGAAGGTCTGGGTCTACAAGGGCGATACCCTCGGACGCGGCGACGCGCCGCTTGCCGCCGAGAAGGAAGCGCCGCCGCCCGAGCGCGACGACCGTCGCAATCGTCGTCTGCCGCCGAAGCCGGGTGCCGCGCCTCGAGGCGGTCCGCGCCGGCGCCCCGAGGGCGAGCCCGAGGCGAAGAGCGCTCCCGAGGGTGGCGCTGCCGACACCCCCAAGACTGCGGTCAAGCGCGTTCGCAGGGCACCTGCCGACGCCAAGACCGGCGAATGAAGGAGTGAGCGATGCTGCAACCCGCTCGACGCAAGTACCGCAAGGAACAGAAGGGGCGAAACAAGGGTCTCGCGACCCGTGGTGCCTCGGTCTCCTTCGGTGAGTTCGGCCTGAAGGCGACCGGCCGTGGTCGCCTCACGGCACGCCAGATCGAGGCTGCCCGGCGTGCGATGACACGTCACATCAAGCGCGGTGGCCGGATCTGGATCCGGATCTTCCCCGACAAGCCGATTTCCCAGAAACCCGCCGAAGTCCGGATGGGTAACGGCAAGGGGAATCCCGAGTACTACGTCGCGGAGATCCAGCCGGGCAAGGTGCTCTACGAGATGGACGGCGTGAACGAAGCCCTCGCTCGCGAAGCCTTCGCCCTCGCTGCCGCCAAGCTGCCGATCGCGACGGTCTTCGTGACCCGCATGGTCGGCGCCTGACGCGCCAACGGAGAGTCACCGATGAAGGCCAGTGAACTGCGCGCCAAGGACACCGCGGCGCTCGAAAAGGAACTCGGCGAACTGCTGAAGGCGCATTTTTCGCTTCGCATGCAGATTGCCACCCAGCAACTGAACAATACCAGCCAGCTCGGCAAGACCCGTCGCGACATCGCCCGGGTCCGGACCGTGTTGCGCGAGAAGGCGTCCGCCCAATGACCGCCGCAGCCGAAGCCACCCCCTCGCTGAAGCGCACCCTGACCGGGCGCGTGGTCAGCAACAAGATGATGAAGACCGTGACCGTGCTCGTGGAGCGCAAGGTCAAGCACCCGATCTACGGCAAGTACATCGTCAAGAGCACCCGCTACCACGCGCACGTGGAGTCGAAGCTCAACGAAGGTGATACTGTCGAGATCCAGGAGAGCAGGCCGCTCTCGAAGACGAAGTCCTGGGTCGTCACGCGCGTTGTCGAGTCGGTGGCCTGAACGTGCCGACAAGCCGGGTTTGAAGGGTACCGCTTGCGGTACCCGACCTCCCGGTGTTATGCTTTAAGGCTTGCCACGATTTGCTGACCGAGAGTTCTTCTCGGTCACGTTTCAGGGCCGGGTAAAACCCTTCACCCCGTACCACGGGACCAAGACTGACCGCCAGGCGGTGCTCCTTAACAGGGGCTCGCAGCATGAAAGGCGGGTCAAGTTGGGACAGGAACAGCGATGATTCAGATGCAGTCGACGTTGGACGTCGCCGACAACACCGGCGCGCGCTCCGTCATGTGTATCAAGGTCCTTGGTGGCTCGAAGCGGCGCTATGCGGGCATTGGCGACATCATCAAGGTGAGCGTCAAGGAAGCCCAGCCGCGGGGTCGCGTCAAGAAGGGCGAGATCTACAACGCCGTCGTCGTGCGCACCGCCAAGGGCGTGCGTCGCCAGGACGGTTCGCTGATCAGGTTCGACGGCAATGCTGCCGTGCTCCTGAATGCCAAGCTCGAGCCGATCGGCACGCGCATCTTCGGGCCGGTCACGCGTGAACTGCGTACCGAGCGCTTCATGAAGATCGTGTCGCTCGCGCCCGAAGTCCTGTAAGGGAGTCCGCGATGGAAAAGATCCGCAAGGGCGACGAGGTCGTCGTCATCGCCGGTCGCGACAAAGGCAAGCGCGGCAGCGTGTTGCGTCGCACCGGG
Organism: Burkholderiaceae bacterium; assembly: GCA_044235405.1. Taxonomy (GTDB): domain Bacteria; phylum Pseudomonadota; class Gammaproteobacteria; order Burkholderiales; family Burkholderiaceae_E; genus Quisquiliibacterium. Next base: position 6,184 of record JBIIHU010000160.1, read on the forward strand.
CCCGCGCACCTGGTGGTCGAGGGTGTCAACGTCGTGAAGAAGCACCAGCGCCCGAATCCCATGAAGGGCCAGACCGGTGGCATCGTCGACAAGACCCTGCCCATCGACCAGTCGAACCTGATGCTCTTCAATCCCGCCACCGGCAAGGGCGACCGGGTCGGTATCCGCGTTCTCGAGGACGGCCGCAAGGTCCGGTTCTTCAAGTCGAACGGCGAACTGGTCAAGGCCTGAGGGAAACACCATGGCACGGTTTCAGCAGCTCTACCGCGAGAAGGTCGTTCCCGACCTGATGGCGCGCTTCGGCTATACCTCGATCATGCAGGTGCCGCGCATCACGAAGATCACCCTGAACATGGGTGTCTCGGAGGCGGTTGCCGACAAGAAAGTGATGGACGCCGCGGTCGGCGATCTCACCAAGATCGCCGGCCAGAAGCCGGTCGTCACCAAGGCGCGCAAGGCGATCGCTGGTTTCAAGATCCGCGAGGGCTACCCGATTGGTTGCATGGTCACGCTTCGTGGCGAGCGGATGTTCGAGTTCCTCGATCGCCTGGTCACGGTGGCGCTGCCGCGCGTCCGGGATTTCCGCGGCGTGCCGGGGCGGGCCTTCGATGGGCGCGGCAATTACAACCTCGGTGTGAAGGAGCAGATCATCTTCCCCGAGATCGACTACGACAAGGTCGACGCGCTCCGCGGGCTGAACATCAGCATCACCACCACGGCCAAGACCGACGACGAGGCCAAGGCGCTGCTTGGTGCCTTCCGTTTCCCCTTCCGCAACTGAGGTTCATCAAGTGGCCAAACTCGCTTCGATCAACCGCGACCTCAAGCGCGCAGCGCTGGTTCGCAAGTACGCGAAAAAGCGCGCCGAGCTCCAGGCGGTCATCGCCGATCAGTCGCGCTCGGAAGAGGATCGGTATCAGGCCAGGCTCAAGCTGCAGCAGCTGCCGCGCAACGCGAATCCCACTCGCCTGCGCAACCGCTGCGAGATCACCGGGCGTCCGCGAGGCGTCTACAGCAAGTTCGGGCTCGGGCGCAACAAGCTGCGCGACGCGGCGATGAAGGGCGAAGTGCCCGGCATCGTCAAGGCCAGCTGGTAACGGGGTAAACGACATGAGCATGAGCGATCCGGTCGCGGACATGTTCACGCGCATCCGCAACGGGCAGCGCGTGGAAAAACAGTCGGTCTCGATGCCGTCGTCGAAACTCAAGGTGGCGATTGCCCAGGTCCTCAAGGACGAGGGCTACATCGAGGGTTTCACGGTGAACAGCGAGGGCGTCAAGGCTGAGCTTCAGGTGCAGCTCAAGTACTACGCCGGCAGGCCGGTCATCGAGCGCATCGAGCGCGTCTCGCGACCCGGGCTGCGCGTCTACAAGGGTCGCGACGACCTGCCGCAGGTCATGAATGGCCTCGGTGTCGCGATCGTCACCACCTCGCGTGGCGTCATGACCGACCGCAAGGCTCGCGCCACCGGTGTCGGCGGCGAAGTCATCGCCTACGTCGCCTGAGGGAGAAGAGATGTCCCGAGTAGCCAAGATGCCGGTCGACGTGCCGGCAGGCGTCGACGTTCAGATCGCCAACGGCGAGATCGCGGTCAAGGGTCCGCTGGGCGCCCTGGTTCAGCGCATCAACCCGCTGGTCGCGATCGTCCGCGAAGGCCAGCAACTGCGTGTGCAGGCGGTTGGCGAGAGTCGCGATGCGAAGGCGCTGAGTGGAACCTTCCGCGCGCTGGTCGCGAACATGGTCCACGGTGTATCCCGTGGTTTCGAGAAGAAACTGCAGCTGGTCGGCACCGGTTATCGCGCTCAGGCGCAGGGAACGGCGCTCAACCTGTCGCTCGGGTTCTCGCACCCGATCGTCTACAAGCTGCCTGATGGCGTGAAAGCCGAGACGCCGACGCAGAACGACATCCTGATCAAGGGCGCCGACCGCCAGCGTGTGGGCCAGGTCGCTGCCGAGATCCGTGCCTACAAGGCGCCGGAGCCCTACAAGGGCAAGGGCGTACGGTACGCGGACGAGAAGATCGTCCTCAAGGAAGTCAAGAAGAAGTAAGCGCTCGGATCGTCAAACGCACAGGAATACAGGCGATGGACAAGAAACAGTCTCGTTTGCGACGCGCCCGCCAGACGCGCCTCAAGATCCGCGAACTGCGGGTCAATCGGCTTACCGTCTTCCGCACCAATCAGCACATCTACGCCAGCATCGTCGATGCGGATGGCGCCCGGGTGCTGGTCTCGTCGTCGACCAACGAGGCCGAGGTACGGACTGCCCTCGCCGGGGCGGCCGGTCGTGGTGGCAACGCGAATGCGGCCACCGTCGTGGGGCGGCGCATCGCCGAGAAGGCGCTCGCTGCGGGCATCCAGAGCGTGGCCTTCGACCGCGCCGGCTATCGCTTCCATGGTCGGGTCAAGGCACTTGCCGAAGCCGCCCGGGAAGCCGGCCTGAAGTTCTGATCGACAGGATACGAACATGGCAAAGGTTCAGGCTCGCGTCGGCAGCGAAGAACGTGACGACGGTCTCAAGGAAAAGATGATCGCGGTCAACCGCGTCACCAAGGTGGTCAAGGGGGGCCGGATCCTCGGTTTTGCCGCGCTCACCGTGGTCGGTG
>JBIIHU010000161.1:0-8778 GCA_044235405.1 Burkholderiaceae bacterium
TGGTCGGCTGGATCAGGGGGCCGACGTTGAGCAGCCAGCCCAGCTGCCCGGCGTCGAAGAGGGCCTTCAGCGGCGCCAGTTCCGGCGCCATCGCGAGCTGGGTGCCGGCGGCACCGGGGCCGGCCAGCGGCACGCGCGGCGCGAGCGTGGTCGCCGCCAGCTGCTCGCGGGGCACCACGAGATTGCCCCCGGCCGCCCCGCCGCGCAGGCCGACGAGGCTGGCGTGCCCCGCGCTGTCGGCCGGCAGCAGCGTCGCGCCCTGGTCGTTGCCGCCGTAGAGGAAGACGCAGACCAGGGCCTTGTAGTCGTCGCTGGCATTGGCTGCGGCCGCCTCGCCGATCGCGGCCAGATTCAGGGCCCAGGGCGCGGCCACGCCGGCCAGGCCGAGCTGGCCGCAGCGACGCAGAAATTCGCGGCGCTGCAGTCGGGCGAGTCGGCCGGGGTTCATCGCTGCACCAGGTACTCGGGCGCGGCCATCACCAGCAGCACGGCTGCCCGAACCCGGGCGAGGCGCCCGGCATCAGTGGTCGCGGCGATGCTGGCCACCGCGCTCGTCAGCGCGCTGATCGTGGTGTCGGCGAGCCCGTTGCCGGCGAGCCGAAGGTTCAGGTGTTGCAGCAGCGCGCCGGGATCGCTCGCCAGAGCGAGTTCGGCCGCGTAGCCCGGTGCGATGTCGCCGGAGGCCAGGCCGCTGGTCACGGCGGTCTGCATGAAGTTCAGGTAGCCGGCCACCGTGCTTTCGTTGACCAGCTGGAACTCGGGCGCGGTGATGCCGCGGGCAGCCAGTTCGTTGCCCGGCGGCACGTAGCCCGGGCGGAAGAAGTTGAACACCGTGGGGCTGCGCAGCGGGCTCTGGCCGAGCCGCGTGCCGGGGTCGCTGAGGTCGCCGATCGCCCATCGGTCCGTCGCGCTGACAGCCCCGAAGGTGCGCGCCCACTGGACGAACCGCTGGATGGGTTCGCGCAGCCGGCCACCGTAGGGCCCGCTCGGCGCGGCGCGCGCCTCGTTGTCGAGCAGCACGGCGCGCAGCACCGCCTTCAGGTCGCCGCGCACGCCGCTGCCGTTGTCGTCGAATGCCGCCGCCACCCTCGCCACGTAGGAGGGGCTGGGGTGGCTCGCCGTGAAGCGCTGGATCAGCTGGCGGCCGATGAAGGGGCCGACGTTGGGGTGGCGGAACAGGATGTCGAGCGCCATGCCGAGCGCCTGCGCCGGGGTCGCGGTGCCGGGGATCGTCGTGCCGAGCACGGTCTTGTCGCCCGGCTGGTACTGCGTGCCGTTGTTGCGCATCGGCCTCGTCACGTAGCCCGTGTCCGCCGCGACCGCCACGCCGCTCGCCCGATCGTGCACCCATCCGGTCAACACGCGTGCGAGCTGGGTGATGTCGGTCTGGGTGTAGGTCTCGAGCGCCCCGCCGGCGCCGGTCCTGACACTGCCGTCCGCATTCAGCTGCGCCAGTCCGATGGTGAAGAGCTGCATAACCTCGCGGGCGTAGTTCTCGTCGGGGACCCGACCGGTGCTCGTGTCCTCCTTGCGGTTGCCGTTCATGTTGAGGTACGTGCCCATCGCCGCGCTAAGGGTCACATCCTGCAGAAGGTCGCGGAAGTTGCCGAAGGCATGCCTTTCGAGCAGGTCGACATAGTGCGCGATCGCGAGGTTGCGCCAGGCGATCGGCAGCCCGTTCATCGACACCACCAGGATCTCGGACAGCGCCAGCGCCATGCGCTGGCGCACCGCATCGGGGCTGGCGATCAGCTTGCGCCAGATCGCCGCGTCGGCGCCGGCGAAGCTGTTGATGTTCGTCTCCGCCGCATGGCCGTTGTCTGTCATCCACTGCACGCGGCTCGTGCCCTGCTGTGGCATGGCGAACTGCTCGTCGAGCCAGCCGGCGTATCCGCGAGCCTTCAGCGCCGCGATCTCGGTCGTGGAGGCTGAGAACTGGGCCTGCAGCAGGAAGCGCGCCGCGTCGGCGTCCGAAACGGAGCCGGCCGCCGGCAGCACGAGGGGCGCGAAGTCGCCCAGGGTGCCGAGCCGGGCCAGGGCGTTGCCGGTGAGCGGGCCCAGGGCGTACACGTCCTCGCCTGCGACTGCGAGGTAATGCCCGGAGCCGGGGTAGTGCCGGAACACATAGGTGCCGGAGGCCTGGGTGGCCGAGGGCCCCGGGAACAGCGCCGGGAAGGTGCGCTCGGCCCAGTCGAACAGGTCGTTGGCCGTGGGCGTCGGCACTGGCGCCGCAGGGGCGACGGTCTGCGCCCGGGGGCGCGCCGATGGCTCGGACGGTGAGCCACCGCCGGCCGGCAGGCCGAGCAGGCCGGGCTGATGGAGCGCCGCTTCAGGATGGTCGAAGGCGGCCGGGAGGCTCGCATCGCCGCCCGCGCAGGCCGAAAGCAGCGTCGATGCCGCGACGACGCCGAGCGCGCCCGCGGCGGGGTCGGGCGGAAGCCCCAATCGGCGTGAAGGCTCCGTCGGGAGCGGTGTCACCAGACCCTCCTCGATCCCCGGCCGACGACGCATGCCGGCCGGCTTCGGGCCCCGTCGCCGCGGCGGACCGCGGCGCTCCCGAGCGCCGAGTCTAGGCAGGATGCGCGAGATCCGATGAGAAGCCCGTCACACTTTTTCGCGGGTGCCGTCCGGTCCGCCCGCATCGGCGCCGGCGGCCGGATCGTTGAGCCCGTTCTGCCATGTCGAGGGCGCGCAGCCGAACCCTCGCCGCGCGCGCGCGGCCAGCCAGTATCCGGTCTGCTTCGGCACCTGATCGAAGGCCGAGGCCAGCCCCAGCTTCAGGGCCGCGTCGAGCGGCCAGTTCGGGTTATGCATGATCTCGCGGCCGACGCCGATCAGGTCGGCCTGGCCGTCCTGCAGGATGCGCTCGGCCTGGTCGCCGTGGATGATGAGTCCGACGGCCATCGTGGCGATGTCCGCGCCGCGCCGAACCTGCTCGGCAAAGCCGACCTGATAGCCGTAGCGCAGCGAACGGTACATGGTCGGCACGCGACTCGAGACTCCCCCCGATGTGCAGTCGATGACATCGACGCCTTTCGTCTTCACGATCCGGGCCAGCGCGATGTTCTGCTCGGGACCCCAGCCCGCGTCGTCCTCGATCGACAGCCGCATGAAAAGCGGCTTGCGCGCCGGCCAGTGCGCACGCACGCTCTCGACGATCTCGATCGCCAGACGCATGCGGTTGGCCTCGGAGCCGCCGTAGGCGTCGCTGCGGCGGTTGGCCTCGGGCGACAGGAACTGGTGGATCAGGTAGCCGTGCGCGCCGTGGATCTCGAGCACGTCGAAGCCGGCTTCGTGCGCGCGCCGCGCCGCCTGACCCCAGGCGTCGACCAGCGATGCGATCTCGCCGGTCTCGAGGGCGCGGGGCACCGGCCAGCCGTCGCCGTACGAGAGCGCGCTCGGCCCGACGAGGTCCCAGGTGTCCCAGTCGTCGGCGTTCTCGTCCGTGCGCGGCATCGGCCCGTCGCCCTCCCACGGCCGTGCGGTGCGCCCCTTGCGTCCGGTGTGGCCGAGCTGCAGCCCCGGGGTCGCGCCCTGCGCGCGGATGAATCCGGCCAGGCGGGCCATCGGCGCGATGAAGGCGTCGTCCCAGAGTGCAAGGTCGCCGAGCGTGCCGCGTCCGCGGCGCTCGACCTTGGTCGATTCGACGAAGACGAGGCCGGCTCCGCCCGCGGCATAGCGACCGAGGTGCATCAGATGCCAGTCGGTCGGCAGACCGTCCTGCGCCGAGTACTGGTGCAGCGGCGGCACGACGATCCGGTTGCGCAGCCGCACGTCGCGCAGGTCGATCGGGGTGAAGAGCATGGCGGGCATGGTTGCGTCCTCAATGCGCGCGCCGGCGCGAAACGGGGCGACAGGGCATGGGGATTCCTCGGGTGCGGGGCGTCGCGTCACCACACGTTGCGACGGAACAGATCGAACAGGCGCTCCCAGTGGCGCTCCGACGACGGCTTGTCGTAGAGACGGCGGCACGGGAAGGCGAACCCGTGGTGCGAACCCGGGTAGAACTCGATGCCGCCGCGGATGCCGTGGCGCTTCATCAGCGACGCGATCAGTTCGAGGTCGGCCCGCGTCACGTAATCGTCGTGGTCCGCGCAGGCGAAGTACATCTCCCCCTTGATCCGGTCGGTGAGCAGGTGCGCCGAGTCGGGCAGGTCGGTGACCAGGCGTGCGCCGTAGACCGAGGCCGCCGCGGCGATGCGCTCGGGGTAGGCGCCGGCCACGCGGTACACGAGCCGTCCGCTGAGGCAGTAGCCGACGACGCCGATGCGCTCGGAGCGGGCGACCGGATCGGTGTCGATGAAAGACAGCATCGCCTCGGTGTCCTCCACGATCATCGTGTTGGTCAGGCTGCGGTTCAGCGTCCACATCAGCTCGAGCTTCTCCGCGTAGGCCGGGTCGCGCAGCCGGTTGGCGTCGAGGTCGACGCAGCGCACCTTGCGGTAGTAGAGATTCGGCAGCAGCACGTAGTAGCCGACGGTCGCGAGGCGTCGGCACATGTCGGACAGCTCTTCGCGCACGCCCACCGAGTCCATGTAGTGGATGACGACCGGATGCGGTCCCGGGCCATCCGGATGAAAGACGTAGGTGTTCATCTTTCCGTCGCGGGTTGCGATGTCGACGACGCGTTCCTGCATGGTGGATCTCCTCTCGGGTCGGTGCGCCGGGAATGGCGCTTATCGTCTGTTCGGGCGGCCGAAGGCGCCGACCTCGCGCCAATGGCGCACCTCGTCCGGGCTGGCATCCAGGACCGTCCGCATCACCTCTTCGGTGTCGGCGCCCAGCGGCGAGGACGCCGCCGCCGGCAGTCGATCGGCGCCGTGCAGCCGCAGGGGGCTGTCGGCGATCGCCACGCGCCCGTACTGCGGGTGATCGATCCACTCGAGATAGCCGCGCGCGTGCAGGTGCGGGTCGTGGGTCACCTCGACCACGTCGCGCACGGGGGCGTGCGGCACGTCATGCCGGTCGAGCAGCGCGCACGCCTGCTCGCGCGTGAGCTCGCGCATCCAGGCCGACACGATCTCGTCGGTCTCGTCGATGTGGCGCACGCGCTCGACCTTGGTCGCGAATCGGCGGTCGTCGGCGAGGTCGGTTCGGCCCATCGCCGCGAGCAGTCCTGTCCAGTGGGCATCCTTGACGCCGATGATCGCCACAAAGCCATCGCTCGCCGCGTAGACGTTGTAGGGCGCGGCCGAGCGCCCGCCGTGCTGGTTGCCGGTGCGCGGCGGCACCTCGCCGTGGTCGTAAAGGAAGGTCAGGTTCGAGGCGAGCGTCGGGTAGACCGTCTCCTGCATCGCCACCTCGACCAGCCGACCCGTGCCGGTGAAGTGGCGCTCGTAGAGCGCGGTGAGGACGCCGGCGTAGAGATGGGTGCCGCTGAGGAAATCGACGACCGCGGGGCCGGCCTTCACCGGCGGGCCGTCGGGAAACCCGGTGACGCTCATCATCCCCGACGACGCCTGCACGGTGACGTCCATCGCGAGCCGGTCGCAGTCGGGGCCCGACAGTCCGTAGCCGGAGCCGGACGCGTAGACGAGGCGCGGGTTGAGTTCGTGCAGCACCGACCAGCCCACGCCGAGCCGATCCATCACGCCCGGCGCGTAGTTCTCGAGCAGCACGTCCGCCCGCGCGGCCAGCGCCTTCAGGATCTCGCGACCCTGCGCGGTCTTGAGGTCGAGCGTCATGCACTTCTTGTGGCCGTTCAGCAGCGCGAAGGGCACGCCCGAGCCCTTGCTCACCGCCTCGCGCTGCCGGACCGGCTCCCCGTCGGGCGGTTCGATCTTGATGACCGTCGCGCCCGCCTTGGCCATCAGGTAGGTGGCATAGGGCCCCTGGTAGACCTGTCCGAGGTCGATCACAAGGACCCCGTCGAGCGGGAGGTTGCGTCGCTGCATGGGCCTGCCTCCTGGGGGAGGGGGCCGCGGTTGGCGGCCGATGGGTGTCGGGGCATTCTTGTCCGCGCGGCCTCGCCCGGCCAGCGCGCTGTCGCGGATGTCGGAATCCCCGGGACCGGGCGCGCGGCGCTTGTCGCCGGCTGCCCCAAGGACCGACACTCGCGGTCAGGGCTCGAGGTCGCGATGCCGATCCGAGGCCGTGGTCCCCGCGGAGAGGGTCGTGATGCACGAGCGTTGGCGCGCGCTTTGGGTCCTGTCGGCCGCGCGTGTGGCGATGGGATTCCAGTTCCAGGTGGTCGGCGCGACCGCGCCGCTGCTGCGCGAGCAGTACGGACTCGCGCTGGCCGACATCGGCTGGCTGGTCGGCCTGTTCGTCGCCCCGGGCGTGGTGCTCGCGCTGCCCGGGGGCATGCTGAGCGCGCGCTGGGGTGACCGGCGGATCGCCATCGCGGGCACCGCGGCGATGATGATGGGCGGCGTGGTGTGCGCCCTGGCCGCGGACGCCACGACGCTGCAGGTCGGGCGCCTGATCGGCGGCATCGGCGGCGTGCTGTTCAACGTCACCGCGAGCAAGATGGTGGCCGACTGGTTCGCCGGGCGCGAGATCGAGCTCGCGATGTCGATCTTCGTGTCGACCTGGCCGGTGGGCATCGGCCTGGGGCTGCTCGTGCTCGGGCCCATCGCCGAGTGGGGTACGCCCGCCGCGGCCTTCGGTGCGAGCGCCCTCCTCGCGCTGGTGTCGGTGCTGCTGGTGGTCGCGCTCTACCGGCCGGCGCCCGATGCGGCCGCGCCCGGTCCGCTGTGTCTGTCGGCGCTTGCGCCGGGCGACGGCATGCGCCTCGTGCTGTCCGCGGGCGCCTGGGCCGCCTACAACGTCGCCTTCGCCGTGCTGGTGGCCTTTCTGCCGGCGCTCTTCGTGGCGCGTGGCCTGGCCGTTTCGCAGGCAGGCGCGCTCACCGCGACCCTGACGCTGGCCTTCATCGTCTCGATACCGCTCGGCGGATGGCTGATCCAGCGTTCGGGCAGGCCCACGACGGTCGCCGTGGCGGGCATCGTCGGCGCCATGCTCTGCATCGCGGCCGTGCGTGCCGGAGCCGATCCGACGGCCTCTCTCATCGTGGCCGGGTTGTTGTCGGGCTGGGCGGCGGGCGCCCTGTCCGCGGCCCCGGCCAGGTTTCTCGCGCCCGCGGCGCGCGCGGTCGGACTGGGCCTGTTCTACTCGATGTACTACCTCGGCATGGGCGCGCTGCCGAGGGTCGTCGGCTGGTGGGCCGACAGCGCGGGCACGCCGGAGGTGGTGCTCGATGCGTCGATCGCCTTCTCGGTGCTGACCGTGGTCCTGATGTTCGCCACCGATCGCACGATCCGCCGGGCGAAGGGGTGAGGTTTAGCTAGGCCGCTTCATCGACGCCGATAAAGCACCCCTGCCGGGCGACGATGCGACCTTGGCGGATCACATGGCGGCGTGGCGGGTGCCGGCAGACCGCATCCGGAATGTTTTCCGCGGCGACGAGCACGAGGTCGGCCTGGCACCCCGGCGCCAGGCCGTGACTCCCGAACCCGCAACCCAGCGCACCCAGCCGGCTGCACATCTCGAAGGCGAAACCGAACTCCGAATCCCGGCGAAATCCGCTGCGGTACGCGACGATCCACGCGCGCTCCAGCATGTCACCGGTGCCGTAGGGCACCCATGCATCGCGAACGTTGTCGGAGCCGGCAAACACCGTGACCCCGGCCGCGCTCAGCAGTTTCAGGGGCGGCAGGTTGACCCAGCCCGGCGCGTAGGTGCAGATCGCGACGCCCGCCTGGGCAAGCCGCTCGGCGGTGGCCCGTTGCGTGTCTGGCGACGAGGAACCGAGCCCGTGGGCATGGCTTGCGACGACTCGACCCTGCATCCCGCAGGCCTTGCTGCGCAGGGCCACCTGTTCCAGTTCATGGATTCCCAGCGATCCACTGGTATGCAGATGGAAATCGAGTCCGACGTCGTGCCGCTGCGCGAGGGCGAACATCGCGTCGAGCTGGCCGGTGACATCGCCATCGATCGTGGCGGGATCGATACCCCCGAGCACGTCGGCGCCCGCACGCAAGGCAGCGTCGAGTCGGTCGACCATGTCGGGGTGCGGCATGACACCGAGCTGCGGAAAGGCCACGACCTGCACCTCGGCGACATCACGGTACTTGTCGCGCGCCTCGAGCACGCCTTCGAGCCGGGTCAGGCCTTCCGCGGGCGTGATGTCCACATGCGTGCGGATCCGGGTGCTTCCCTGGGCCACCATCTGCTCGATCAGACGGCCCGCGCGCACCGATGTGGGGTAGGCGATGCGCGTCTCGACCTCGCGTTCGTAGGCCGCCCGTTCAGCCACACCGAAGCCGGTCTCGTTTTCCATCCACGGCAGGCCGAACCAGGTCTTGTCGAGGTGCGTGTGGCCCTCGACCAGGGCGGGCAAGAGCAGGTCGCCCTCGGCGTCGAGCGTCGCGGGCCCGCCGGCAGCGGGCTCCGGGGGCGCGTTGGCGGCAGTCCCGCCGCCCGATGACATCGCGTCGATCGAAGCAATCAGTCCCTGTTCGATGCGAACGGTCACGAGCCGGCCATCAGCCAGGCGCGCGTTACGGATGATGAGGTCGGTTGGCGGCATGCCCGTCAACAAGCACGAAGCATGCCACTTGCGGGTGACGGGTCAGGTGGATGACAGGCTCATGCCGGGTTCGGCGTGTGACATCGGTACGATGAGGCGGTCCTCATGGCCGCATCGCCGCGGCCGGCAACCACCGGTCGATCGCGCCGATCAGCGTGGCGCGCACGATCGCCTGCCGGGCGGGATCGGCGGCGCCGCAGGCCAGCCGGCACATCCAGTCGGTCGGCGCTTCGAAGTCGCAATGCGAG
>JBIIHU010000406.1:0-2606 GCA_044235405.1 Burkholderiaceae bacterium
CGGCGCCACGCGGTCGCCTCGATGCCGGGGGTCGAACGGCTCAGCATCGACCTGCTCTTCGGGGTGGCCGAGCGCTGCCTCGCGGCGGGCGTGCCGGTGCTGGCCCTGTTTCCCGTCATCGACCCGGCACTGAAGACACCCGACGGCATGCTCGCCGCGGATCCCGACGGCCTCGTTCCGCGCGCCGCGCGTGCGCTGAAGGCGCGCTTTCCCGAACTCGGGCTGCTGGCCGACGTCGCCCTGGACCCCTTCACGAGCCACGGCCAGGACGGCGTGCTTGACGAAAGCGGCTATGTGCTGAATGACGAGACGATCGCGATCCTCGTGCGGCAGGCCCTGGCGCAGGCGCAGGCCGGCATCGACATCGTGGCGCCGTCCGACATGATGGACGGCCGGGTCGGGGCGCTGCGACACGCGCTCGAAGCCGCCGGGCTGATCCATACGCGGATCATGGCCTACAGCGCAAAGTACGCGTCGGCCTTCTACGGCCCCTTCCGCGACGCGGTGGGGTCGGCAAGCAACCTCGGCAAGGGCAGCAAGAAGACCTACCAGATGGACCCAGCCAACAGCGACGAGGCGCTGCGCGAGGTGGCGCTCGACATCAGCGAAGGGGCGGACATGGTCATGGTCAAGCCCGGCATGCCCTATCTCGACATCGTCAGGCGGGTCAAGGATCGGTTCGCGGTGCCCACCTTCGTCTACCAGGTCAGCGGCGAGTACGCGATGATCAGGGCGGCGGCCGCGAACGGCTGGATCGATGAGCGGGCGGTCGCGCTCGAGGCCCTGCTCGCGATGCGTCGCGCCGGTGCCGACGGCATCCTGACCTACTTCGCGCTCGACGCCGCCGGCTGGCTCGCCGAGGGCTGACGCGGCGCGCGCCACGCGAGTTCCCGGGGGCTTCGATGGCGATGATGCGCTGCTTCCGCCTCGACGGGAGCGCTGTCGAGGAGCTCCCGCAGGTGCCGCCGCGGATGCCGGCCGAAGGGTGGCTGTGGATCGATTGCGACTACGGCGCTGCCCGCGAGTGGGTGGTGCCGGTGAGCGCGCTGACCGGCATCACGGTCATCGAGGATCACCTGCTGAGCGCGGGGAACCTGCAGCATCCGTCCTATTTCAATGCCACTCGCGACTACGAGATGATCGTCTTTCGCGGACTCGGCGCGATCGACGAGCCGGTCGGCGACGGCCGGCTGCTGCGCATCGCCACCCGGCCCACGGTCTTCTTCGTCTTCCCGGGCTGCCTCGTCACGGTGCGAGCCCCCGACAGCCGCACGGTGCCGGCGCTGCAGCAGCGCCTTCTCGAGGGGCTCGCCGGAAGGCACAGGCAGCGTCCGCCCGAATCGCCCGAGGCGCTGATGCTGCGCCTGCTCGGCGGCATGGTCGACCGCTACCTCGAGCTGCGACAGCCCCTGACCGCTCAGCTCGAACGCTGGCAGCGCCTGCTGCTCGATCCGCGCCGGCCCTTCGATGACTGGTATGCGCTGCTCGAGGCGCGCGATGAGCTGCGCAGCCTCGAACAACTGTCGGAAGAACAGCTCGACGCCATCCAGGCGTGGCGCGACGAACGCATCGAGCAGTTGCGGGCGGTCGGCACGAGCGGACTGCCGCATCCGCCGGGATTCGCCGGCATCGCCGACCCCCTTCGCGTTCGCGCCGCCGATCTCGCCGAGCATGTGCAGCGTGTGCTCAACCATGTGCGCCGGCTCGAGGCCTCGCTCGAATCGGCGGTGCAGATGCATTTCTCGGCGATGGCCCATCGCACGAACGAGGTCATGCGAACGCTGACCACGCTGAGCGCGATCTTCATGCCCCTGACACTGATCACCGGCATCTTCGGCATGAACTTCGCGACGATCCCCGGAAGCACGGCCGTGCACGGCTTCTGGTGGGTCCTCGCGGCCATGGGCATCGTCGCGCTCGCGCTGCTCGCCTGGTTCCGTGCGCGCCGCTATCTGAGCGCGCCCGAGCGTCAGCTGCGCAGGCGGCGGCGCGTCAGCGCGAGCGCCAGCAGGAACGAGCCCAGCGCGTAGGCAGCGAGCAGACCCGCCCGGGCGGCCGCATCGGGCGGCCACTGGCCAAGCACCAGCGGCCGTGCAAGATCGACGGCTGCGGCAAGCGGCAGCCAGTAAGCCAGCGAAGCCAGCCATGCCGGGAGCGTGTTCGCCGGGTAGTAGACGCCCGACAGGAAGACCATCGGCGTCAGGACGAGCGTGAAGTAATAGGTGAAGAAGTCGTAGCCGCGCGCCAGCGCGTTGAAGCACAGCCCGATGCCCGCGAACACGAGGCCGGTGAGCGCGACGACCAGCGGCAACGCAAGCAGCGTCGGGGCCTGCGACAGCCCGAGCACGACGATGACGGCGATGATCGCGAAACCGGAGAACATCGCCTTGGTCGCAGCCCAGAACCACTCCGCGATCAGGATATCGTCGAGCTCGACCGGGGCATTCATGATCGACGCCCAGGTCTGCTGCACCTGCATGCGCGAGTAAGCCGAGTACAGCGACTCGAAGCTCGCCGCCATCGCGGTGCTCATGCACACCGAGCCGGCCGCCAGAAACACGATGTAGGGCACCCCGCCGACCTCGGGCAGCAGTCGCCCCAGCCCG
>JBIIHU010000162.1:0-8760 GCA_044235405.1 Burkholderiaceae bacterium
ATTCACGGCCAACCAGCAGGTTGAACTTCTGGTCGGTGCCGCCGAGCTCGATGTCGCTCTTCAGCGCGACCGAGTCATAGCCCTGCATCAGCGGGTAGAGCAGCTCGTGCACCGAGATCGGGACGCCGCCCTTGAAGCGACGGGTGAAGTCGTCGCGCTCGAGCATGCGGGCAAGCGTGTAGCGCGACGCGAGTTGAATCATGCCGCGCGCGCCCAGCGGGTCGCACCACTCCGAGTTGTAGCGGATCTCGGTGCGTGCCGGGTCGAGCACCAGGCTCGCCTGTTCGAAATAGGTGCGCGCGTTGGCCTCGATCTGCTCGCGGGTCAGCGGTGGACGGGTGGTGTTGCGCCCCGAGGGGTCGCCGATCATGGCCGTGAAGTCGCCGATCAGGAAGATCACGGTGTGCCCGAGATCCTGAAGCTGGCGCATCTTGTTCAGCACGACCGTGTGCCCGAGGTGCAGGTCGGGCGCGGTGGGGTCGAGCCCCAGCTTGATGCGCAGCGGCACCCCGGTGCGCTCGCTGCGCGCGAGCTTGCGGACCCAGTCTTCCTGGACCAGCAGCTCGTCGCAGCCGCGAAGGCTGATCGACAGCGCCTCGAGAACCTTCTCGCTGGTCGGCGGATCGGCGACGCTCATGACGGACCTGTTGTGACTTGTATCGGATGGTTTACACTCGCGACTTCGGCATCGGGCGCCTTCGGTCGCGGGCGGTGCCGGATTCTATCCGACCCGCACAGCGACCCCTCCCGGAAACCTGCCAGGCAGCCCCGTCCAACCGATGCCGACGCCCGTCCCCCGACTCAAGCGCGCTGCGCTAGCCATCGCCGTGGCGGGCTCGCTCGCGGCCGTCACCGCCTTCGGTGTCGACCCCCTCGATGTCGCCGGAACCGCCGAGCCGGTCACCATCACCGAGCCGCTGGTGCTCAGCCCTGAAGTCGCCGAGCACACCGACAGCTACCTGCACAACGAACTCATCCGGCGTGGCGACACCCTCGCGATCGTGCTCGCACGTGCGGGTGCCAACGACCCCGAGTTCCTCCGCTACGCCGCCCAGGACGCCACCGCACGGCGAGCCCTCGGGCTGCGCCCGGGTCGGAGCCTGCGCATCGAGCTCGACAGCCTCGGTCGCGTGCAGCGCCTGGCCTACCGCAGTACGGGCTTCGACGATACTCCGCGGGCGGCTCAGGCAGCCCGGCGTCTGCTGATCGCCCGAACCGCCTCGGGCTTCGTTGCGCGCGAGGAGTCGGTACCCATCGAGCGGCTCACCGAGATGCGATCGGCCGAGATCCGCACCTCGCTGTTCGCAGCCACCGACGGCGCCGGCATTCCGGAGTCGGTGGCGATCCAGCTCGCCGAGATCTTCGGCGGCGACATCGACATGCAGCGCGAGCTGCGACGAGGCGACCGACTGCGGGTCGTCTACGACATCCTTCGCGAAACCGACAGCTTCGATGCGCCGGTCGCCACCCGTGTCGTGGCCGCCGAGTTCGTCAATGCCGGCAAGACTCACCGCGCCGTCTGGTACGAGCGCAACGGCAAGGGCGAGTACTACGACGGCGAAGGGCGCAGCCTCAAGAAGGCCTTCCTTCGCAACCCGCTCGAGTTCAGCCGGGTCACCTCGGGTTTCTCACCCGCGCGCCTGCACCCGATCATGCGTGACTGGCGTGCCCACCGCGGCGTCGACTTCGGCGCCCCGATCGGCACCCGGGTGCGAGCCGCCGCCGATGGCGTCGTCGAGTTCGCGGGCCAGCAGCGCGGCTATGGCAACGTGATCATCATCCGGCACGCCAACGAGAAGAAAACCCTCTACGCGCACCTCAACGAGTTCTACGCGGGCATTCGCAAGGGAGCCCGGGTCGACCAGGGCGACATCATCGGCACCGTCGGCATGACCGGCTGGACCTCCGGGCCTCACCTGCACTTCGAACTGCACGTCGGCGGCGAACATGTCGACCCCCTGAAGTTCGCCGGAGTCGATGCCGGGCGTCCGCTCGAGCCGGCTGACCGAGCGCTTTTCGCGAAGGCCCTCGAGGGCTTGCGTCATCGGCTGGCGCTGGCCGACAGCCTTCGATCGGCCTCCTTCCAGTAGCGTCCGCGCCGGCGCAGGCCGTCCTGCGTCCATGGCCTGACATGGCCACTTCTCACGATCTCACCATTGGTCTGATGTCGGGCACCAGCCTCGACGGCGTCGATGGCGCCCTCGTGCGCTGGGACCTTGATCGGCCGACCACGCTGGCCTTCGAATCGGCGCCCATGCCGGCGTCGCTGCGCGAGGCACTGATGCGGCTGCAGGCTCCCGCCGACGACGAACTCCACCAGGCGCGCCTCGCTGCCATCGAGCTCACCCGGACTTACGCCGAGGTGTCGCGCAGGCTGCTCGACCATGCGCCGGCCGCTGCACCGGTACGCGCGATCGGCGCTCACGGCCAGACGGTGCGCCATCGGCCCGAGTGCGGGTACACGGTGCAACTGATCGACGGGGCCCTGCTCGCGGAGCTGACCGGCTGCGATGTGGTCTGCGACTTCCGCAGCGCCGACATCGCCGCCGGCGGCCAGGGCGCACCGCTCGTGCCAGCCTTTCACGCCCGGGTCTTCGGCCAGGCGGGTCAGTGTCGTGCCGTCGTGAATCTCGGCGGCATTGCCAACATCAGCGTGCTTTCAGCCGATGGCCGTGCATACGGCTACGACACCGGTCCGGCCAATGTGCTGCTCGACCTCTGGAGCGAGCGCAGCACCGGCGAGCGCTTCGATCGCGACGGTGCTCTGGCCAGGGCAGGCCGCTGCGATGCCGCGCTGCTGGCGCGTCTGCTCGACGAACCCTACTTCATGCAGCCACCGCCGAAGAGCACGGGGCGTGACCGCTTTCATGCTGCGTGGCTTCACGGTCGGCTGCGGGGGGGCGAGCTCGGGCCAGCGCGAGCAGCCGACGTCCAGGCAACGCTGATCGAACTGACGGCGATCACGGTGGCACGCGCCTGCCGCGAGGCAGGCGCAGACTCGGTGTGGCTTTGTGGTGGGGGGTGCTTCAATCCGGTGCTTCGTGAGGCGATCCGGAGGCACTGTGCACCGGTGCCGGTCGAGAGCACCGGCGCCCTCGGCGCCCCGCCGCAGGCGGTGGAGGCCGTGGCCTTTGCGTGGCTTGCAAGATGCCGACTCGAGCGCGTGCCGGCGAGCCTGCCCGCAGTAACGGGCGCGCGCGGCCCGCGGGTGCTCGGCGCGCTCTACCCCGGCCGCTGAGGCCAGGGCCGAGTCAGGCTCAGACCGAGAACGAGGACCCGCAGCCGCAGGTGGTGGTGGCGTTCGGGTTCTTGATCACGAACTGCGCGCCGTCGAGGTCGTCCTTGTAGTCGATCTCGGCACCCACGAGGTACTGATAGCTCATCGCATCGATCAGCAGCGTGACGCCGTTGCGGGTCATCACGGTATCGTCCTCGCTGGTTTCCTCATCGAAGGTGAAACCGTACTGAAAGCCCGAGCAGCCACCGCCCTGCACGAAGACACGCAGCTTGAGGTTGTCGTTGCCTTCCTCGGTGATCAGCTGGCGAACCTTGTCGGCCGCGCTGTCGGTGAACACCAGGGGCGCGGGCATCTCGGCTACAGCATTCATGGGAAATCCTCCGTCCAATGCCCCAGTATAGTGGTCGGGCATTAACCCTGTCAGGCAGTGGGCAAAAAAACAGCCGCCCACGGGCGGCTGCCTGTCTCCCGGACCGGCCTCTCGAAAGCCGGCCCGAGCAAGCGGAATCAGCGCTTCGAGAACTGCTTGCGCCGGCGCGCCTTGTGCAGGCCGACCTTCTTGCGCTCGACTTCGCGGGCGTCCCGCGTCACCAGACCTGCGCGCGACAGCGCGGGCTTGAGGGTTTCGTCGTAGTCGATGAGCGCGCGGGTGATGCCATGGCGCACCGCCCCGGCTTGTCCGGACTCGCCGCCACCGTCGACATTGACCATGACGTCGAAGCTTTCGAGGTTGCTTGTCAGCTCCAGCGGCTGACGCACCACCATGCGGCCGGTTTCGCGCGCGAAGTAGCTGTCGAGGGGCTTGCCGTTGACGACCATGCGCCCGGTGCCTTTCTTGAGGAACACGCGGGCCACGGAGGTCTTGCGACGGCCGGTGCCGTAGTAGTACTCGCCGATCATCGTCAGATCTCCAGTGCCTTCGGCTGCTGCGCGGTGTGCGGATGGGTGGGCTCGGCGTAGATCTTCAGCTTCTTGAGCATCGCGTAACCGAGCGGACCCTTGGGAAGCATGCCCTTGACGGCGTGCTCGAGTGCGCGCCCGGGAAAGCGCGACTGCATCTTGCCGAAATCGGTTTCGGTGATGCCGCCGGGGTAGCCGCTGTGCCGGTAGTACTTCTTGCCCAGCGCCTTGTTGCCGGTGACGCGGATCTGGCCGGCGTTGACCACGACGATGAAGTCGCCGGTGTCGACGTGAGGCGTGAATTCCGGCTTGTGCTTGCCGCGCAGGCGCAGGGCGATCTCGGCCGCCAGCCGACCAAGCACCTTGCCGGCGCCGTCGACCACGAACCACTCGCGCGTCACCTCATGCGGCTTGGCGGAAAAGGTCTTCATGGGAAATCCTGTGGTGGGCCCGCAGGCGGCAGCGCATCTCGCGCATCAAAGGCCGCAAACGGAAAGCCTGATATTCTAGCCCCGGTCGGCAAGGCAAGTCAAAGGCCTTGCCCGAACGATTGCCCTGACGCCAGGCTGTGCCAGTCGCTGAGCGCCCCGGGCAAAAAAAAGCCCGGCCTTGGGGACCGGGCGTAACCACCTTTGGAGGAGGGTGGAGGAGACTCAAGGGGTTGTCGAGGACAACCGATGGACGAAAGATAGCGCATCTTTTGCTGCACTGCAAGAACTTTCTTTCGCGACTCGGCACCTGTCGGCACCCAAACCTCTGAAAACTCGAATCCGGAACCCTTCACACCCGATTTCGCACCGCAACATCGCGCGAAATCCCCAAGCCTGGAGAAAACCTTGGAATGTACCGTGAGCTGGGCCGGCCCGACCGGCATGAGCTTCCTTGCGCGCACCGGCAGCGGTCATGTAGCCGTCATGGACGGCGCCGTCGAAGGCGGCGGCAACAACCTGGCGCCGCGCCCGATGGAACTCGTGCTGGCGGGCACCGGCGGCTGCACCGCCTATGACGTCGTACTGATCCTGCGCAAGAGCGGCCAGGACATCCGCGGCTGCGATGTCGAACTGCGCGCGGAGCGGGCCGATACCGACCCCAAGGTCTTCACTGCGATCCATTTCCACTTCACCGTGCGCGGCCGCGGCCTCAAGCCCAACCTCGTCGAGCGGGCCATCAAGCTGTCGCACGACAAGTACTGCTCGGCTTCCGCGATGCTTGCGCATACGGCCACCCTGACGCTGGACTGGGCGATCGTCGAGGACTGAGATGGCGGGCGCGATGGCGTGGGCGAACCCCGGGCGCGCCGCTGAACCTGAGCTCGGCCAGCGGAGGCACGAGCGCCGAAAGCGTCCTCCGGGGTTCAGACCCGATGCGCCACGGTGGTCATCAGCCTCGCGGCAAGCCGCATGCCCAGACGCACCGGGGCGGGCAGCTCCGCTCCGCCGAGCGAGAGCGCGGCCTCCGCATGCGCCACCTCGTCATCCTTCATGCGGGCCACGATCGCCCGAGAGCGGTCGTCGGTTGGAGGCAGCCGATCGAGATGCCCAGCAAGGTGCGCCTCCACCTGCCGCTCGGTCTCGGCCATGAAGCCCAGGCTTGCGCGGTCACCGGCACGCCCGGCCAGCACGCCAAGCCCGAAAGCCCCCGCATACCAGAGAGGGTTCAGCAGCGAGGTCCGACCGCCGAGCTCGATGATGCGTTCGTGCGTCCAGGCGAGGTGATCGGCCTCCTCGGCGGCGGCCTGACGGAAGCGCTCGCGCAGCATCGGATCGGCCGTACTGACTGCCTGGCCATCGTAGAGCGCCTGGGCGCAGACCTCACCCACATGATTCACCCGCATCAGGGCGGCCGATCGCGCACGCTCTTCAGCCGTGAGCCGCTCG
The DNA here is from genome assembly GCA_044235405.1 of Burkholderiaceae bacterium. Taxonomy (GTDB): domain Bacteria; phylum Pseudomonadota; class Gammaproteobacteria; order Burkholderiales; family Burkholderiaceae_E; genus Quisquiliibacterium. The sequence goes on from JBIIHU010000162.1 coordinate 6,016, forward strand.
TCGCGCAGCGCGCCGGCCGGGTTGGGGCGGGAGGCGGGCACGGCGGAGGCAACCGTCGCGAGACCGCGCCCGACGAAACCGAGAACCCGGTCGATCGGACGAAGGCGGGAAACATCGGATACCGGGGGCATGACCAATTCTCCGGACTCTGGAGGCTGAAAGGACAGCCCGCCGGCCGCCGCAAGGCGCCAGCGGACGGAAGCCGCTCGACTACGGGCGACGGCTGCACGGGCATGCGTCATCGCGTCGACTCGGCAGCGACATTCTACGAGGACCGGTTGCTGCAAGCGGCCCGCGACTCCGGTACCGCAGCCGCCTCACGGGCCGCACGGGCCGCTCGCGCTTCCCCGCGCCCATAGCTGCCAGGCGGCAGGCCCTCGGGGGAGGCCTGCGGCGACTGTTGCCTGCCTGCCACACCCACCCCCCGAAAGCCGCACCCTGCGCGTGCCGAGCTTTGAAGGGCCGGCGATTTTGGTGACAATGAGGAGGACTTCAATCCGAGGGACAGCGCCCGCAAGGGCTTGCTTCGGGGAGTTGCGGCGGTTTGAGGGCCGCCCATTGATCCACACCTAGGAGATTCATCCATGAAGAAAACTCTGCTCGCCGTGGCCATCGCGGCCGCGATCCCGGCGCTGGCCCAGGCCCAGACCTCGGTCACCCTGTCCGGCAACGTCAAGGTCGGCCTGAACAGCTACAAGCTCAGCAACGGCGCCGCCGGCAACGGTTCGGGCCTGGTGATGGGCGACGGCTCGTCGCGCTTCATCATCGCCGGCACCGAAGATCTGGGCGGCGGTCTGCGCGCCACCTTCCAGTGGGATACCCGCCTGCGTCCCGACGACTCCCAGAACACCAGCGCGCTCGCCTCGGGCAACAGCTGGGTCGGTCTGGCCGGTGGCTTCGGCCAGCTGCGCCTCGGCCGCATCGACCAGCACTATGTGTATGGTCTTGACGAGCACGGCGCCCGCGCCACCTCGCTGCAGCACTCGGCCATCTCGGTGCTGTCGTACGTGAACTCCACGGCCAACGCCATCGCCAACGCCAGCCGTACGGGTAACCTGGTCCGCTGGGATTCCAACAACATGGGTGGCTTCAGCGCCGGCCTGGGTTACTCCACCGCTTTCGCCACCGGTGAGGGTGCCGCGGGTGCCGGCCAGAAAGGTGCGGCCATCGCCGCCAACCTCGGCTACGCCAAAGGCCCCCTGGCCGCCGGTCTGAGCTACTGGGATGCCAAGGACGAGCCGAAGGCCAACGGCCAGAAGTCGACGCGCGTCTGGGGCAGCTACACCTTTGGTGGCGTGAACGTCGGCCTTACCTGGGACCAGTCGGCTGTCAAGGCCGGCCTGGGCACCCCCGCCGTCACCGAGACCAAGCGTAACGCCTTCGCGATCCCGGTCCGTGCCAGCGTCGGTCCCGGCACCCTGATGTTCACCTACATCCAGGCCCAGGACACCAAGGTCAATGGCGCGACCGCCGCCAACACCGGCGCCAAGATGATGAGCGTCGGCTACGACTACCCGATGTCCAAGCGCACCAGCCTCGGCGTGTCCTTCGCCAACATCAACAACGAGGCCGCTGGCGCCTACGGCATGTTCACGGGCGCTGCGCTCTCGAACATCGCCAACCCGGTTGCTGGTCAGGACACCCGTTCGCTGTACGTCGGTCTGCGTCACGCCTTCTGATCCCCCGCTGGCGAAAGCCAGCGTCCGATCAGTGCAAAGCGCCGGATTCGTCCGGCGCTTTTTTTTCGCCTTCGCGCCCTCGGCACCGGGTTGGCGGCACGCCCGATCAGCGTGGCGGCAAGAACCCGTGCACCTTATGGCACGCCGCCCTGCCGCTTATCGGCGCATCGACCGACCGCGCGCCGGCCTAAGCTGCAAGCGTCCGGCAAAGCCTCCAGCCTCGATTCCGGCTTGCCGCCAACCGCACACCGACGGATCCGTCTGGGCCGCCACCATGAGCACCGCGCAGAGCCTGAACAACCGGGTCGAAGTCCAGCCGGGAGAACTCGACGTCGGCAAGCCGCTGCCGTGGGCGCTTTACGGCAAGAACGGCATCCTTGTCGCCCCTGCGGGCTTCGTCATCAACGACGACAGCAAGCGACGCAGCCTGCTGGAGGCCGGCGTCTTCCGCGATCTTCAGCGGCTGCGGATGGCCTTCGGAAAGCCCGGCAGTTCGCGTCCGGACGACTTCGATGGCGACGATCTGCTCGGCGAGCTGCGGCACAACGTGGAATTCGCCCGCCTCAGCCTGACGCTGCGCGGGGAGTCCGAAATCACTGTCAGCACCGATTATCTCGGCAAGCTCGCCGGACAGATGCTGCTGGTCACGGCGCCACCGCTGCCGGGGCGTCACACCTGGCGCGACGTCCCGGAGGGTACCCTCGTGCGGCTGCGTCTGCTCACCGGTCGCAGCGCCTACTCTTTCGAGACGCCACTCGTGCGCTTCACGGCGCTGCCTTCGGCGATGCTTTTCCTGCGCTACCCGGCGCATGTGCAGCACCAGCAGGTGCGCAACAACGTGCGGGTTCGTACCCGTCTGAAGGCCGTGGCGCTGATGAACGGCGGCGTCCGGGTGCCGGTGGTCGTGGAGAACGTCTCGGGCGATGGCTGCGGCCTCGAGACGGAATCCATCCTTGGCGAACTCGGAACGCCCTTCGACCTGATCTTCCGCATCGAAGTGCTCGGCCAGAGCTACACGCTCACGCTGCCCAGCCTCATCCGCAATCGCCGCACCCGCAAGGGTCGC
>JBIIHU010000407.1:0-2604 GCA_044235405.1 Burkholderiaceae bacterium
TGGCCGAGAAGCTCGGCAACCGCGAGGACCTGGCCAACCAGATCATCCGCGGCGTGATCTTCCCGCAGTTCGTGATCCTGCCGCTGGCGGCGGTGCTGGTGTGGCTCGGCCTGGCGCGCGGCCTGCGGCCGCTGCGGCGCGTGCGCGAGCGCCTGCACGACCGCGGTCCCGACGACCTGTCGCCAATCGAGGCGGCGAGCGTGCCTGCCGAGATCGAGCCGCTGGTTCAGGCCTTCAACGAGCTGCTTGCCCGACTCGACGACCGCATCGGCGCGCAAAAGCGCTTCCTGGCCGATGCCGCGCATCAGATGAAGACACCGCTGGCAGGCCTGCGCATGCAGGCGGAGCTCGCGCTGCGCGAGCGCGATCCGGTGCCGCTGCGCCGCAGCCTCGAGCAGATCGCGATCGCCTCCGACCGCGCGGCGCGCCTGATCAGCCAGCTGCTGTCGCTCGCGCGCACCGAGAACCAGCTCGCCGGCGCGCACTTCGAGGCGCTGGACCTCGCACCGCTGGCGCGGGACACGGTGACCGAGTGGGCGCAGGCCGCGCTCGCCCGCGGCATCGACTTCGGCTTCGAGCACGACGGCCGCGCCGCCCCGATCCGCGGCAACCCGGTGCTGCTGCGGGAGATGCTCGGCAATCTGGTCGACAACGCACTGCGCTACACCCCGACCCGCGGCAGCGTCACCGTGCGCCTGCAGCGCGACGGCGACGACGTGCTGCTCGCCGTCGAGGACAGCGGACCCGGCATCGCGCTGTCCGACCGCCCGCTGATCTTCGAGCGCTTCTTCCGCGTGATCGGCACGCCCGGCGACGGCAGCGGGCTGGGCCTTGCGATCGTGCGGGAGATCGCAGAACAGCACGCGGCCACCGTCGCGGTTGGCGGCGCGGAGCCTCCCGAACCGCACCTCGAGCCCGAAGGATCGCAGGCCGAGGGCGCCGTACCGAGGCCGCGCGCGGGCGCGGTCTTCACGGTGCGCTTTCCGCTCGCGCCCACGGCATCGCCCGATCGCATGGTGCGGGCGCTTTGACAGGCCGGACAGGCTCGGGCTATAGTTCGCGCCCTTCGGCGCATTAGCTCAGTTGGTTAGAGCGACGGAATCATAATCCGCAGGTCCGGGGTTCGAGTCCCTGATGCGCCACCAGCCACACCAAGGGCCTGCACGCTTCGGCGTGCGGGCCCTTGTCTTTTTTGGCGGCGATGGAAGCGCAACCGCAAGCGCCATCCAGCCGGCCAAACGCAGGGCCTCCAGGGCTTCCTGTGACTGCGAAGCGCCGCCCGACACCCAGTCTCGTGCCTGGATGCCACCGGACACGGAAAGGCACGCGAAGCCTCCGAGCGGCTCGTCGCGGCCTTCTCAGGCCTGCGAGCCCGCCGCGCGCCCGCGGCCCCCACGAAACCGATCTCATCCTCGCCAGCCCTTCGGACAAGGTCTCTATCGCGGGAGCCGCTACATGCTTGCCCAGCCCGCCCGATGCATTTGCCCGTTGCGTACCAATGCCCTAAGCTCAATGCTTACTCTCGACCCTGCTGAGGCAATCTCTATGGTCACTCCAGCAATCCCGCCTGCGGCCGGCGGCGTCGGGATCGCTATCGCCACGATCAAGGGAGCGGGGGGAGCGTTGAGTGCCATGGCAAAAGCCATCAGCACCATGTACCGGATGGGCGGCGCGATCGATGAGTACATCGACCGACACATCGCGGAGATGAAGCAGTCGGAGAACAGCACCATCTCCCGCACAGGCCACGTACTTGAAATGGCCAAGCTCGGATTTGGTATCGGCTACATCTCATCCGTTATCGTGATGGCAGCTGGCCAGATAATCCTCGGCAACCCGCTGGATGCCGTCATCACCGCAGGTACCGCAGCGACGCTCACAAATCCGATCGCGATGACCTGCGCCGCAGTCGGCGCCATTCTTTACGGCTGGCAAGCGTTGTCTGACGCCGAAAGGAACGAGCTTCTCGAAAAGCTGAGCTCCGGTCTCCAGGTCGGGGTCGAGCTTATAAAGTCTGTCGTTGGCTTTATCATCGCAAAAACGAAGGAAGTCCTCAGCTCAAAGAACATCGAGGAAATCAAAAGATTCATCTCGTCTGCAGCGGGAATGTTTGGCAGAACCTTGAGCGACGTCACGCGCAAGATCACCGATGTTGTTTCCGATACAGTCGATTCGCTAAAGCTAAAGTCCGGCAAAACGCTGGATCAGACCGTTGCCGCGGTCGCAGGCGCTGCGCAGTCGGTGACGAGCGCCGCAGGCAAGGTAGTCCGTCGGACGACGAAGCCACAACTGACCGACGCAAAACAAAACAAGAACAAGCCTTAGCAAGCGAATGCGTTGAGCCGTTTGCTCCTGGCTGGTCGAGGTCTTGCGGCGCCGCACTGTGGACGTCGGCCTGCGGATCGGTGGGAACGCGACCGCTAAAGACCTTGGGGAAGCGCTCGATCCAGACGCAGGAGACGCCGCGGCCGACCAAAGCGATGATTGCATGCCTCCGAGACCTGCGCCTGTGGCAGCAGGAAGGCGCTGAAGTCGGCCGAACCGAGCGGGAAACGCTCACCGGCCGGCACCTTGCCGCCCGCGGCCTCGATGCTGTAAGCCGCG
>JBIIHU010000408.1:0-2600 GCA_044235405.1 Burkholderiaceae bacterium
CCCCACGAGTGCCGGGAGCGCGAAGTGCACGGCCACCAGGATGACGAACGTGGCGGTCGCGAAGGCCCAGGTGGCGCCGCTCGCGAGGTCGCGGCCGGCGAGGGCACCACGCCAGAACGGTCCGTTGGCGATGACCGCGAGGAGGACGGCGACCGCAAGCAGCAGGGCCTCGCTCGACACCGTCGGGCGGCGCGGCCTCCCCGAGCCGATCATGCTGCCGGCCCGGACTGCGGAGCGCGCGGCCCCGACGCCGCGCGGAACGCGATCGCGAACACCAGCGCGGCGGCGAGCCAGTCGACCACCGCCGACCACAGGTTGTGACTCAGGAAGTGCGCGCCGCGGACCATCTGCACGAGGCTGAACGCGCCGCCGGCCACGAGCCCGCTCCACAGGCCGATCCGCCGTATCCGGGCGTCGCCCAGGGCGAGGCCGGCGAAGTACAGCGCCAGCAGCGAGAATCCGCCCGAGGCGTGACCCGAGGGGAAGCAGCGTCCCGCATCGGCGGTGCCGGTGAACAGGACGAGCGCCTCGCCGGCCGCGCCGCCGAATTCCCGGAGGTCCCACGGGCAGCGCGGGCCGGTGACCGCCTTGAGTGCGCCCACGATGGCCGGTCCGGCGGCCATCGCCGCGGCCGCAGCCCACAGGGCCCGCCGGCGCGGTGCGAGCGAAGGCACCCGGTACGAGGCGATCGCGGCGGCCAGCAGCATGCCCCAGACGACCCACACCGCGTACTTGGCGAGGCGATGGCCCACCAGCTCCAGCCAGACCCAGTCGCGTGCCGGAAAGCTTCGGGTGGCCGGATCGAAGGCAGCGGCCGCAAGCGCGTGATCGACGCCCGAGACGGCCGACAGCCAGGCGAGCGTGGCGACGACGAGCGCCGCCAGCCAGTGGAACGGACCCGGGGACCCGGCAGACGAGCTGTACATGCCCGTCATTCTGCCAGTTCGCCGCCCCCGTCCCGTGGAGCGGTGGCCGGAGCGGTCTCCGGGGACTCGCCTAGAATGCGGCCATGACCGATGAGAACGCCCCCGGGACCCGATCGGCCGAGGACGAGGACGGCGATGCGGGCAAGCCCAGTGCCTTCGATCTGCTGGGCGGCGAAGCGCGCGTGCGCGCGCTGGTCGACCGGTTCTACGACCTGATGGCGATGGACGAGCGCTTCACCGAGCTGCGCGCGCTGCACCCGCCGATGCTCGAGGGCTCGCGCGACAAGCTCTTCTGGTTCCTGTGCGGCTGGCTCGGCGGACCGGCGCACTACATCGAGCGCTTCGGCCATCCGCGGCTGCGCGCGCGGCACCTGCCGTACCCGATCGCCTCGCGCGAGCGCGACCAGTGGCTGCTGTGCATGGCCGAGGCGATGGCCGACCAGCAGGTGCCGCAGCCGCTGTTCGACCGCCTGCTCGAGGCGTTCGCCCAGACCGCCGACTGGATGCGCAACCGTGCGGGCTGAATCGTGCCGGGCGCGATGACGCCGAGCGATGCGCTGCTGATCGCGGTGCTGGTCGCACTGGGCGTCGCGATCGTGCTCCTGCTCCTGCTGCTGGTGCGGCGACCGGCCGATGCGCGCGAGTCCCGCGAGGCGCTCGAGGCGCTGGCGGCGGCGCACCGCGAGTCGGCCGACCGTCTGCAGCAGGCGGTTCGTGCGGAGGTGCTCGAGCAGGCCCGCGGCAACCGTACCGAGCTCGCCGATTCGATCGGCCGCTTCGCGCGCCAGGTGACCGCGCAGGCCGCCTCGGTCGCGCAGATCCAGAATGCCCAGATCGACGGCTTCGCGCAGCAGCTGGCGCGCCTGACCGAGTCCAACGAGCGCCGGCTCGCCGAGATCCGCGGCACGCTGGAGCAGCGGCTGCGCGAACTGCAGACCGACAACGCGACGCGGCTGGAGCAGATGCGCGCCACCGTCGACGAGAAGCTGCACGCGACGCTCGAGCAGCGGCTCGGCGACAGCTTCCGCATGGTGTCGGAACGGCTCGAGCAGGTGCACCGAGGCCTGGGCGAAATGCAGGCGCTGGCCTCCGACGTCGGCGACCTCAAGCGCGTGCTCTCCAACGTCAAGACGCGCGGCGTGTGGGGCGAGGTGCAGTTGTCGGCGCTGCTCGAGCAGATGCTCGCACCGGGCCAGTACGCGGCCAACGTCGCGACCGTGCCGGGCGCGAGCGAGCGCGTGGAGTTCGCGATCCGCCTGCCCGGCCGCGGCGACACGGTCTGGCTGCCGGTCGATGCCAAGTTCCCGCGCGAGGACTGGGAGCGGCTGCAGCAGGCGCACGACCGGGCCGATGCGCCCGCGGTGGAGGAGGCCGGCCGTGCGCTGGAGGCGCGCATCCGCGCCGAGGCGCGCCGCATCCGCGACAAGTACCTCGCGCCGCCGGCCACCACCGACTTCGCGCTGATGTTCCTGCCCACCGAGGGGCTGTACGCCGAGGTGGTGCGGCGCGCCGGCCTGGTGGACGAGCTGCAGCGCGAGCATCGCGTGGTGCTCGCCGGTCCCACCACGCTGTGCGCGCTGCTCAACAGCCTGCAGATGGGGTTCAGGACGCTGGCGGTCGAGCAGCGCACCAGCGAGGTCTGGACGGTGCTCGGTGCAGTGAAGACCGAGTTCG
>JBIIHU010000409.1:0-2596 GCA_044235405.1 Burkholderiaceae bacterium
CATCCAGCCTGGCCGCTTCATCGGCGCCGCGGAGCGAAACGGTCTGATGTCGGATATCGACCGGTGGGTGCTGCGCAGCACGCTCGAGTGGCTCGACACTCACCCGACGCACCGGGACAGGCTTGCATTCGCGACCATCAACATCAGTGGCGCATCGCTCAACGACTCGCGCTTCATCGATGATGCGTTTGCGATGATTGCGGACCATCCGCTGGCGATGCCGAAGCTTTGCTTCGAGATCACCGAAAGCGTTGCACTGAATGACCTGAACTCCACGCGCCGGTTCATCGATCGTGTGCGGCAATATGGCAGCAAGCTCGCACTCGATGATTTTGGGGCCGGTTACACCTCTTTCAATTACCTGAAGGAAATCCCTGCCGACTTCATCAAGATCGACGGTTCGTTCGTGCGAGACATCAACCTCAATCCGGCGAACTACGCGATCACCCGTACCATCGTGGACCTCACCCACGAACTTGGAATGCGCAGCATCGCGGAGTGGGCGGAAACACCGGAGACCGTCCAGGCGCTGATCGAGCTCGGCGTCGACTACGGACAGGGTTTCGGCCTGGCCAGAGCGATGGACAAGCAGATCGTGACCGACGCGTCTTCTTGCGCAACGCTGGTCCGGGACCGACGCGTGCTGGAGATCTTCGCAAGTCTCAGTCGCCCCAACGCACTGGCGAACGACTGACGATCAGGCTTGCCTTGCTGTGCACGGCTCCTGAGGCCGTGCCGCAGCCGCCTCGGGGGAACCGCAGGATGCTTCCCGTATCATTGGGCGCCCTTGAGACAGGCCGCCGGCTTGAAGCCCCGCGGCCCCCGGAGATCCTGATGAGCAGCATCACCTGCGAACGCCGCGCGGACGGCCTGGTTATCCTGACCCTTGATGCGCCCGCCGCGGCGGTCAATACGATGGACGCCGCCTTCAAGGCGGAGCTGTCACAGGCTGTGGATCAGCTCTACGCGGAGCGGGCGGCGCTTCGCGGGATCATCATCCAGTCGGCCAAGTCGTCATTCTTCGCGGGAGGGAACCTGCGGGAGATCGCCGACGTCGTGCCAAATCAGGCCAGAGCCTTTTTCGATGGGCTCCAGCGCATGAAGGCGTCGCTTCGTCGCTTCGAGACGATGGGCGTGCCGACGGTCGCGCTGCTCAATGGCCATGCGCTAGGGGGTGGCTTCGAGCTCGCCCTCTCCTGCCATCACCGGATCGCGATCGACGATCCGCGTATCCAGTTCGGATGCCCGGAGGCCACGCTCGGGCTGCTCCCCGGCGCGGGCGGAGTGGCGAAGCTTGTGCGCTTGCTCGGCCTTGAAACAGCGCTACCGTACCTTGTCGAGGGACGTCGGATATCGCCACGTGAAGCCCGCGACCTAGGACTGGTCGATCAACTCGTTGCCACGCGAGACGACCTGATGACGGCCGCCCTTGCCTGGCTGGCAAGCAAACCGGGAGCAGTTCAGCCCTGGGATCACGCAAAGGGCACCGCGGCAGGCCGCAATCAGGCCCACGAGTCCGGCATGCAACCCGCCCAAACGCCGGAAGACCTCCTCGCAGCCGGTACCAGCGAGGAGATGACCGCTGCCGAAGCGATCCGCGCCGCCGCCGAGCAGGGAGCTCAGAGCGATTTCGACACCGCCCTCCTGCTTGAATCCCGCTACCTGACCCGGCTCGTCACCGGGCGATACGCGCGCAACATGATCGGAACGCTCTTCTTCCAGATGAACGAGTTGCGTGCGGGCGCGGGGCGGCCGCACGGTATCGACCGCGTCTTGCCAAGGCAGATTGGCATCCTCGCCGATGACGAGTCCGCGCTCACGATTGCGGCACGCTGCGCAGCGCGCGACCTGACGTGTGTTGTCCATGCCGAAGCAACCGAAGTCGCTCGGCAACTGCGCGACGCACTTTCGGCCCAGACCGGAGAAGGAGAAGGCATGCCGCCCGCAAAGGGCACGGCAGGACGGTCCAAGATCGCCGTCGTCGAGGGCGTGGATGCACAGCTCGGGAACTGTGACCTGTTCATCGATATCCGCAGCCGGGCACCCAGTTCGTTGCCATCATTCCCCTGCAGACTCGCCGCTGCGGGCGAAACGTCAGCCATGCTGGCCGACAAGGTCATCGTGGTCGCGCGGTCAGTCTCCTCGATCACGCAACTCGCGCGCGGCGCCGCGCACCCCGAGCGGATCGTCGGCATGCGCTTCGCCGAGACGCTCCGCGCGCACTCGCTCGTCGAGATCGTCCGCGGCACCCAAAGCGGCTCGACAGCGGTCGCCCGGGCCTTCGATCTCGCGGTGCAACTGGGTGCCCTGCCCATCGTCGTCGGCGATTCGGAGGGACAACTGGTTGCCCGAGCGACCAATGGATATCTGATCGAGGCCATGGCGCTACTGGGCGAGGGGGTGGCGCCAGGGACGATCGAGGAGGTCGCGCTCAACGCCGGCATGGCCCGGGGGCCGCTCGCGATGCTCGATGAGGGCGCCTTCGAAGCGATCGATCGCGCCCACCACGACCATCATGACCACGCGCATCACGGTCACGAGCCTCGCGGCCATGAGCACCACGGCCATGAGCACCACGGCCATGAGCATCACGATC
>JBIIHU010000410.1:0-2595 GCA_044235405.1 Burkholderiaceae bacterium
TCGAGATCTCCTGGCCGGCGCCCGCCACGCCGATGATCACGGACTGCCCCCAGCCCCGGTGCGCCGACTCGAGCGCCGCCCGCATGACCTGGACGTTGCCGATGCACTCGAAGGTGTGGTCGGCGCCCCAGCCGGTCATCTCGACGATCACCTGCTGGATCGGGCGGTCGTGGTCGGCCGGGTTCACGCAGTCGGTCGCACCGAATGTGCGCGCGAGGTCGAACTTCGCGGGGTTGGTGTCGATGGCGATGATGCGGCCGGCGCTCGCGAGCTGCGCACCGTGCACGACCGCCAGCCCGATGCCCCCGAGACCGAAGACCGCCACGCTGTCGCCCGGCTGCACCTTCGCGGTGTTCTTCACCGCCCCCAGGCCGGTGGTCACGCCGCAACCGAGCAGGCAGACCTGCTCGGGGTTGGCCGCGGGGTCGATCTTCGCGAGCGACACCTCCGCCACCACCGTGTACTCGCTGAAGGTCGAGCAGCCCATGTAGTGGTAGAGCGGGTTGCCGTTGTAGGAGAAGCGCGAGGTGCCGTCGGGCATCACGCCCTTGCCCTGGGTGGCCCGGACCGAGACGCACAGGTTGGTCTTGCCGCTCTTGCAGAAAAGACACTCGCGACACTCGGCGGTGTAGAGCGGAATCACATGATCGCCCGGCCTGACGCTGGTGACGCCTTCGCCCACCTCGACCACCACGCCGGCGCCCTCATGGCCGAGCACCACCGGAAACAGCCCCTCCGGGTCGTCGCCGCTGAGCGTGAAGGCGTCGGTATGGCAGACCCCGGTGTGGGTGATCCGCACCAGGACCTCGCCCCTGCGGGGCGGGGCCACGTCGATCTCGAGGATCTGCAAGGGCTGGCCGGCGGCCATGGCGACGGCGGCGCGTGATTTCATGGGTCGGTCTCCTGGGGCAAGGTGGTTGGCGATATCTCACCACAAGTGTCGCCGCCTTCGGCCTGCGTCGCTGCCTGCGTCCGTCCGGTTCGGCGGGTGGGGGCGGGCGGTTCGCCCGGGATCCCGGTGGCCGAGCCGGCGATGGTCTCGCGCAGAAAGCGCGCCGTGGGATCGTCGGCTGCGAAGAAGGTCTCGATGGCCAGCTCGTTCAGCACGATGTCGTGCGGGCTGCCGAAGACCGTCAGCGTGGTGATGAAGCGCAGGACGGCCCCGCCGACCCTGAGCTCCAGGGGCAGGATCACGTCAGGCCTGACGCCGCAGTGCGTGGTGTCGGGTACCGCAGCGCCCGCGGGCATCGGGTAGGCGGCGACTTCGCGGTGCAGCGCCGCCAGTTCGGGATCGCCTGTCCGCTGCGCCTGCTCGCCGAGGCGCATCAGCACGTCCGCGCGCCAGTCGGCGAAGTTGAGGATGTGCGGCGCCAGACCCTCGGGGTGCAGCGTGGCGCGGATGACGTTGAGGGGCGGCGTTTGCGCCTGCGGCAGGAGCGTTCGCAGAAGCACCGTGGCGGCGGCGTTGGACTCCACCACGTCGTAGCGCCGGTCGAGCGCGAGCGCGGGGTGCGGCATGTGCGCCGCGAGCACGGTTCGCACCGAGCGCATGGCGGCCTCCAGGTCCGGATCGTCCCAGGACCTTGCGCGGTACATCGCGGCGAAGCCGGCCGCCTCCAGCATCGGGTTGCGCTCGCGCAGGGGCATGGCCAGGGCCTGGGCCAGCCTGAGCACCATCTCGCGACTCGGTTGCGCGCGCCCTGTCTCGAGGAAGCTGATGTGGCGCTCCGAAACGTCGGCCGCCGCGGCGAGGTCCATCTGGCTGAGGCGCCGGATGCGCCGCCATCGTCGCAGGTGCTCGCCGAAACCGGGTCTGTCCATGAGCTCATCGTATACGCCCGGGCGGCCGCTTCGCTTACCTCGCAGGTCATTGTCCGGCCTGAGCGCGACGGCGATCATCGGCGCCTCGACCTCGACCCGGAGCCCGAACATGCCCGCTTCGCCCCCTGCCGAGCCCGTTGAGGACGGGCCCGCCCCCACCTTCTGGTTCCGCTGGCTGCAGGCGGTCACCCTCGGAACCATCCTCTTCGGGCTGGCGATGGCGGCGCTGCCGGAACCGACCCGCCGGGGCTTCAGCCTCATGATCTACGGCGAGGCTGGCGCGCTGGCCGCGTTCGGTTCCGGGGTGCAGCCCTACCTCACGCTGGCGCATGCGGTGATGGGCTCGGTGATGATGGGCTGGGGGCTCGCGCTGTGGCTGACCTTGCAGGGCCCCTTGCGCCGCGGCGAGCGTCACGGCTGGAATGTCTTCGTGGTCTCGCTCGCAGGCTGGTTCGTGCCCGATACCTTCGTGTCGCTATGGACGGGTCTGTGGCCCAACGCCCTCCTCAACTCGGTGTTCGGCCTGGCATTCGCGGTGCCGCTGATCGCCATCCGCCCCGGGAAACGCGTCGGGTGGGTGGGCCCGGAGAGGACTCGCGGCCCTTGGCACTGATGGGTCCGCGTCGACCAGGCAATGATCGTCCGGTTTGCAGGATGCGGCATCGGGTTGATCGACCCCTGGACCCTCGTCGCACGCCCGTAGGCGGCCGCCACCCACCGGGCAGCCGGGGATCGCGGTGGGCGGTGTCGAATGTTCCGGTCGCGAACATCCGA
>JBIIHU010000411.1:0-2592 GCA_044235405.1 Burkholderiaceae bacterium
CCGGGCAGTTGGGGCCGAGCAGGACGGTGCGCTTGCCACCCGCAGCCTCGCGGGCCTTCATGCGGTTGCGGACCTCGAGCATGTCGCGCACCGGGATGCCCTCCGTGATGCATACGACGAGGTCGAGGTCGGCCTCGACCGCTTCCCAGATGGCGGCAGCAGCGCCAGCCGGCGGGACGTAGACGACCGAGGCCGTCGCGCCGGTGGCCCGGGCGGCATCGCCGACGGTGGCAAAGATGGGGATGCCTTCGAAATCTTCACCAGCCTTCTTGGGGTTGACCCCCGCCACGAAGCACTCCCGGCCGTTGGCATAGTCGCGGCACATGCGGGTGTGGAACTGGCCGGTCTTGCCAGTGATCCCCTGGGTGATGACCTTCGTGTTCTTGTCGATCAGGATAGCCATGGCGTGATCTCCGGATGGGGCGGCGCGATCAGCGGCCGGCGGCCGCGGCGACGACGCGCTGCGCCGCCTCGGCCATGCTGTCGGCGGCAATGATCGGCAGGCCGGACTCGGCGAGCATCTTCTTGCCGATGTCTTCGTTGGTACCCTTCATGCGAACCACCAGCGGCACCTTGAGACCGACGGCGCGCGACGCCGAGATCACGCCCTCGGCGATGACGTCGCAACGCATGATGCCGCCGAAGATGTTGACCAGGATGGCGGCAACCTTCGGGTTGCGCAGCATGATCTTGAAGGCTTCGGTGACCTTTTCGGTGGTGGCGCCGCCACCGACATCGAGAAAGTTGGCGGGCTCGCCGCCGAAGAGCTTGATGGTGTCCATCGTGGCCATCGCCAGACCGGCGCCGTTGACCAGACAGCCGATGTTGCCGTCGAGCTGGATATAGGCCAGGTCGAAGCGGCTCGCCTCGATCTCGGCGGGATCCTCTTCGTCGAGATCGCGCATCGCGGTGATCTCGGGATGGCGGAAGAGCGCGTTGGCGTCGAAGTTGAACTTCGCGTCGAGTGCGATCACGTCGCCGCCACCGGTGAGGATCAGCGGGTTGATCTCGGCGAGCGAGGCGTCGGTATCCCAGTAGGCACGGTAGAGCGCCTGCAGGGTGGCTCGCGCCTGAGGCAGCGACGCCGCCGGCACGCCGATGCCGGTGGCGAGGCTGTCGGCCTGGGCGTCGGTAAGGCCGGTCGAGGGATCGACGAAGACCTTGAGGATCTTGTCGGGCGTGTGGGCAGCCACTTCCTCGATGTCCATGCCGCCTTCGCTCGACGCCATGACGCACACCCGCTGCGTGGCTCGGTCGGTGACGATACCGACATAGAGTTCCTTGCGGATGTCGGCGCCTTCCTCGATGAGGAGTCGGCGGACCTTCTGCCCACCCGGGCCCGTCTGGTGCGTGACGAGCTGCATGCCGAGGATGCTGCCGGCGAGCTCGCGAACCTGCTCGACCGATCGAGCTAGCTTGACGCCGCCGCCCTTGCCGCGACCACCGGCGTGAATCTGCGCCTTGACGACCCAGACCGGACCGCCGAGCGCCTGGGCAGCGCTTACGGCCTCGTCGACCGAAAAGCAGGGAATGCCACGCGGCACAGGCACCCCGAAGCGGCGGAGAATCTCCTTGCCCTGGTACTCGTGGATCTTCATGGATGATCACCTCGAACTCGGATGGAGTATCGATCGCGGTCACCCGACCAACCAAGCCCCGGGCGCCAGAAATGCTGCACCGCGAAAGCGCCGGATGGTAGCACAGGGGGGCCACGCCGGGGCGAGGTCCATGGCGAGGCGGTCAAGCGGGATCGAGAGGCTCGCGCAAGCGCCTGAAGACCTTCGCGATGGCCTCGGCGCCGAAGCCTCGAGCGAGCAGGAATCGATGCTGCCGAGCGCGGTCGAGGGCGTCGGTGGGGGCTCGCCCGAAGCGCCGCTCCCAGGCTTGCCAGGCGCGCTCGGGCTCGGTTTCGCGCAAGGCCTGCAGCGCAGCCGCCTGGTCGGCGGCATCGACGCCTCGCTGATCGAGTTCCCAGGCGACCCGCCGCACGCCGTAGCGTTCGCCGCGACGACGCACCATGGCGTCGACGAATCTCGCGGTGCTCAGGTAGCCGTCGCGCTCGAGATCGTCGAGCAGCGTGCGGAGCTCGTCTTCATGCACCGCATGGGGGGCAAGCTTGCGGGCAAGCTCGATGCGACCGTACTCGCGGCGTGCGAGGCAGCCGAGCGCCCTCGCCCGCAGCGAGGGCGCGCCGGCGGAGGCCTTCAGGCGGCCTCCTCGGCACCCGCACCGCGGGCACTGACGCCGAAGTGCTCGCGCACACGGTTCTCGATTTCGCGGGCGAGTTCGGGATGCTCGCGCAGATATTCGCGGGCATTGTCCTTGCCCTGGCCGATACGTTCGCCGCGGTAGCTGTACCAGGCACCGGATTTCTCGACGACCGAGGATTCGGCGCCGAGATCGAGGATCTCGCCTTCACGGGAGATGCCCTCGCCGTAGAGGATGTCGAAGGAGGCCTGCTTGAAGGGCGGCGCAACCTTGTTCTTGACGACCTTGACCTTGGTCTCGGAGCCGACGACTTCTTCGCCCTTCTTGATGGAGCCGGTACGGCGGATGTCGAGACGCACCGAGGCGTAGAACTTGAGCGCATTA
>JBIIHU010000412.1:0-2590 GCA_044235405.1 Burkholderiaceae bacterium
CTCGCGCGCGAGCCCCTGGTGCACCAGGCCGAGCTCGGGGCAGACCACCGCCGGGTTGGTGTTCTGCACCAGCATCGCGGTAACGGGCGGGCCGCCACGCAGCGCGTCGGCGTCGCCGGTGAGGATGGGCCCGAGGCGCGACTGGTCGAGCGCGCGGATCGACGGGTCCATCACATCCAGGCCCTCGATCAGCGAGCGGTCCAGCGGGTAGATGCCGGTGTGGCCGTAGATCGCGCCGCCGCCGCGCTGCTTCCAGGCGCCGACCACCGCCGGCAGGCAACTCACCGCATGCATCGCCGCCGCGCCGTTGCGCTGGCGCGTGAAGCCGTGGTGGGCACGGATGAAGGGCGCGCGCGCCTGGCCGTAGCGCCGAGCGAAATCGACGATGGTCCCGGCCGCCAGGCCGGTGATCTCCTCGGCCCACTGCGGCGTGCGCGTGGCGACATGCGCGGCAAGCTCGTCGGGCGCGTCGGTGTAGGCGCGCAGGTAGTCCCAGTCGGCGAAGCCTTCGGCGAACAGCACGTGCATGACCGCGCAGGCAAGCGCGCCGTCGGTGCCCGGGCGCACCGGCAGGTGCAGGTCGGCGCGCTCGGCGGTGCCGGTGCGGTAGGGATCGATGACCACCAGCGTGGCGCCGCGCTTCTTGGCGGCCATCGCATGGGTCATGACATTGACCTGGGTGTTGACCGGATTGCCGCCCCAGATCACGACGAAGTCCGAGTGCTCGGCCGCCTCGACGAGGTCGACGCCGCGCTTGGCGCCGGTGCCGGCGATCCAGCCGTTGTCGGCCAGCGTCACACAGATGGTGGAGTACCAGCGCGAGTAGCCCATCGCGTGGCGCAGCCGGTTGATGCCGTCGCGCTGCACCAGGCCCATCGTGCCGGCGTAGAAATAGGGCCACACGGTGGTGGCGCCGTGGCGCTGGGCCTTGGCGATGAAGGCTTCGGCGACCTCGTCAAGGGCCTGCTCCCACGAGACCGGGCGGAAGCGCCCGCTGCCCTTGGGGCCATCGCGGCGCAGCGGCTGCGTCAGGCGGTCGGGGTGGTGGATGCGCTGCGCGTAGCGCGCGACCTTCTCGCAGATCACGCCGGCGGTGTAGGCGTTGCGGTCCGAGCCCCGGACACGGCCGATCGTGTGGGCGTCGAGCCGCTCGACTTCGAGGGCGCAGGTGCTGGTGCAGTCGTGCGGGCACACCGAGGGCACGATCTCGATGGCCGGGCGGACGGTGGCGGCGGTGTTCATGGCGAGTGCAAGCATACCCGCCAGCGGACCGCGCGCGCAGCGCCCGGTCTGCGCCGGTGCGCTGCGGATGCGACACTTCGGACTTGTCGCCATGTCCCCAGCCGCCCCCTCCCGTTCCCCGTCCGCTGCCGCCGCGCTACCCCTGCTGCCGCTGCTGTCGCTCGGCGCCTTCGCCAGCCAGGCCTCGATCCGGCTGGCCGACCCGATGCTGCCGCAACTGGCCCGCGACTTCGATACCCGGCTGGCCGAGCTGTCGGGCGTGATCACCGGCTTCGCGATCGCCTACGGCCTGATGCAACTCGTCTACGGGCCGATGGCCGACCGGCTGGGCAAGCTGCGCGTCATCGGCTGGACGACTGCTGCAGCCTGCCTGGGTTCG
Source organism: Burkholderiaceae bacterium (assembly GCA_044235405.1). Taxonomy (GTDB): domain Bacteria; phylum Pseudomonadota; class Gammaproteobacteria; order Burkholderiales; family Burkholderiaceae_E; genus Quisquiliibacterium. The sequence goes on from JBIIHU010000412.1 coordinate 1,622, forward strand.
CTCGCCTGCGCCTTCGCCACCGGCGTGACCAGCCTCGCGCTGCTGCGCATGCTCACCGGTGCCGCCTGCGCCAGCCTGATCCCGCTCTCCTTCGCCTGGATCGGCGACAACGTGCCCTACCAGCAGCGTCAGGCCACGCTCGCGCGCTTCATGATCGGCTCCACGCTGGGCATCGTCTTTGGCCAGGTCGCCGGCGGGCTGTTCGCCGACACCGTGGGCTGGCGCTTCGGCTTCGTGATGCCGGCGCTGGTCTTCGGGGTGGTGGCCTGGGTGCTGCTGCGCGGGCCGGGCGACCGGCCACCCGCCACGACGGAGGCCCTCCCCGCCGCCGGCCCGCAAGCCGATGGGGCCGGAACCGCTTCCGCCGGTCCGCCGCCCGCGCCCCCGCTGGGAGCACTCGCCGCGTTCACCGAGGTGCTGCGCTCCGGATGGGCCCGCACGGTGCTCGCCCTGGTCTTCATCGAGGGCGCCCTCAATTTCGGGGTGCTCGCGCTGATGCCCGCCTGGCTGCACGACGCCCACGGCCTGAGCCTCTGGCAGGCGGGGCTCGCGGCGGCTGGCTACGGGCTGGGCGGGCTGATGTACGCGCTGGCCAGCCCCTGGTTGATCGCCCGGCTGGGCGAGCGCGGGCTGGCGCTGACAGGCGGCACGCTGCTGTGCCTGGGCATGGCAGCGGCGGGTGGCCCTTACTGGCCGATCGAGGCGCTGAAGGCCACCGTGATGGGCGCGGGCTTCTTCATGCTGCACGGCACGATGCAGACGCTCGCCACGCAGATGGTGCCTGCGCTGCGCGGTACCGCGATCTCGGCCTTCGCGCTGTCGCTGTTCGCGGGTCAGTCGATCGGCGTGGCGGCGGTTGCCGCGGGCAGCGAGGTCATCGGCTACGCAGCGCTGCGCCTGGGCGGCGCGATCGGCCTGCTGCTGTTCGCGATCACGCTGGCCTCGCTGCTGCACCGGCGGGCCCGCGCG
>JBIIHU010000163.1:0-8695 GCA_044235405.1 Burkholderiaceae bacterium
CATCGAGAAGCCGGCCGACCCGCCCGCGATGCCCGGCAAGCCCGACACCGCGCTCGCGAGCATGGGCATCTACATCTTCGATGCCGACTACCTGTACCGCACGCTCGAGCGCGACATCCGCGACGCTTCGTCGAGCCACGACTTCGGCAAGGACATCATCCCGCACGCGGTGCGCCAGGGTGAAGCCACCGCTCACCCCTTCTCGCTGAGCGCGGTCGGGGCCACGCCCGACGAGAAGCCCTACTGGCGCGACGTGGGCACGGTCGACGCCTACTGGGATGCCAACATCGACCTCACCGCCACGTCGCCGCTGCTCGACATGTACGACGCACGCTGGCCGATCTGGACCTACCAGCCGCAGCTGCCGCCGGCCAAGTTCGTGCACAACCAGGACGACCGCCGCGGCATGGCGATCGAGTCGCTGGTGTCGGGCGGCTGCATCGTCTCCGGCCTGGTCGAGCGCTCGGTGCTCTACTCGAACGTGCGCGTGCACTCGCACGCGAAGGTCGGCTGGTCGGTGCTGCTGCCCGACGTGCAGGTCGGTCGCGGCGCGCGCATCTCGCGCGCGATCGTCGACAGCCGCTGCGCGATCCCCGACGGCATGGTCATCGGCGAGGACGCCAACGCCGACAGCGCGCGCTTTCATCGCACCCATACCGGCATCACGCTCGTGACCCGCGAGATGCTGACACGGCTGGCCGGCTGAGCGGCCGCCGGCCGCGCCACCGCGCCAGCCACGCCCTCGTCACCGACGTCTCGCCCGCGATGCGCATCCTCCAGGTCGCCGCTGAAGTCTTCCCGCTGGTCAAGACCGGCGGGCTCGCCGATGTGGTCGGCGCGCTGCCGGGCGCCCTGATCGAACAGGGCGCCGAGGTCCGCCTGCTGCTGCCCGGCCTGCCCGCGATCACCGACTCGGTGCTGCACCCGCGCCTGGTCTGGGAAGGCGGGCCGCTGTTCGGCGCGGCGAGGGTCGCGGTCCGCCTCGGGCGCATGCCCTACAGCCACGTGCCGGTGTACGTGGTCGACGCGCCGTGGTTCTTCCGGCGACCGGGCAGCCCCTACCAGTCGCCGCGCGGCGAGGAATGGAGCGACAACCTCGCGCGCTTCGCGCTGCTCGGCTGGGTCGGCGCGCACCTGGCCGGCGGCGAGCTCGACCCCGCCTGGACGCCCGCGGTCGTACACGCCCACGACTGGCACGCGGCCATGACCTGCGCCTACATGGCGGCCCACCCCGGCACCAGCGCGGCCTCGGTCTTCACGATCCACAACCTCGCCTACCAGGGGCTGTTCGCGCAGGCCGACTTCGGACAGCTCGGGCTTCCTTCGCCCTTCCTGCGCTCGCACGGGCTCGAGTACCACGGGCAACTGTCCTTCATGAAGGCCGGCCTCACCTACGCGCGGCGGATCACCACCGTCAGCCCAACCTACGCGCGCGAGATCGCCACGCACGAGTTCGGCTGCGGCCTCGACGGCGTGATCCGCAGCCGCCACGGCGACGTCAGCGGCATCCTCAACGGGGTCGACACCGCGGTATGGGATCCCGCCACCGACACCGCGCTGCCCGCCTTCTACGATGCCCAGGCGCCCGCGGGCAAGGCCGTCTGCAAGGCCGTGCTGCAGCGCGAGCTCGGGCTGGCCCCTGAGCCGTATGCGCCGGTCTTCGGCGTGGTCAGCCGGCTCACGGCCCAGAAGGGTCTCGATCTGCTGCTCGCCGCGCTGCCTGCGCTGCTCGCGGGCGGCGCGCAGCTCGCGCTGCAGGGTACCGGCGACGCCGCGCTCGAAGCCGCCTTGACCGCGGCCGCGCGCGATCACCCCGGCCGCGTGGCGGTGCGCATCGGCTACGACGAGGTGTTCGCGCACCGGCTGATCGCAGGCGCCGACCTGATCCTCGTGCCCTCGCGCTTCGAGCCCTGCGGGCTCACCCAGCTCTACGGGCTGCGCTACGGCACGCTGCCGCTGGTGCGGCGTGTCGGCGGACTGGCCGACACCGTCGTCGATGCCACCGATGCGGCGATCGCCACGGGCGAGGCCACGGGCTTCGCCTTCGGCGCCGCCACGCCGGCCGCCCTCGAGGCGGCGATCGCCCGGGCCATCGCGCTGCACCGCGACCGTCCTCGCTGGGCCGAGCTGATGCGCAACGCGATGGCGCGCGACTTCGGCTGGCGCGGCGCCGCCAGCCGCTACCTCGCGCTGTACAGGGAACTGATGCCTGCCGCGTGATCGGCGCCGGGCTGCCCGAGCATGCCGGGCGTGATCAGCGTGACGCCCCTCGCGGTGACATGAAAGCGGGCGCGGTCGGCCTCGGGGTCGACGCCGGCCTGAAAGCCGTCGGGCAGCACGCAGTGCTTGTCGACGACCGCACGGCAAAGCCGCACGCCGCGGCCGATCGTGACGTTGGGCAGCACCACCGAATCCTCCACCCGGCTGCCCTCGCCGACCCGAACCTTCGAGAAGAGCACCGAGCGGCGCACCGCCGCGCCGCTGACGATGCAGCCGCTCGACACCAGCGAATCGACCGCGCTGCCTCGGCGCGCCGCATCGTCGAACACGAACTTCGCCGGCGGCAGCTGGCGCTGCAGACTGAGGATCGGCCACTGGTCGTCGTACAGGTTGAGCTCGGGCACCACCTGCACGAGATCGAGGTTCGCCTCCCAGTAGGCGTCCACCGTCCCGACGTCGCGCCAGTAGGGCCGATCGCCCACCATGTTCACGCAGCTGCGCTCGAAGCGGTGCGCATGCACGCGGTGGCTGGCGACAAGACGCGGCAGCAGGTCGCGGCCGAAGTCGTGGGTCGAGGCGGCATCGCAGGCGTCGCGGGCGAGCTGCTCGCACAGGAAGGCCGCGCCGAAGACATAGATGCCCATGCTCGCGAGCGCGCATTCGGGCTCGCCGGGCAGCGACGCCGGGCTGCCCGGCTTCTCCACGAAGCTGCGAACCCGCCCGGCCGCATCGGCCTCAAGCACGCCGAATTCGCCGGCGTCGGCGATCGGCACGCGCAGGCAGGCCACTGTCGCGTCGGCGCCCGACTCGACGTGATCGGCGAGCAGCGCGTAGTAGTCCATCTTGTAGACATGATCGCCGGCCAGCACCAGCACATAGTCGGGATCGGCCTCGCGCACCAGGTCGAGGTTCTGGAAGACCGCGTTGGCCGTGCCGCTGTACCACTGGTCGTCGACCCGCTGCTGCGCGGGCACCACGTCGATGAACTCGCCGAGGTTGGCCTCCAGGAAGCCCCAGCCGCGCTCGACATGACGGATCAGGCTCTGCGCCTTGTACTGCGTGAGCACCCCGATGCGGCGGATGCCCGAGTTCACGCAGTTCGACAGCGGGAAGTCGATGATCGTGAACTTGCCGGCGAAAGGCATCGCCGGCTTGGCGCGCCAGTCGGTGAGCTGCTGCAGTCGCGAACCGCGGCCGCCCGCGAGCACCACCGCGTAGGTGCGCTGCATCAGGTGGTTGAAGCTTGCGGCCGGCCGCGCGCCGGCGCGTGCGCGCCAGCCGCCGCGCAGCATGTGGCCCTCGCCCCGAGGGCCGGTGTCGGTGAATCGATGGGCATCGCGCGCGAGGATGGGCTCGGGCGCAACCAGGCTGTGGGGACTGTCGGCCAAGCGGCGCTCCTGGAGACCGTCGTCGAGAGAACGCCCGATGCTGCCGCCAGCGCGCGCGGGCCGGCTTGACCGGGCTCAAGGCACGCGCAGGCGGCGCGCTGCCGCGACGATGACCCTGGAGCCGATCCGCCTTCCCGTGTGCTGTGCGCGCTCCGTGGTGTCATCGCGGGCGCGATCATCCCTGAAGCGCGCGATGCCCTGTCGCGCGAGCACAATCCCTCAGGAGCTCGAGTGGCGAACCTTGCGAACAAGCCCGATACCGCCCAGGCAGCCCGTTCGATCGCTGCCGATGGCCGCGTAGCGCCCCGCGACGCGAACCCCGGCAGCGCCTCGACCGGCAGCGATGGCGCAGCCTTCCTGCGCGGCTTTCTCGACCGGCCCCGGGAGGTCGGCTCGATCGTCCCGAGCTCGTCGTTCCTGGAGGCACAGATCGTCGCGGCAGCCGCCCCCGGGAAGGCGCGCTGCGTGGTCGAGCTCGGACCCGGTACCGGTGGCAGCACCCGCGCGCTGCTGCGCGCGCTTCCCGCGGAGGCGCGGCTGCTGGCCGTCGAGCTCAACCCGGGGTTCTGCGAGCGTCTGAACGCAAGACTGGCCGACCCGCGCCTCGTGGTGCAGGCGGGCAGCGCCGAAGACCTGGCCGCGCATCTGGCGCGCTGGAACCTGCCCGCGCCCGAGGCCGTGGTGTCGGGCATCCCCTTCTCGACGATGCCGCAGGCCAGCGCCGAGCGCATCGCCGCGGCCATTCATGCCGTCCTGAAACCGGGGGGATGCTTCGTGGCCTACCAGTTCCGCCCCCATGTGGCGCGCTACCTGGCACGCCATCTCGGCGCACCCGAGGTCACCTGGGAATGGCGCAACATCCCCCCGATGAGGGTGTTCCGCTGGGTCAAGCCGCCGGGCTGAGCGCCGCGACCGCGACGCGCCCCCGCCGGGGCGCTCAGGCCATGAAGGCCTCGATCAGCGCGGCCAGCCGCTCGGGCTGGTCGTGATGCACGTTGTGACCGGCATCGTCCACATGCTCGATGCGCAGGTCCTGGTAGGCGCCCATGCGCTCGTCGAATTCCTCCGGGCGGGCGGTCAGACGTCCCCACAGCCCGGACTGCGCGCCGTCGATCCACAGCACGCTGGCCGAGGTCTGCCGCCAGCAGGCGAGTTGCTCCGCGTAGGGGATCGGCAACGGATTGATCCGCTTGTGGGCCGGGTCGGCGCGCCGCACCACGGTACCGTCGGGCTCCTCGCGCCCCCAGTGCTCGACGAGAAAACGGGCCCGGGCATCGGTGAGCCGCGGATTCTCGGACTGCATGCGCAGCGCGAACTCCTCGAAGCTCTCGTAGGGGCGCTGCGCGGTGTCCTCGCCGAGCTGCGCGAGCCACTTCGCGATGCGCCGAGGCGCGGGGTCCTGGCGGCTCGCCGGCGGGCCGAAGCCGTCGACATTGACGAAGCGGGCCACGCGCGACGCGGCCACCCCGCTGTACAGCGCGCCGATGCTCGCGCCCATGCTGTGGCCGACAAGCCGCACCGGGGCCTCGGGGCTGTAGTGATCCAGCAGCCCGTGCAGGTCGCCAAGGTAGTCGGGGAACCAGTAGCTGTCGGCACCGCTCCATCCCGACAGGCCGTTGCCTCGCCAGTCGGGCGCGATCACGCGCCAGTCGTGCGCAAGCGCATCGACGGTGAACTGCCAGGAAGCGGAGACATCCTGGTTACCGTGCAGCAGGAAAAGTTGCGGGGCACCCGTCGGACCCCAGGTCCGGCAGTGCAGGCGAAGGCCGCGGATCTCGATGAATTCGGACTGGCTGGGTTTCAAGGCAGGCTGGCCCGGACAGGGGCGATGAGGGCAGGGATGTCCCAGAATAGCAACAGGCCTGCGCGACCGCGGCGCGGCCGCGCATGCTTCGAACCGCCACCCGGACGCCGCCGATGCTGACTCTCCACCAGACCTTCGCGCAGGCTGCGCTCGACGCACCGCACGCCCCCTTCCTCGCGCAGCCGCCGTCGCTGGGGGGCCGGTACTGGGACTACGCCGGCGCCGCCGCGGAGGTCGACCGGCTGAGCGCCATCTATGCCCGCCGCGGCTGGGGTGCGGGCCACCGCGTGGCGCTCGGCGTGGGCAACCAGCCGGGCCACTTCTTCCACTTCCTGGCCCTGAACCGGCTGGGCGCCTCGATCGTGCCGATGAACCCGGATCACCGTGCCGGCGAGATCCGCTACCAGCTCGGCCACTCGGGCGCCGAGCTGGTGGTGGCCAACGACGAACGCGGCGCCGCGGCCCGCGAGGCCCTCGCCGGCACGCAGGGCCCGCCGATCGTGGCCGACGCACGCCTGGCCGAAGACCTGCCCACCGCCCCTGCGGCCCGGCGCGCCGTGCCGGACCCGTGGCATGCCGAGACCGCCATCCTGTACACCTCGGGCACCTCCGGCCTGCCCAAGGGCTGCATCCTGACCAACGAGTACGTGCTCACCGGAAGCGCCTGGTACCGCGACAGCGGCGGCATGCTCGCGCTGCGCGAGGGCAAGGACCGGGTCTTCAATCCGCTGCCGGTGTTCCACATGAATTGCGGCATCAACACGCTGGGCGCGATGATCCTGACGCGCAACTGCCTGGTGATCCCCGACCGCTTCCATGCGAGCACCTGGTGGGCCGATGTCGCCGGATCGGGGGCCACCGGCATCCACTACCTCGGGATCATGCCGCCGGCGCTGATCAAGCAGCAGCACTCGCCGCACGAGCGGGCACACCAGGTGCGCTGGGGCCTGGGCGCGGGCTGCGACCCGACGCTGCATGCCGCCTTCGAGGCGCGCTTCGGCCTGCCACTGGTCGAGGTGTGGGGCATGACCGAGACCGGACGGTTCCTCGTCAACCACGAGGAGCCGCGGCAGGTCGACACTCGGGCCTTCGGTCGGCCGCGCGCCCCGCTCGAGACCCTCGTCGTCGACGAGCAGGACCGGCCGGTGGCCCCCGGCCAGCCCGGGGAACTGCTGGTGCGCTGCGCGGGCGACGATCCGCGGCGCGGCTTCTTCAGCGGCTACCTGGATGACCCCGAGGCCACCGAGCGCGCCTGGCGTGGCGGCTGGTTCCATACCGGCGACATCGTCAGCGCCGACGCGAGCGGCATGCACTACTTCATCGACCGTCGCAAGGACATGATCCGGCGCTCGGGCGAGAACATCTCGGCCGGCGAGGTCGAGGCGGTGCTCGCCGCTCACCCGCTGGTGCACCGCGTGGCCGTGATGGCCGTGCCCGACGCGATGCGCGACGAGGAGGTGCTCGCGGTGGTGGTGCCCGCCCCCGGGGTGACGGGCGATGCGGCCTGCGCGCAGGCGCTGGTCGCGCACTGCCTGGCCGAGCTCGCCTACTACAAGGCGCCGGCCTGGATGGTGTTCCGCGAGGAGCTGCCGGTCACCTCGACCAACAAGCTGCAGAAGCACCGCATCTTCGGCAAGGACGAAGACCCGCGTGCACACGCCCTCGACTGCCGCGACCTGAAGAAGCGCCCGGGCGCCTGAGCGGCGCCCCGGGCCGCCCGGGGCTTGTCAGGCCCCATCGGGCCCGCTCGGGTCCGCCCGGATTCGCTCAGCCTCGCAGCACGATCGGCGACAGCGCATCGCCCTCGGGCAGCACCTCGCCGATGATCGCCGCCTGCGGCGCGGGGCCGGCACGCAGGTCGCGCAGGCAGGCCTGCGCGCTCGCCGCAGGCACGCTCGCCAGCAGGCCGCCCGCGGTCTGCGGATCGAAGAGCAGCCGGTAGCGGGGCCGTTCGGTCAGCCCCTCGGGGTTGCGCACCGCGCGGCGCAGCCGCAGGTTGGCCGGCTGCAGCGAACTCAGCAGCCCGGCGGCAGCGCTGGCTTCGGCACCGGGCAGCACCGGCAGCGCCGCGAGATCGAGGCGTGCATCGACGCCCGAGGGCCGGGTCATCTCGACCAGGTGGCCGAGCAACCCGAAGCCAGTGAGGTCGGTGCAGGCCGTGGCACCATGCGCGAACAGGCAGCGGGCGGCATCGCGGTTGGAGGTGGTCATCGAGGCGAGCGCGGCGGCGAGCCAGTCGCCGCGCGCCTGCAGCCGCTCGTGGGCTACCAGCAGCGTGCCGGTGCCGATCGGCTTGGTGAGCAGCAGCAGGTCGCCCGGGCGCATGCCCCCCTTGCGCAGCACGGTGGACAGGTCGCTTGCGACCAGGCCGTTGATCGCGAAACCGAGCGCGAGCTCGCGGCCCTCGCCGGTGTGGCCGCCGACCAGCGCGCAGCCGGCCTCGTTGAGCACCTCGACCGCCCCGCCCATCATCTGACGAAGCAGATCCTCGGTCTTGGACTCGAGGCCGGGCGGCACGGTGACGATCGCGGTGGCGCTCTGCGGCTGGCCGCCCATGGCCCAGATATCGCCCAGCGCGTGATTGGCCGCGATGCGCCCGAAGGTCCAGGGGTCGTCGATGAAGGCGCGGAAGAAATCGACGGTGTGGACCATCGCCATGCCCGGTGGCACCGCCACCACCGCCGCGTCGTCGGGCGCATCGAGCCCGATCAGCACCTCGGGGCGGCGCACAGGCTGCAGGCCGGAGAGCGCACGCGAGAGCACCGTGGCGCCCACCTTGGCCCCGCAGCCGCCGCAGCGCATCGCGATCGCCGACAGCGCCTGCGCGGCCTCCTCCTCGCGCAGCGCGAGCCCCGCGCCCGGCGCCCGATCGTGACGGCCAGCCGCGCGCGGCGCCATGGTCATCGCCGGAAACTCGCTGAAGCGGGCCATGAAGCGCCGATCGATCCACTCTTTCCAGCGCCAGACCCAGTCGCCGGCAAAACCGATCGCCCCGCGCGAGGCGATCGCATGTCGCGTGCCGGTGCCGATCAGCGCGAGCCAGCGGCGCTGCGGGCGCCAGGCGCGCAGCGTGCGCCCCTGCACCGCGAGGCGCAGGTTCGCATCGAGCGGACGGCCCATGCGCACGGCGAACACGCCGGCCTTCTCGAGCGGCCGATCGTCGAAGGCGGCGATGTCGCCGGCCGCGAAGATCAGCGGGTCCGAGACGGTCTGCAGCGTGGGCAGCACGCGAACGAAGCCGTCGGCATCCAATGCCAGGCCGGTGTCGCGCAGCCAGGCTGCG